>ONAI01000054.1 GCA_900315755.1 uncultured Ruminococcus sp.
GCGGCAAGGAGATCTGGATGACAGAGGTTTATGTTCCGAACTCTGATGCAAATTCCGCTAACCGCTGGCCGGAAGCTGTACAGGTAGCTGAGAATATCCACAATGGTCTTGTTGTAGGTAATATGAGCGTTTATACATGGTGGTACATCAAGAGACAGTACGGTCTCCTTGAGCAGAACGGTTCAAACGGTGCCATTACCAAGCGCGGCTACATGATGGCTCAGTTCTCAAAATATGTTCGTCCCGGTGATGTTCGTATCGACTGTACAGAACAGCCTGATTCAAACATTCTCATTTCCGCATACAAGCACAGCGATACACA
Organism: uncultured Ruminococcus sp.; assembly: GCA_900315755.1. Taxonomy (GTDB): domain Bacteria; phylum Bacillota; class Clostridia; order Oscillospirales; family Ruminococcaceae; genus Ruminococcus. Next base: position 323 of record ONAI01000054.1, read on the forward strand.
GATCGAGATCGTTGCTATCAACAAGGGCGATTCTGAGGTAACTCAGCAGTTCGATATCAGCGGAAGAAACATCGTTAACGTTGACCGTTACAGAACATCCGGAACTGAGAATCTTGCTCCAACAAAGAATATGTCAGCAAGCGGCTCAACATTCTATTCACAGCTTCCTGCAAAAAGCGTTTCAACCTATATTGTAACTCTCGATGGCGGCGAGGTTCCGACAGAAGCTCCTACTGAACCTCCGACAGAGGCTCACCCTGATAAGGACGGCTACTGGTTCCACGATACATTCGAGAAGGATACTTTCAGCTGGACAGGCAGAGGCGCTGCATCTGTTCTTACAAGCGGACGTACTGCATATGTCGGCTCTGAGGCTCTCCTCGTTCAGGACAGAACAGCTTCATGGAACGGCGGCGAAAAGCCGCTTGATACAAGCATATTCAAGCCGGGCAATTCTTACAGCTTCAGCGTTAATGCGAAGTATCTTGAGGGCGGCGACACCGAGAAATTCAAGCTCACTCTCGAATATAAGGACGCAAACGGCGATCCGCAGTACAGCGGCATCGCAGAAGGAGAGGTCGGTCCGGATGAGTGGATACAGCTCGCAAATACCTCTTATAAGATACCTGAGGATGCTACCGATATAAAGATCTATGTTGAGACTATCAACACGACCAGCAACTTCTACATTGATGAGGCTATCGGAGCTCCTGAGGGAACTGTTATCCCAGGCGCAGGAAAGCCGGTAATAAAGACTGTTATACTCGGCGATCTTAACTTCGATGGCAAGATCAACGGCTGTGACGCTATTTTAGCCCGCCGCGGTCTTATCAAAGGTATCAGCGATAAGCAGATGGAAAAGGCTGCTGACGTTGACAAAAACGGCAAATTTGAATTAGCAGACTGCATCCTTATCAACTCATTCATCCTCGGCAGGATCAAGGAATTCCCAGTTCCTGAGAAGCAGGATAATAAGTGGGACGATTATCAGGAAACAGCATCTGCTCAGTATATCAAGTTCTATCAGGACTCAATCAAGCAGATGGGCAATGTTGACAGACTTGCTGCAAAGCTTGAAGCAGCTGAAAACGGCAAGTCTCTTACACTTGCTTACCTCGGCGGTTCTATCACAGAAGGAAAGAATTATTCATCACCTTTCTCATCGTATGTAGATGATACATTCGCAAAGGGCACCTTCACTGAGATAAATGCAGGTCTTTCAGGAACATCCTCAGTAGTTGGACTTGTCCGCAGTCAGGCTGAAATATTCAGCAAGAATCCTGACATTCTCGTACTCGAATTCTCAGTTAATGACCACGAGGACATCTCTTATAAGAAGTCCTTCGAGAGCCTTGTCAAGAAGGCACTTGATCAGCCTAATGAGCCGGCAGTGATTATTCTCATCAACCGTTCAAAGGGCGGATTCTCAAGTCAGGAGCAGATGTATGCTATCGGTAAGAATTTCAATGTGCCGGTAATCAGTATGGTTGATGCTCTTACTAATGCTTTCAACAGCGGCTTACTCAAGACTGATGACTACTTCAAGGACGAATATCATCCGCACGAAAAGGGCGGTCAGCTCGTTGCAGATTGTCTCGCATACTTCTTCCGTCAGGCAATGAAGTCAGAGAACAGAGGTAACGGTACTTACACAATGCCTTCAAAGGCTGTATACGGCACTGAGTATGAAAGCTGCGAAAACGTAGACATCAGCAAGCTTTCAGGCTTCAATGCTGGTTCATGGCAGAGCACAACAGGTTATGGCAAGCTTCCTTACGGCTATAAGGCTAACGGCAGCACACCTATGACCTTTAAAACACAGGGTAAGGGCTTTATCATCGTGTTCAAGGCTAACTCATCTAACATGGGCAACATTACAGTAACTGTGAACGGCAAATCCACAACTATCAAGGGCAATAAGCAGTACACATGGGGCGGCCCGGATGCTGAAATCGGATACTATCAGGATACAACAGGCGATCTTGATGTTTCGATCAAGTCAGAAGGCGGCGAGTTCGTAATCTGGGGCGTAGGTCTCATCAAGTAAACACTATCAAGACTGTCGTAGAAGGGGAGCACCCTGAATACGGCAGTCTTTTTTTATTATTAAGATTTTTTTAAGAATTTGATTAAGTGTTATTTTAGAATTGTGTGTTATAATCTGTAATATGCAGGAAAGATTTATAATATCGCAGCTGCAGAAAAAGGAAATATTTAATGACTATTTAATAAATATGTGTTATAATACTCATTGATATGATTTTAGTCAATGATGCGGACATATGATAAATGTCTGAAAGTATTTCTGAAAAATGTAATAGGAGGAATGGAAGTGGGTGTATTTTTAAAGTACATATCCAAGAATATGTTAGAGAAAAAGGGAAGATTCTTCCTGCTGATATTCTCTATTATGATCAGCACGGCATTGTTTGTTTTCAGTTTAGGAGCGGTAGACGTTATTCTTGACGGTTATACTGATACTCTTAAACATTCAGCCGACGGAAAGGATATAAGTATCTATTCTAACACTGAGGACGTATATATCAGTGAGAATGACTTCGATCATGCAGGATTGTCTGCGATCGAGGGACAGCTTCGTATGATAGGCGTTATCAACGAGGATGACAAGATAACATACGTGAACCTTGTGGGCATGAAGAACTGTAACAGGTCGCTTTCTCAGGGCAGTATGCCGGAGACTTCAAATGAACCGATCGGTGTTATTTCTGAGAGAATAGCCGACGAAAAGAATCTTAATATCGGTGATAAGTTCACAGTTTACCTCAATGGTGAAAGGACAGATATAACGATTCAGGCAATAGCTGCACCAAGAGGAATGTTCTATCAGGATACTGAAAGCAGCTTTATAATACTTATGCCATATGAATACATGAATGAGCGTATGGGCGCAAACGGCAAGTATAATTTCATCACCGCCGTTACGGATACAGATTCTGTAAAGTTCGTGGAAGAGTTCAACAAAAATAATAAGGCAGTAAAGTCTGAGAGCCTTTCAGATCTCAGTATGTACAGATCAATGCTCGATTCAACTGAGACCACTGTATATCTTATGTTTGCGATAGTATGTATCATATGCTGCATTATCATACACGGTGCTTTCAAGCTCATAATAACTGAGCGTATGACTGTTATCGGAACGTTTATGAGTCAGGGCGCTACAAAGAATAAGATACAGAACATACTGCTTATGGAGAGTCTGCTTTATGGTATTGTCGGCGGTATCGTCGGCGTGGCTCTCGGAGAAGTTATACTTTACTTTGTTAATAAGGTAGCTTCACCTCTTTATGAATACGGTATATACATGGATTTCAATATCAGGATACCGCTCATGATATTAGGTGTTGTATTTGCTGCTGGTATGTGTGTGCTTTCAGCACTTATGCCGGTAAGAAAGATAAGAAAGCTTCCTGTAAAGGATGTTATTCTCAACAGACTTGAAACAAAGCAAAAGGGCGGCGAGGTACGTTTCGTTCTCGGAATCCTCCTTCTTATCCTCTCGATAGTTGGTGCTGTAAACTCAGGTGAGTGGACAGTCAAGGGATGTATGTTCTTCGGACTTGCAGGCTTCGTAGGTCTTATCATGTTCCTGAGAAAGTTCCTGAAATACGCTTCGGGCTGGCTCAGCGGAGTATTCAAGAAGAAGCCTTCGATCTTCCTTGCACTCAATAATATCAAGACATCAAAGCTTCTCAGAGGCAATATAACTCTTCTTGTAATCTCACTTTCATCAGTTCTTCTGATAGCATCAGTTGGAACGAGCCTTACAGAGACTGTAATCGGTGCTTATGATGAAATGTCATATGATTACGGCGTATACAATATCATTGATAATAATTCAGATACATCCACAACAGACCTTATACTCGATAAACTTAATTCACTTGATTGTGTTAAGAAGGATTCGATACTTCCGATATATGACGCAAATGCTCTTGTCAATAATGAATTGTTCTTTATTGAGGGCGCTGAACCTGAAAAGTATGCTAATTATAATGAATATCTCCGTCTTAACAGCGGAGAAAACGCAGAATCGATCAAGGCGCTTCAGGCTTCAACAGACGATGCAGTAATGATAAGTACCCTTGTTTCAAAGAAATCCGGAAAGAATAAGGGCGATTACCTTGACGTTGAAGTTGACGGTGAGACCTATTCACTCAGGATCGTCGGAGTATTCGATGGCAGACTTGAAAACAACGGACGTATGATGATCGTAAAGCCTGAAACCATCAGAAATACTTTCCACCACAAGGAAGCATACAACGTAGTCTTTGAGGTAAACGGCGATTATGAGGCTGCTGAAAAGCAGTTCAAGAGCTACCTTGCCGATCTTGGTGCAACATATAAGTCAAAAGAGGATCAGAAAGCTGAGAACGTTGAGGGCAACAGACAGTTTATCATGCTGCTTTCAATATTCGCATACCTTGCAATGATAGTTGCTTCGATAGGAATATTCAACAATATCGCTATCTCGTTCCAGCAGAGAAGAAGAGAATTCGCTGTAATGGCATCTGTCGGACTTAACGGCAAAAAGCGTAAGAGACTGGTATTTACAGAGAATATGTTCTGCGTATTCTGGAGTATAGCGCTTGCAGTTCCGTTTACGGTACTGATGTGCAAAATTTCGTCCAAGATAATGAAGTTCATAGATCTTCCGATGGAGATAGACTTCGATTTAACACAGGTACCGCAATACTCGCTTGTACTCATTGCAGTTATCTTCATTGCTTCACTTTCAACAATGAAGAAGAGCAAGAAGCTCAATGTAGTTCAGGAACTCAAATACGAATAATAAGATGGAGGTCATTATATGAACGTTATAGAGGTAAATAAAGTAAACAGATCATTTGAAAACGGCAAGGAAGTTGCACACGTACTCAAGGATATCAACCTTACAGTAGAGGAAGGCGAATTCATATCGATCATGGGACCTTCCGGCGGCGGTAAGTCCACACTGCTCTATCTTCTCGGCGGACTTGATATGCCGTCATCAGGTTCAGTTAAGATAAACGGAGTTGATCTCAGCACACTGAAAGATAAGCAGCTCTGCAAAATGAGAAATGAGGACGTAGGCTTCGTGTTCCAGTTCTATAATCTTGTACCGAACCTCAATGTTGAGGACAATATCTCGCTTCCGCTGATGATAAGCGGAAAGAGCAGATCGGAATACAAGGATAAGCTTGATGAGTGCCTGAAGATCATAGGCATGGAGGACAAGAGAAAGCTTACTCCGCGTGAACTCTCCGGCGGACAGCAGCAGAGAGTTGCGATCGCAAGGTCGCTTGTGTTTGATCCGAAGATACTCTTCCTTGATGAGCCTATCGGTAATCTTGATACCAAGACAGGTATGAATATTATGCAGCTTTTCAAGGACATCAATCAGAAATACGGCAAGACTATCGTTCAGGTAACTCATTCTCAGGAAGCAGCAAATTACGGCTCTAAGCTTGTAAAGCTTGTTGATGGACGTATTGAGTCTGTTTCACCTATAACTCAGTGAACTGTAAGGCGGACTTGAATGCGCTGTACTCATACAGCAGTTTTATCCGCAGCTTACCAGGGCAAAGCTTTACAAAGACTTTTATTCCGCAATAGTATAAGCTTTGGAATATAAAAACAAAGCCGGAAGTCATTATGACTTCCGGCTATATTTATACCATTGTGAAAAAACAGAGGGGAGTTTTAGGAAGAGACTACGTACATGAAAGTCCCTTTTTTTGCCGAGCATCTTGCTATTTTTTTTAATATGTGCTATAATATTACAAGTGTGAGCGTTCAGGCTCTTGTATAATTATAAATGGAGGCATTTTATGCGTATCAGACATAAACCTTGGGCAAAGCCGGAACTTGAAGCTTGCCCGTTTTATATAGCAGATCCTCAGGAGCAGAAAGGAAAGTGGTATACGCTTTTTGAAGACAGCAGCAAGCCGCTTTATGTTGAGCTTGGCTGCGGAAAGGGCGGATTCATTTCGCAGGCAGCACCTGCACATCCTGAGGTAAACTTCATAGCAATGGACATAAAAAACGAAATGCTTGTGCTCGCAAAGAGAAAACTCGAAGCAGCATACGAAGAAAAGGGGACTTCGCCGGACAATGTTCGTATCGCTATACAGAACATCGAGCGCCTTGAACTTGCATGGGACGAGAATGATCGTGCGGATCGTATTTATATAAACTTCTGCAATCCGTGGCCTAAGAAAAAGCATAAGAAGCGCCGTCTGACGCATACGCGCCAGCTTGTGAACTATAAAAAATTCCTCAAAGGACAGCTTTGGTTCAAGACCGATGACGACGAGCTTTTTGAGGAGTCATTCGAGTATTTTGCCGAGGCGGGCTATAAGATAATTTACAGCACACATGATCTTCATGCGGAATCGACGTATGAGAATTTCGTAACAGAGCACGAAAAAATGTTCACAGAAGAGGGAAAGAAGATAAAGTTCCTGATCGCAGAACCTGTCAGGGAGGGCTGAATAGTGGAGTATGAAAAGAATAGCGGAAAGTTTTCATTTGGCTTTGGAACAGTTAAGACTGCCGGTGCAGGAACACTCGATAAAGCTGTTGATGCTCCGGATGTCAGAACGAGATATGACAAAAAGGCGATAGCAAAGAATGTAGCTAAGGCAGCTGCGGTCTCTGCACTTGTGATACTAAAACATAAGTGCAGAGCTAATAGAAAATAAATATTAAGTTGCTTGACAAATAATCGCAAATATGATATTATTTCATTGTAAAGTATTAGAAAAGGGGTTGACATTATGCCGCAGTCTGCTATAATTTACAGACATACATATAGGCGGTATAGCTATGTGATCTCGCAGAATAATAGTATTTTTAGTGCATTGTGCTTTATGGGGGCAGTGCGCTTTTTTATATTTAAGGGGTGTTATTTATGTTGGAAGACTATATATTTTTATTGTTACTTGGCGTTTGTACATTCGCTGATATTGGCTCAAGAATAGCGTATCATCTGTTCAATTGGGGATTCTATATATGGATAGGAAACTTAGTTGGTTCGGTTGTCGGCTTTTTGATCCTGTATATGTCTCCGATAAACTATTCAGTTATTGCAATGATCACATCTGGGATAGTTGCTATTATAACTATGTATGTTCAGGAAAAAACAATGAATTCAGTTTCAAGCCACGGTCATTCTTCAACATCAGGTGAGAGCAAAACATCAAAATACGAAAATTCGGCGGAAAGATTCAGTCTGGAACATAGGCTTAGGGATGACAGAATGAATGATGAAATGAAACAAGTAGCATCAGGAAATATGTGGAGATGTTCAAACTGCGGAAGAGTAAATGCCAATTACGTTACTACCTGTGTTTGCTCTGGAAAGCGAAATGATCAGGAAGATAACAGCAAAGAGTCGTTGTATAAGCTTCTTACAGATGATGAGAAGAGAGAGATACAGAAGGCGGAATACAAGATGAAAACTCACGAAATTGAGGCGTATGAGTTTGAGAGCATAGAAGCAAAGTATCTTGCTAATGCACAGAAACGTGAGCAGCAGGTTTTGCAGGGGAATGCGTGAATATGCAGTAAATGTCAGAGGATTAATATGGCATATGTAACATCTTGTCCTTGTGGCAATAATCGTAATAGTTGAAAAACGGCTGGAAGAATAACTTCCAGCCGTTAATATTACTGTGAAAGGTCGGCGACTATTTTTTCAAAGACTTCCCAGTCCTTTTCGAGAGTTTTTTCCATATCCTTGTGGGAAGCATAGAGCAGATCAACGGGAGTTCTGACGGCGATATAAAGATCGTCGGTAATGTATTTCGGATCAATGTTAACACGTTCAGCAAAAGGAGTGCCGCTGAGCATGAACTTATATCCTTTGACATGAGGATTATCCGGATAGATCTGAGAAAGGTCGATGAAAGAAGAAGCCGGATCCGGACTCATCAGCATATCAAGCTTATCGCTGCCAATAACAATAACCGAATCAGCAGACTGTAACTGAGCGGTAAGTTTTCCGTCGGTGCCGGTAGCATAATTCCTGTATTCATTGTCAGAATATCCGATATAGTATATAGAAGCTTCTGTTTTGCCGTTATCGTTGAAATCATCAACGAAGTTTTCAACGTATTCTTTGACCTCGCTCATTTCACCGAGTTCCTCATTATTTGCGATTATGAGCATGACCATATCCGGTGAAGGCTTTGTAACGAGACTGTAAACCAGAAATACCGTTATAAATGCGAAGAGAGTACCGATGCCGAGCCACCATTTGTTATGGTAAAAGAAGTTCGAGACCTTTTTTCCAAAGGACATTTTTATTTCTTCCTCTTTGACCTCATGGATAGTATCGCTTTCTTCAATGAGCCCCTGTTTTAGTCTGAGGAGTTCGAGCTTTTCTTCACGTATACGTCTGTCGTGAGCCGCAAGCTTACGTTTCTGGCGTTCAGCGATCTTGCGGTTGATGATTTCCTGCTGTTTCTCTAATTCCTGCTGACGCTTTTCACGTAGTTCACGGTTTACCTGAAAAATGCTCTTGTTAATGTCTATCCTGTCGTCATCGTTGGGGTTAATCTTATTCTCAGCAGAGGCAGGCTGATCCGGCAGTATCTGATCGTCCTTGTTTTTGTTCATATGACCTCCGAAAATATATAGGGCGGAAGAAGGGGAGTCTCCTCTGCCGGAATCGTGGCATAAAATTACCGAGCCCATACTATCAGGCTCGGTAACCCACTTTTTCCGATAAGGGAAGCTGACTAACTTCGCCCTGAAAAATTATTCTTCTGTTTCTGACTTGGCAGGTCTGCCGCTGTTAGCAGGGATAGGCTTCATAGTAGGGAAGAGGAGAACATCGCGGATAGAAGCGCTGTCAGTAAGCAGCATAACAAGTCTGTCGAGACCGAATCCGAGACCGCCCGTAGGTGGCAGACCATATTCGAGAGCAGTAATGAAGTCCTCATCAACTTCAGCATTAGCACCCTGAGCGCGTTTAGCTTCAACCTGCTTTACGAAACGCTCCTTCTGATCAATAGGATCATTAAGCTCGGAGAATGCATTACCCATTTCGCGGCAATAGATGAAGTATTCAAATCTTTCTGTGAAAGCAGGATCAGACGGCTTTCTCTTTGCAAGCGGAGAATTCTCAACAGGGTAGTCGTAAATGATAGTAGGCTGGATAAGCTTTTCTTCAACGAAAGCATCAAAGAAAGCGATAAGAACGTGTCCCTTGGTTGCGGAATCGCCCTCATCAACTTCAACGCCTTTTTCCTTAGCGCAGGCTCTTGCAGCAGCATCGTCTGCCCAGTCGTTGTAGTCAACTCCGGCGTATTTCTTAACAGCTTCGATCATTGTAAGACGTTCCCACGGCTTGCCGAGGTCGATCTCAATGCCCTGATATGTGATCTTGGAAGTACCGCAAACGTTTTCAGCGATAGTTCTGTACATATTTTCGATAAGATCCATCATGCCGATATAATCGGTGTAAGCCTGATACATTTCAACGGAAGTGAATTCAGGGTTGTGTGAAGTGTCCATACCTTCGTTTCTGAAAATACGTCCTACCTCGTAAACCTTTTCAAAGCCGCCTACGATAAGGCGCTTGAGGTAGAGCTCTGTTTCGATACGGAGATACATATCCATATCGAGGGTATTATGATGAGTAATGAACGGACGTGCAGAAGCACCGATCTCAAGAGTGTGGAGAACTGGTGTATCAACTTCAAGGTATCCGAGATTATCAAGGTATCTGCGAACTTCACTGAGGATACGGCTTCTCTTGACGAAGGTGTCCTTTACCTCCGGATTAACGATAAGATCAACATAGCGTTGACGGTATCTCATATCCTGATCTTTAAGTCCGTGCCATTTTTCCGGAAGAGGAAGCAGAGACTTTGAGAGAAGCTCGATCTTGTGAGCATGAACTGAGATCTCGCCTTTTCTTGTTCTGAAAACGAAGCCCTCAACGCCGATAATATCACCGATGTCCCATTTCTTTTTGAATTCCTTGAAAACATCAGCGCCTACATCGTTAGAACGGATGTATACCTGTATACGGTCGGTAGCGTCGCGGAGATCTATGAAGTTAGCCTTGCCCATGTCCCTCCAGCTCATGATACGTCCAGCGATACGGACAGTATTGACATGAAGTGCTTCGAGTGCAGCATTTTTCTTTTCTTCATCCTCGCCGCATTCAGCGATTATCTTAGCCTCAGCAGACTCGTATTCAGTTTTTAACTGAGCAGCTCTTCCGGTAACATCATATTTTGTTACCTGATATGGATCATAGCCGTTTTCACGCAGAGCAGCTAGTTTATCGAGACGGTCTTTCTTGAGAATATTGATGTCCTGCACCTGTTCTTCAGACTGTGCAGAAGGGGTTACCTGATTTTCGCTCATTATACTACGTCCTTTCGGAAATTACTTAGAAATCTCAACTAATTCAAATCTGAGTTCACCGGCAGGTGCTTCAACGATGATTATATCGCCGACTTTTTTCTTCATAGCAGCTTTGCCGATAGGGGACTCATCTGAAATTTTTCCTTCTCTTACATTAGCATGGTTAGTGCCAACGATAGTGAAGGTTTCAACTTTGCCTGTGTCAAGACGCTTGATAGTGATCTTTGAACTCATACCGACTTCATCAACAGAAATGTTGGAGTCTTCAACTATTTCAGCGTTATCAATAGTGAACTGGAGTTCCTTGATCTGGGCTTCAAGAATAGCCTGTTCGTTTTTAGCTTCATCGTATTCAGCGTTTTCTGAAAGGTCACCGTAAGAACGTGCAACTTTAAGTCTTTCAGCAACTTCTTTACGTTTATTGATCTTAAGGTCATCAAGTTCAGCAACGAGCTTATCGTAGCTTTCTCTGGACATTTTTTTTGATGTCATATAAATACACTCCTTTACTTGATTCATAAAGCATTACGTATTATTATACTATATTTTAAAGGCAATGTCAATACGATGCGTTCATTTTTAGGAAAATCTTCTCAAAGTTGAGTATGGTTATATTGTTAAAATATAAAAATATATTTTGGGTATTGACAATTCTCTGAATTGCTGATATAATATTTATTGTTGTGATACGCTTAGGGGTATAGCTCAGTTGGTAGAGCAGCGGTCTCCAAAACCGCGTGCCGAGGGTTCAAGTCCTTCTGCCCCTGCCAAAAAATGCCGTAAACTCGCCGTTTACGGCATTTGCCATTTATGAACGGCTGTTCATTTCTAACACTTTTCTAACACTTGGATATTTTGTGTGTCCTGTGCGGAACTGTCAAAAGTTCTGTGCAGGACTTATTTTATTCGCTGATTGCAAGCAGCTGTGCCATTTTTGCCGCCGAACTCTCCTTGCTGGAGTAGTCCAGATGAGCATAAATGTTGGCTGTTACTTCGAATGTTGAGTGTCCCAGCCACTCCTGTATTGCCTTCATTGGTATGCCGTTTTTCAAGAGCAGGCTTGCACAGGTGTGGCGCAGGTCGTGATAACGTATGTGTCGGAATCCGTTGTCCTTGAGCAGCTTTCCGAACTGCACCGATATGAAGTTCGGACGCATAAGCTGACCTGTGGCATCAGTGCAGACGTAATCATCGCAATCATGGCAGTACGCACCTCGGAGAACTGCCGCATTCATGGACTGCTGCTGTCGGTGGTAAAGTAGTTCGTTTTCGACGTCCTCAATGAGCGGAAGCGTCCTGTTGCTGGACTGGTTCTTCATTCTGTCGAAGCCCTTTGCCTGATATTTGCCGTCCACGTTAGCCTCAATGACCTTATGTGATATGGAAATGGTCTTGGACTGGAAGTCGATGTTGCTCCATTTCAGTCCGAGAGCCTCGCTGCGCCTGAGTCCGTAGTAAGCCGCAAGCATTATGGGAATGTATATGGGACTCTCCCTCGCCGCCATAAGCAGGTCTCTCAGCTCTTCCTCACTGTAAAATGAGGCTCGGTAGCGCTCCCTCTTCGGGTGGTCTGCGTGGTCGCAGGGATTATCGTCGAGGAGCTCCTTCTTCACCGCATAGCTGAATGCCGCGTGGATAAGTCCGTGATAGCGCAAAGCTGACGCTCCCGACAAGCCGGAGTCTTCAAGATAGGCATAGAAGTCGTTGAGGTCTTCGCCTGCAAGGTCACCTATCGTTATACCGCTGTTCCCGAAGAACTCGGTTATCCTGCCGTTCACCATTTTCATATAGCCGTCTATCGTGGACGGCTGAAGCCTGCCTGACGACAGGTTTATCCAGTCCGTGAGGAACTCCGGCAGCGTCTGATACTGCACCTGCTCTCGCTGCTGAATGAACTTCTCGGGAGCTTTCTTCTTGCTGATAGTCCTCAGCAGCTTCCTCTGACTGCGGTTATACTCCTCCAGCACCTCCGCCATACGAGCCTTGGCAGCCTTCTTGTTGCCTCTTGCGTCCAGCCCCAGCGCTACCCACTTTATGGAACGCTTGCCGTTGCGGTCGTACAGATTCACAAGCACATAGTACTTGCCATTTTTTACTTGCAGATTTCCTGTTACTTCTTTCATTTTTACCTCCTGTTTCGGAAATCCGCTTCAGCGACTACAGTATACCACAACCAGTCCCGAAAAGCAATATTCAGACTCAGAATTAAGATTTCAGACACATTTGCGGGAGCAAAAAAACAAACCGGAAAGTTGTTAGCTTTCCGGCTGTTATTATAAATCAGAATTTGTATCACAGAACCATCAGCAACGTTCCGGCTCCAATCAGGATACACCCCATCACTGACTTAAAAGTAAATTCTTCATGCAGAAAAACAAACGCCAGTATCAGCGTAATGACAACGGACAACTTATCAATCGGGACGACTTTTGAAGCG
>ONAI01000090.1 GCA_900315755.1 uncultured Ruminococcus sp.
GATTCGGTCAATTTCCTCATAGCCTAAGAGATACCTCAGCTGACGTGCTACTATCAGCACATCTGTGACCTCTTCCTTGATGTTCTCATAAGCGTTCGGATCGCCGCGTCTCAGCTTATTGAGAGCTACCATATACTCTGCCGACTCTTCACAGAGCATATCCGCCTGACTTGTAAAGCCGTAGTGTGTAGCAATCTGCTCTATCCGCAGATCGTCACATCTCTTGCGTGCTGTAAGCCCGGCTCTGAATGCCTGCTCAATCTCGTCATTGACTTTGAACTCTGCCGGAATTATTCTGCTCATAGCCTGCTCGAAAGTCTCCGCCTCAGACCTTGCTTGTTCTGATGCCCATTCGGCTGCTATATTCTCGATACTACTCATAGTCCTGCTCCTTTCAAAATTTATTAATAATGCAATTATACTTGTCAATGCTGTGATCTATTTTTTCAACTCCGTCCTGCTCCAGCCATTTCCGGACTGTGACCTCAAGGTCTGATATAGGCTTGCCTTTGCCTGCGTACCACTTTCTGACCTTCTGTACATACTTATCTGTGTTTTCCTTTCCGTAATCATAGATAATCTGATCGAGAGAGGGAGAGGGCGTGGAAGCTGAGCCGTCAGGCGAAGCTGTTTCCTCTACTTTCCTCTCCTTTACTTTACTTTCCTTTACTTTACTTTCCTTTGTGCACTTTTTCTCGGAATTATAAGAGTTATTCCCGGAATAATTATCATTTTTCTGAGAATAACCGCTAACAGGACGCACTTTAATAAAGCTCTCGGTCTCTTCGTTTTTCAAAACCCAGAACTCGGCAGCTACATCGACTTCACGCTTGCCACCTTTCTTGGCCGCCTGAAATCTTCGCTGGACTGATGCAGCAGTTATGATCTTGACCGGAACAGCAAGTTTGCTTTCTATCACGACAAGCAGTGACCGACTGAACAAGTGGTTCAATATCTGCGTTATAGCGTTCGTTGTGATATTCAGTTCATCTGAAATATCAAGGATAAGGTCGTCATCGTATTCTACATAGTATCCGCTGCGATAGATCTCACAGAGCATATATATGTAGACTGCGACTCCGTCACTGCCGTATGAAGCGCGGAGTCGCTTTATCTTCTTATCCGAGAAAAAATCTACATCAAAAGGGAAGTAATCAAGCCCCGCTTTTTTTGGGCGTGCCATTAAATCACTTCCTTGTATTATCCTCCAGGCGGACTGAGCCACCCTTTAGAGAAAAATATTATTCTACTACAATTACATCGCCGGATTCAATAAGATCAGCAAGGTTCTCTTTGAGATAATCAGCGACATTCCTGCGTGCCTGAAGCGTCCATGCGCCGCCGTCAGCCTCATAGAGCGCGACGTATCCGCCCTCGGAAAGACGCACAAGGAACTCACTCTCAGGCTGGTCGACCTCATTGAATGTACGATAGGGCTTGAGCCTAACAATAGGATTCACCACCTTGTTATCCTTCATTGCTATACCCTTGCGAACAACTACTGTTTGCGTGAAGCCGTCGTCTGCGAGCATCGCACTGTTCTCCTCTGTGATAGTGCCGAGAAGCTGAACGAGTTCCAGGAGCTGTGAAGTCTGAATGAACTTTGATTTGAGCGTTATCATCATCGTCTCATAGTCAAGCTTACGATTGAAAGGAATCTCTATAAGCTCTGCACTGACCCTGTAAGGGATCTCACGTTTACGATCGGTGGTTTGTATCGCTGAGTATACCGTTACTGATTCTTCGTCATTTACGTCGATAAGGAGCGGACCGTTGAAGTTTTTATACTCTGCTTTGAGCGCATATATAAGTCCGTCAAGCGTATGGAATGTAAGTTCAGACACTCTCGGGCATTCAATGACATTAAGTTTCTTGTCTGTGTATTTATATCCGTTTTCCTCATGATAATTCGGAGCGCCGAGCTCCACGATCTTTTCAATAGCTGTTCTATCCATAATTACATTCCTCCTGCGATTTTAAGTATTTTGGGTTCTTCCTGTATCGTCCCGTCAAAGCTCTGCTGTCCCGGCACCTGCGGCACCATTTCTACCGACTGTATTTCGCCGGTGCTTGAATCGGCACCGACATAGATAGTAGTCTGCACCGCATTATTCGGCAGCAGCTTGCTCTTTGCGGTTGCATTGATAGCAACCTGAGTACGATCACTGCTTGGAACGAAGTCTACCGTGAGCGTCAGCGTGCGCTTTTTCTTAGCTTCGGTATTAACGTCGAGGATATTATCAACGATCTTGCCGACCTCAACGTTGACCTGTTCCATAATAGCGCCCTGCGCCATTTCGAGTATGCTTTTTGTTTCAACCATTTTTTTACCTCCAAAACTGTTAGAACGGCACTTCGCCGTCATTTAGAATCTCTTCAAAATCAGATAGTGAGCCGTAGGACATATCAGGATTGTTCTGTGGCTGCTGCGGAGCAGGTGCAGCTGACTGCGTATTCTGCGTATTTCCACTGCCTGAATCATTCTTGCCACCGCAGAACTCGACAGCATCCACAAATACATCCGTTGTATAGTGGGTAACATCCGAGTGGTTCCTGTCGGTATAGCTGCCTGTTCTGAGACTGCCTTCAAGGGCGATCATCTTGCCCTTGCTGAAATACTTGCTTACAAACTCAGCGGTCTGACGCCACGCCTGACAGCGGATGAAGTCTGCCTGACGCTCGCCGGTGTTCTTATCGGCAAAACGCCTGTCGACTGCTACCGTAAACTGGCAGGAAGCTATTCCGCTCTGAGTCTGCCTCAGCTCAGGATCAGCCGTAAGCCTGCCGACTAAAACAACTTTATTCATTGCGTTTCCTCCTTTCTATAAGTTCAAATATAATTAATTCAAAATGCCGCCGCTGCTGATCGGAAAGTATACGCTCTCCGACTTTATCTTTGAAGCGCTGATACAGCGGAAGTATCTTCGGATGATTGACATTGATCTTATATCCGTAAGGGTTGTCCTTGGCGAATATCGAATCGCACGGAGCGATACTCGCCATTTTCAGCGCCTGATCGTACTGGATTTTCTTGCCCATATCACTTACGCGGAGCGGTCTGAGCCTTGTAGTTATGCCAGAACCAGTAGAATAATTCGAGCATTTTCAGCGCTGACTTTTCACGTTCCCAGATGAATTCCACATCGAACCGATAACGGTTGCCGCAGCGCCACGACTGCAATGTGCTGTAAACCGTAGCGCCGATATTGCGAACTTTCCGTCCCTGCTTCTCAGCTCCGGTCTCTGAGATCTGGAACTCTTTCAGGTGTTCCCAACCCTTGCAGCCTTCAAGTAGCAGCGTGCACTGCACAGCGTTCCGGCTTATGGTGTCGAGCTCCTTCTCGATTCGTTCACGATCGCCTGTAACGTTGCCGTACAGCTCGTCTATCTTTGCCTTGCGCTCAATCACGCAGCTGTGAGAGAAATCCTTACCCTCGGCGGTAAAGCTGTAATCGCCGTAGTCGAGCTTCTTTGTAGCGAACATAACACCGAGCTGACTGAGCACCTGTGTGATATGCTCGTTGACCTGCTCCCTGGTGTCAATGAGGATCGTTACTTTCTTCATAAAGTCCTTTTTCTCGTCAGCACTCAACCTCATACACCTCGCAGTCTTCGTGGTAGTTCCTCGGTGCAGTCAATACCTTTGTGAAACGGCAATAGTCGCAGTGACCGCAGCGCTGAGGCTGTAACTCTCCGTTTTTCAGCTTCTGAAATCTCGGTGCGAGGCTTGTCACAACTTCAAGGGCACTGTCAAGATCATCGTCCGGCACCCAGAGCACATCAAGATCCGGCACTGCTTCTTTTGTGATAGCTGCTATGTAGAATGGCAGCACCTTCCCGGTATTCTGCCGGACTATCTCACGGTATATCGCACCCTGCAAGTCATAACCCCAGTAGTTGATGAAGTGCTGCCGCTGCTTTTTCTCAGCGTTCCATATAAGCTGGAAGTCCTTGATCGCCTTAAGATCAACGATGCACTTGTCGGTAACATAGCTGTCTATCTTGATCTTGAACGGTACTCCGGCTATCTCGCCGGTCATAATCACCTGCTTGTCGCCGGACATATACTGCATAAACATCTCAGAGCGTTCCGCTCTCTGGATCATCTTTTCAGCCTGCTTGTACTGGACTTTCAGCTCGCCGTCCTTCTTGTATATTTCCTTATGCTGTGCCTTGAATATATCAAGTGTGCCCTCGAAATGAGCGTCCACATAAGATCCGACAAGCAGCGCATCCGTGACCTCACGCTTATACTCACCGCGAAGCTCCGCAAGAGCGGCAGCCTCGCATTTCTGGAAGTTCTTGAACTGTGAGCTGCCCATATAGAACAACTCATTTTCAGGTGAGAAGTAGTTTTCTGATGTGAGAGTATGCTTATTCAAGATAAGTCACCTTCATTTCCGTATCATCAGTGGTGCGTGTAGCGATGAACTGCACTCCCTTTTCCCTGCACTTGCTGTACAGCTTTTCACGGTTCTCAGATGTCAGCTTCTCAGTGCCGTCAATAAGTATGATCTGTAATCCGTTCGGCTTAGAGAGTGCAACATCAACGCACAGGCTGAGCTGCTCACCCTCAGAAAGGTTCGAGACAGGAAGTCCGTTGATAAGCGGTATTCCGTCCTTGACTGTAAGTCCTTCGATCGGGATATGTGCATTTTCGAGGATAGTACCGGGGAGAGTTCTCGCAAGCTCTATCTTCTTGGTATACTCTGCGGATACTTCCTGAAGTCTTTCGAGCTTTTCCTGCATCGACTTCATACGATTATATTCATTCAGGTGTCGCTTCATTGTCTCAGCGTTACTGATCTCTGCCTGAAGCTCAGTGCAGTCGAGTGGCTGCTTATCGAGATATTCATCAGCGACGCTCATATCTGCATCAAGCTTTGTCTTGGCTTCATTAAACTTGCTTTCAGCGAGTGCCTTTTTGTCTTCGAGCTTTCCTGCAAGGCCAGATATCTTTTCCTCAGCGGCTTTGATTTCCGCTTTCATTCTCTCAATGTTGGAAAGCAGGCTCTCACGCTCAGCTGCTACCGCCTTTTCCTCCGAGGTAACGGCGATCATCTTGTCGGCTTCCAGCTGCCTGAGCTTGGCATCATAGCTGCTGCGGAAAAGCTTCGCACGCTCAATTCGACTGTTGAATTCCTTCATCTGTTCAAGCTTCTTGTATGCTGCACCGAGGTCGTAGGCTTCCCACTTATCAGCCTGATAGTACTCCGGGATATCCTTTGCGATATCCGCGATGAATGCGGCTTCATTCCTCATATCGCGGTTCACGTTCTGACGTTCCTTGAACCATTCTCCGTTTTCGGACTGCATATCACTCAGAACTTCGAGAATGTTCTGATCGTAGTTAACCCAGGAGGGAATCTCGCCGAACTTTTCGTTGATATAGTTCAGATCCCATTCGAACTCAACAAGGTCAAGAATCGCTCTGTTCTTCTCCTTGGTAGTCATAAGGGTGAACGCTACCGGATCGAGCTGGAGTGGAGAGAAAAGCTGCTTCAGGAAGCTCTCCGGTGACATTACCTCTCTGCCGTTTTCCTTGATAGACTTATAGTCTGCCTGTTCGGTACGCTTGCGACGGTCGATACTCAACCCTGTATCAGTTTCAATGATGATCTCGCCCTCTTTTTCGCCTTCGTGAACGATGATGCTGACGGGATCCGTGT
>ONAI01000022.1 GCA_900315755.1 uncultured Ruminococcus sp.
GAAACTCTCGACAAGATGATAAAAAATAAGACTACACAGCAGTATCTGCAGGAGAGCAATGTTACTATCCGTGACGGAAGATTTGTACTGCCGGTAAAGTCTGAGTACCGCGGACAGGTAAACGGTCTTATACATGACACATCTGCGACCGGTCAGACTATTTTTATCGAGCCAATGGCGATAGTTGAAGCCAATAACGATATACGTATCCTTGAGGGAAAGGAACAGGAGGAGATCGAACGCATAATCCGCGAGCTCTGTGCTGACTGCGGCGATTATGCCGACATTCTCTGCGAAAACTACAAGATATGTACCGAACTCAATCTGTACTTTGCAAAATCAAATCTCGCAGCGAAACTCAACTGTTCTCTGCCTGAGATAACAGATGACGGAAGGATGTATCTCAAAAAAGCACGTCATCCGCTTATTGATAAGAAAAAAGCAGTGCCGATCGACCTCTCGCTCGGCGAGGAATACCAGACGCTTATAATAACAGGTCCTAATACGGGCGGTAAGACTGTTGCACTCAAAACCGCCGGACTTCTCAGCGCTATGACTATGTGCGGACTTCTCATTCCGGCAGCAGATGGCAGCCGTATATCCATATTCAAACATATTCTTGCTGATATAGGTGATAATCAGAGTATCGAGCAGAATCTTTCAACATTCTCTTCACATACCAATAAAGTCATTGAGATACTTGAAACTGCTGATGAGAATTCCCTCGTTTTGCTGGATGAGCTTGGTTCAGGAACTGATCCGGTCGAGGGTGCGGCACTTGCTGTTGCTATAATCCGCCGTCTTATGACAAACGGCGCTAAGCTTATGGTCACAACTCATTATCAGGAACTGAAGGTATTTGCGATAGACGATCCTGATGTTGAGAATGCTTCGTGTGAATTTGATATTGAGACACTTCGCCCGACTTACAGGCTTATCGTGGGCTCACCGGGAAAGTCAAATGCTTTTGCTATTTCCGAAAGTCTTGGTATGCCTTCAGATATTATCAGTGATGCGAAGGCGAGAGTAAGTGATTCAAATGTTCGTCTTGAGGATGTTATCGGCAAGCTTGAGGCTGCGCGTCTTGAACTTGAACGTCAGAAAGAGGAGATCTCAGTTCTCAGAAGGCAGACTGCCGAGCATGAAGAGGCAGTAAGAAAGGAACGCGAGGAGATCGAAAGAGTTAAGGCTGATGAACTTGAAAAGGCAAGACTTCGCGCTATGACCATAATCGAGCAGACTAAAGCCGAATCCAACGAACTGCTTGACGAACTTGACAAGCTTCGCAAAGAAAAGGATAAGAAGGATTTCAGCCAGAATGTTTCCGGCATGAAATCAAAGGCTAAGCAGAGCTTCAATAAGATGTATGACTCTGCAAATCCGGTCGATAAGCGCGATCCTAATGCAGACTATGTTCTTCCGCGAAAGCTTCGCAGAGGCGATACAGTCTATGTAGTTGATCTCCAGCGTAAGGGGATAATATCCGGAGATCCGGACGGCAGCGACTTTGTTTACGTTCAGATGGGCGTTATGAAGACAAAGATGAGCATATCGCGTCTCAGACTTGAAGAACCTGAAAAGGTGACCTATGCAAACAAGCCTGTAAAACCTCAGCGGAAGATGAACAAAATAGGCGTAACAGCTGAGCGACGCGGAAAAATGGAGCTCGATATACGCGGCTGTGCCTGTGATGACGGTGTGTATCAGCTTGATGCATTCATAGATCAGGCAGTTATGTCCAATATTTCTACAATAACTATAATCCACGGAAAGGGAACAGGTCTTCTCAGACAGGCAGTACACCGCCGCCTGAAATCCCATCCGTCGGTAAAGACATTCCGTCTCGGACTCTTTGGCGAGGGCGAGGACGGCGTTACTATTGCTGAACTCAAGTGATTATATCCTTTAAAGGGAGAGAATTGATGATAAAAAGGATCAAAGCAGCGTATGGTAAACATCCGGATATAGTATCAATAATGGCTATACTTTCGGCGTTTCTGATAATTTTTGCGATAGATATGCTCATAGTCAACCGCGGATGCGTCTGGGGGTCTGACATCGACTGGAGCGATCAGCATTTTACTATTCCTGAGTATCTGCGGACACGTTATCTTGAAACAGGAGATTGGTCACCTGATTTTGCGATGCAGCTCGGAGCAGGTCAGAATATATACAACTTTGCGTATTACGGGATAGCAAATCCGCTTTACCTGCCTGCGTACTTCATGCCTTGGATGACAATGGCGACATATATCCAGCTGATAAGTATAATTGAAGTCCTTGTTTCAGCTGTTATGAGCTACTACTTTTTCAAGCGTCACTTTTCGGGGACGATGACGCTTGTTCTGGCGCTTATGTTTATTCTGTCAGGTCCTCTTATATTCCATAGTCACCGCCACATAATGTTCATGAACTATTACCCTTTCCTCATGGGACTGCTTCTTATTGTCAAGAGGAAGGACAGTGTTCTGAGCCTTTTGATGATAACTCTGCTTACATACTGTGTTTTGTGTTCAAGCTATTTTTACAGCGTTGGCGTATTTGTGACCGTAGGCATATACATTGTATTCAACTGCCTTGAAGAGGATCAGAGATCAGGCATAAAGAAGGTAATGGCGGCATTGTGGAAAAAGGTGCTTTTCGCCTTCCTTGGCGGCGTATGCGCTGCAAGGTTCTGGATGCCTGCGCTTGCGGCAATTATATCGGGACGCGCTTCAACATCAGTTGAAATATCACTGCTCGAACTCTTAGTGCCTACCCTTAATCTCAGCGTTCTGCTGTATACATCATATGCAGCCGGACTTACTGTAATATCGCCGATATCTATAATATCGCTGCTGAGACGCGGTACGAGGTCTGAGAGGTTTCTTGCCGGAACTATGGCAGCCTGCGTGATTTTCCCGGTTATAATATACCTGTTCAATGGTACGATGTACATTGATGGTAAAGCGTTTATACCATTCATGCCGCTTCTGCTTATATTGTGCGGCAGGTTCATGGTCAAATTCATCGAACACACGGCAGATGTCAGGTTTACGCTGATACTTTTTGCTGTTATCTCTGTAATGTCACTGAAGCAGGGAGATTACAATTCGTTGCAGAAGATCGTTGTAATGATAGATACAGCCGCTACTCTTGGCGTTATGTATCTTAGTAACAAAATGGAACGCCGCAGTGTGATAAGTATGTTTGCGGTAGCTGCTGCGATGATCGTGTGTGTTGCACTTAACTGCACAGATACTCTTGTAAAGAAGAGCGTTATTGATGATGTTTACAGCAAGGATGCTGAATCTATCGTTGATGAAACTCTTGATTCAGACACGGATATTTACCGCTTCGCGGAAAATACCGGTTCTGAACTCATTGTGAACAAGGTGTACCGTACAGATTACCTTACAACAAATCTTTATTCGTCACTTACAAATCCGAGCTACCGTGATTTCCGTTTCTTTTCATCCGGAAGCGAGGTCGGATCCCGCAATAATGCCATTCACCGACAGCCGCTCAATATCATATTTGATACACTTATGGGATGCCGTTACAGACTTGTAAAGGACGATCCGAT
Organism: uncultured Ruminococcus sp.; assembly: GCA_900315755.1. Taxonomy (GTDB): domain Bacteria; phylum Bacillota; class Clostridia; order Oscillospirales; family Ruminococcaceae; genus Ruminococcus. Next base: position 3,566 of record ONAI01000022.1, read on the forward strand.
ACTTTTCGGTGAACATAAGGTAGCTTCGTCCGGCGAATATTCTGTATATAAGAATGATTATGCGTTCCCTCTCGGATTTGCAACAAGTGACGTAATGAAAGTTGATAGGTACCGCAAGCTTCAGTTTGAATTGCAGCAGGAGGCTATACTCAGCAATATAATCATTCCCAAAGAGTTTGATGCCGAAGGAAAAAACGATGAGCATACAAGGAGCTTAGATATTGATTTCACCGATCTTGCCGACTATGACGGAATAGAATACGATAAACGTATATACACCATAAACAGCAAGAAGATCATAAAAGCAAAGGTCAAGCTTGATAAACCTGTTGATGACGGAGTCCTCTTGATAACGGCGTTCGCTGATAACCGTATCGGCAAGATCTCCGCACAAAGGGACATCATTATGAAGATAAACGGAGTCAAGAACAAGCTGACTGATCCTAAGTGGAAATATAACAACGGTAATTATGTATTTTCATATGTTATCTCATCCGATAAGCCGATAACTGAACTTGATATGGAATTCTCAGCCGGGATCTATAATATTTCCGGATTCGAGGCTTTTGTAATGGACGGTGATGCACTTCGCAGTGCTATGGAAAACAAGGACGCTTTCATCATCGAAACAGAAGATCCGATAGGTGATACTCTTTCGGGCAGCATAGATGTACGTAAGGACGGCTGGTTCAATATCACCATCCCTTACGATAAGAATTTCACTTTCCTCGTTGACGGCGAAAAAGTGGATTACTACCGGACAGATCTTGCTTTTATGGGATTTCCGATAAAAGCCGGAAAGCATACTATCGAGATGACTTACAACGCTCCTCTGAAAAAGGAAGGCAGACTTGTCACCTTCGCCGGAATAGCTGCTGTGATTATTCTGCTTTCCGTATTCGGCATTGCAGACCTGCGCCGCAGAAAAAAACTGAAAACAAAATAATTTCCGGCAAACTATTGACATTCCGCTGTAAATATGCTAAAATTATATAAATTGCAAAAGAAGCTTCGGTTTCAAAGCAAGTCCGCTGACATGGTCAGCTGGCAACTTCTGTTGCCTTATTGATTCGGTTTGTATGCCGATAAGTTTTTATAAGTTTTTATCAGCTTGTGAAAGGTCAATAAGAGTAGTAAAAGGTGATTATCTTGCTTATATAGACTCTGAAACCCGAGGTATATCTGTGCAGTTGGCATATGATTAAACGACACGTATGGGCTGATAAAGCCTGTACGTGTTTTTTTGAGGTGTTTTTATGCAGAATAAGCTAAAGCTTTACGGCTTCAATAATCTTACAAAATCGCTGAGCTTTAATATATATGATGTCTGTTATGCCAAGACAGCAAGGGCTCAGCAGGAATATATTGCATATGTCGATGAACAGTATAATTCTGAGCGTATTACGGATATTATGACTCACCTTACAGAGATGATAGGCGCACAGGTGCTGAGTATGTCGCGTCAGGACTACGATCCGCAGGGAGCTTCTGCGACTTTCCTCATAGCTGATGATACTATGATACCGGCAGGGGGGACTGAAACTATCGCTCATCTTGATAAAAGTCATGTAACAGTCCACACATATCCGGAGTTCCATCCTGATACAAGTATAGCTACTTTCCGCGTTGACATCGACGTTGCGACCTGCGGAAAGATCACACCTCTTACAGCACTTGATTACCTTATCGGTAGCTTTGATTCCGATATTATTACTATGGATTACCGTGTAAGAGGATTCACACGAAACCTCGATGGTGAAAAACTATTCATAGATCATGATATAACCTCGATACAGGACTATATCGACGATGCAACACTTCTTAAATATGATGCGGTAGATATAAACGTGTATCAGGCAAATATGTTCCATACAAAAATGTTGATAAAGGAACTTGATTTACAGAATTACCTCTTCAATACGGATGTCAATGAACTTCCGCCAAGCCGCCGTCTTGAGATAACAACGGCTCTGAAGAGGGAAATGATAGAAATTTTCAGCGGAAGGAATGTTTACGGAAATGGCTCTTTCACAGGTTGATGCGCCTATCTACGAAGCTCTGAGACGCTTCAGGCGTATGAGAGTAGTGCCGTTCGATGTTCCCGGACATAAGCGGGGACGCGGTAATATGGAACTTACTGAGTTTCTCGGTGAAGACTGTATGAATGTTGATGTGAATTCTATGAAGCCGCTCGATAATCTGTGTCATCCTGTATCAGTGATAAAGGATGCGGAAGAGCTCGCAGCACAGGCTTTCGGGGCTGAGAATGTGTTCTTCATGGTCGGAGGTACGACCTCAGCAGTGCAGAGTATGATAATGTATACCTGCAAGGAGGGCGACAAGATCATAATGCCGAGGAATGTCCACAGAAGTGCTATCAATGCACTGATACTTACAGGTGCTGTGCCTGTTTACGTCGATCCGGACGTTAATCATCAGCTGGGTATCGCACTTGGAATGTCAGTGGCACAGGTCGAGAAGGCTATTCGTGAGAATCCCGATGCAAAGGCTATTATGGTCAATAACCCGACCTATTACGGCGTTTGTTCAGACCTGAAAAGAATAACCGAGCTTGCTCATTCGTACGGTATGCTCGTTCTTGCGGATGAGGCTCATGGTACGCATTTTTATTTCGGTGAGGGCTTTCCGATGTCGGCTATGGCTGCCGGTGCGGATATAGCCTCCGCGAGTATGCATAAGTCAGGCGGAAGCCTTACGCAGAGTTCGTTCCTTCTCATGGGAAAGAAGATCAATTCCGATTATATGAGACAGATAGTCAACCTTACACAGACCACGAGCGCCTCATATCTGCTGCTTTCAAGTCTTGATATTTCTCGTAAGAGACTTGCTCTCAGCGGCAGGGAAATATTTGCAAAAACAGTAGAAATGGCACAGTATGCGCGTGATGAGATAAATTCTATCGGCGGTTACTATGCTTTTTCAAGCGAGCTTATAAATGGCGACAGCGTTTTTGATTTTGATGTGTCTAAGCTCTCGGTGTACACTCTTCCTATCGGACTCGCCGGTATTGAGGTGTATGATCTCCTCAGGGACGAGTACGATATACAGATAGAATTCGGCGACATAGGCAACATTCTTGCATATGTTTCTGTCGGCGACAGAAAACGCGACATCGAACGTCTTATCAGTGCTATGTCCGAGATAAAGAGAAGATTCGGCAGGAGCGGTTCAGGAATGCTTACGCAGGAATATATAAATCCGATAGTTGCTGAGCCTCCGAGAAAGGCTTTCTATGCACAGAAGAGGTCGCTTCCTCTTGAAGAAGCAGCAGGAAATGTATGCACGGAATTTGTAATGTGCTATCCGCCGGGTATCCCGATACTTGCGCCAGGAGAACTGATAACTCCTGAGATAATCGAGTATATTAAATATGCCAAAGAGAAAGGATGTCAGATGACCGGTACAGAGGATATAAACATAGAACGTCTTAACGTTCTTGCATAATGATATATCAGGGTTAAGGGACAATATTACAAGGAGGTATCTTTTATGGATATGAAAAAAGTTGGAAGAAAAATGAGTATGCTTATGGGCATCACTCTTAGTTTTTGTATGTCTCTTATCGGAAATATAACATCCGGAAATTTTAAAGTTCCGGCATTTGTTACAAGTTTTCTTGTCAGCGTTGTGATATGCCTGATAATCGGCTTTATTGTACCGATCGGCAAGCTCGGAAAGGGCGCAAGCGGCAGATTAGGGCTTGAAGAACACAGTCTTGGTGCAAGATGTATTGAGAGTCTTGTTGCAGATCTTATATTTACTCCGGTCATGACTGTTGCGATGGTATCGTTTGCGTACATGATGGCTAAGAAACACGATGAGGCTATGCCATATGTGCCGGCACTTTTGAGATCACTCGCAATAGGTCTTGTGCTTGGATTCATGTTAGCTTTCGTGCTTACGCCTGTTTATCTTAAGATCGCTATGAAAGGCGCAGGACCTGATCGTGAAGGCAGCAGCGAATAATCATCCAAGCAGATTTATCCGATAATAAATTCAATGTATATGGAGGCAGATAATGGAACTTTGGTTTACAGAGCGTCATACTCCGAATGTTAAGTTTTCGATAAAGGTGGATCACCAGCTTTACAGCGGTTCGAGCGAATTTCAGCGGATAGATGTTTTCGATTCTAAGGAGTTCGGACGCTTTCTTACGCTTGATGGATATATGATGCTTACAGAAAAAGATGAGTTCATTTATCATGAAATGATAACTCATGTGCCAATGGCAGTGCATCCGGATCCGCGTAATATACTCGTTATCGGCGCGGGAGACGGCGGTGTTGTAAGAGAACTTACACGTTACAGTACAGTTGAGAATATTGATCTCGTTGAAATAGACGAACTTGTAGTTGAGGTCAGCAAGCAGTATCTTCCTACTACTGCCTGCCGCTTTGACGATCCGAGGGTTCACGTTTACTACGAGGACGGGGTCAAGTTCATCCGCAGATGTACAGATAAGTATGATGTCATAATCGTTGATTCGACCGATCCGTTCGGTCCGGGTGAGGGGCTTTTCACTAAGGAGTTTTATGGAAGCTGCTTCAATGCGCTCCATGAAGACGGTATCATGGTCAATCAGCATGAAAGTCCGTTTTACGCAGAGGATGCAGCGGCAATGCAGCGTTCACACAAGCGTATCGTGGAAAGCTTCCCGATAAGCAAGGTATATCAGGCACATATCCCGACATATCCTTCAGGTCACTGGCTGTTCGGCTTTGCTTCAAAGAAATACCACCCGACTAACGATTACAACGCTACAAAGTGGAGTATGCTCGGTTTAAAGACCAGATACTATAATCCGCGCCTTCATGTGGGAGCATTTGCACTTCCGAATTATGTAGAGGAGCTTCTCAAAGATGTTGAATAAGAATATACAGACATTCATTGCCTGCGACAGTGAATACGAAGAATCAAAGATAGTACTTTTCGGAGCGGGTTTCGATGGTACTACAAGCTTTCGCCCCGGAACAAGATTTGCACCGGCAGCGATAAGAAACGAAAGCTTCGGCATTGAAACTTACAGTCCGTATCAGGACAAGGATATGCTCGATTACTGCTATTTTGACAGCGGAGACATTGATCTACCGTTCGGAAGCACGAGTCGTGCAGTCGCTGACATTGCTATGCGTTCGGACATGATACTCACCGACGGAAAGATACCTTTCATGATTGGCGGTGAACATCTTGTAACTCTCGGTTCTGTCATGGCAGTCAAGGAGCGTTACAGCGATCTTTACATTATCCACTTCGATGCTCATGCCGATCTGCGTGATGACTACCTCGGGCAGCAGCTTTCACACGCCTGTGTCCTCAGACGCTGCTGGGAACTCGTTGACGATGGTCATATATTCCAGTTCGGTATCAGAAGCGGCGACCGCGAAGAATTCCTCTTCGCAAAGGAGCATACTGAAATGCAAAAATTCAGCTTTGAGGGGCTTGAAGAGACCGTTGAAAAGCTGAACGGCAAGAACGTTTATCTTACAGTTGACCTTGATGTTCTCGATCCTTCGATATTCCCCGGAACAGGTACTCCTGAAGCCGGCGGAGTTACATTTGATGAACTGCGAAAGGCTGTAACACTGGTTTGCAGTCAGCTGAATATCGTGGGCTGCGATGTGAACGAGCTTAGTCCGGTATACGATCAGAGCGGAGTTTCAACAGCAGTTGCCTGCAAGGTTATAAGAGAAATGCTTCTGGCAATGTCATGAGTTATGAAGTTGAAGTATAGCAGACTGCTCGCAATAATTTCCGCAGGTATCATATTTTTCGGAGCAATATTCTTCGGAGTTGGAATTATTGCGGAGTTAGTTCAGAAGAATCGTGAAAAACACTGTACTTATAAACTTACGGCTACTGTTCTGGATAACGAACCCGGCGGCAGCGATAGCAACGCACTTTATCCGGTGTATTACTATTCATATCTGGGTAAGGAGTACAATGTAAAGAGCGATACAGGTTCGTATCCGGCAAAATTCGATGTAGGCGAAGAAGTTGAAATGTATATTGATCCGGATGATCCAAAGAGATTTTATGTTCCGGCGGACAATACATTGAAGATCATTTCAATGGTTTTTAAGATAATCGGAGGCGTTATTGCTGCTCTCGGACTTCTTATACCAATGATAATTGCCCGCATAAAATACAAGAAAAATGCGAACAGTAATGAAGAAATCATTTATGTCAGTAATCAGGAGCCGAGCCCGTACAGAGGCTATTATAGAGATAATAACAGTAATCCGGACGAGGATTACATCAGCAGTGTTGAGGAATACAACAGATACGAAAAATAAAATATGAGCTTTTAATTCAGGCTCAAGTATAAAGGATATGCGCTGAAAGACGCTTATGAATTATGAGGAGGTATATTACAATGGGAAAATGTATGATAATCGGCTGCGGCGGAGTAGCTTCCGTTGCTATCCACAAGTGCTGTCAGAACAGTGAAGTGTTTGAGGGCATAATGATCGCAAGCCGTACAAAGTCAAAGTGCGATGCGCTGAAGGAGAAGCTTCAGTCAACTACAAAGACAGTCATTGAGACTGCTCAGGTGAACGCTGATAACGTTGACGAACTTGTAGCACTTATCAACAGCTACAAGCCGGACGTTGTTCTCAATCTTGCGCTCCCTTATCAGGATCTCACTATCATGGACGCTTGTCTCGCTACAAAGACTCACTATGTGGATACTGCAAACTATGAGCCGCTCGATACAGCAAAGTTTGAGTACAAGTGGCAGTGGGCTTACCGTGAAAGATTCGAGAAGGCAGGCATCACAGCTCTCCTCGGAAGCGGATTTGATCCCGGCGTTACAGGCGTATTCTCAGCTTACGCTATGAAGCATGAGTTCGATGAGATCAACTACATCGACATTCTCGACTGCAACGGCGGCGATCATGGCTATCCGTTCGCAACTAATTTCAATCCTGAGATCAATATTCGTGAGGTTTCCGCAAAGGGAAGCTATATCGAGGACGGCAAATGGATAGAGACAGAGCCTATGGAGATCAAGCGTGTATACAATTTCAAGGGAGTCGGTGAGAAGGATATGTACCTCCTCCACCACGAAGAGCTTGAATCGCTTGCACTCAATATCAAAGGCATCAAGCGTATCCGCTTCTTTATGACTTTCGGACAGAGCTATCTCACACACCTCAAGTGCCTCGAAAACGTAGGTATGACTTCTATCGAGCCTATTATGTATGAGGGCAGGGAGATAGTACCTCTTCAGTTCCTGAAGGCTGTACTTCCTGATCCTGCTTCACTTGGTCCGAGAACAGTCGGCAAGACAAATATCGGCTGTATCTTCCGCGGCAAAAAGGATGGCAAGGATAAGAACTACTACCTCTACAATATATGCGATCATCAGGAGTGCTACAAGGAAGTCGGATCACAGGCAATTTCTTATACTACCGGCGTACCGGCAATGATCGGCGCAATGATGATTATGACCGGAACATGGAAAAAAGCAGGGGTTTACAACATCGAGGAATTTGATCCGGATCCGTTTATGGATGCTCTCAATAAATGGGGACTTCCATGGGAAGAGGATCACGATCCGGTGCTTGTTGACTAATATAATCTTATTAATAAGGAATGGTGAATTAAAATGATCATTACAACAACTGATAACATCTACGGAAAGAATTTAGAAATCCTCGGCATAGTAGAAGGTGCAACAGTTCAGACCAAAAATGTCGGAAGAGACTTTATGGCTGGACTCAAAAACCTCGTTGGCGGAGAACTCAAAGGCTATACGGAAATGATGAACGAGGCTCGTAAGATCGCAAAGCAGAGAATGGCAGATCAGGCTTCACAGCTTGGCGCAGATGCTGTTGTAGGTTTCCGTTTCTCATCATCTGAAGTTGCACAGTCTGCGGCTGAGGTCGTAGCGTATGGTACAGCGGTGAGATTCGTCTGATGACAGAAAAGCTTGAAAAACTGAGATCACTTCCGACGCCGTGTTATGTAATAGACGAGGAGAGGCTGCGCGGTAATCTTGAGATACTTCGCGGAGTTCAGGAACGTACTGGTGCAAAGATACTGCTTGCACAGAAAGCATTTTCGTGCTATCATCTGTATCCGATGATAGGGGAGTATCTTGCCGGAACAGCTTGCAGCGGACTCTATGAAGCACGTCTTGGCTATGAGGAAATGGGCAGGGAAAACCACGTTTTTTCAGCGGCTTACCGTGAGAGTGAGATCGACGAGATAATAAACTACTGCGGACATATTATATTCAACTCCTTTGCTCAGCTTGACAAGTACCGTGACCGTGTGCTTGCAGCCGGAAAGAAGATAGGACTGCGTATCAATCCGGAGTGTTCAACTCAGGAAGGTCACGAGATATATGATCCGTGTTCACCTGCTTCGAGACTCGGAATAACACGCAGAAATTTCCGTCCCGATGATCTCAGAGGTGTTACCGGACTGCATTTCCATACTCTCTGTGAGCAGAATTCCGATGACCTCGAAAAAACACTTGATGCTGTTGAAGAAAAGTTCGGCGATGTACTTGCAGATATGGAGTGGATAAACCTCGGGGGCGGTCATCACATAACACGGGATGACTACGACATTCAAAGACTTGAACGTTGTATTCGCCGTATGCAGGAGAAATACGGGCTTGAAGTCTGGCTCGAACCCGGTGAAGCGATCGCACTGAATGCCGGCTATCTGGTTACAGAGGTACTCGACCTTACTGAAAATGATATGCCGATAGCGATACTTGATACGTCCGCAGCTTGTCATATGCCGGATGTACTGGAAATGCCGTATCGTCCGCCGCTTATAGGCTCAGGCGAGAAAGGGGAAAAGCGTTACAGCTATCGACTCGGTTCACAGACCTGTCTTGCAGGTGATGTCATAGGGGAATACTCCTTTGATGAACCTCTTAATATCGGCGATAAGCTGGTGTTCGGAGATATGGCGATATATTCAATGGTCAAGAACAATACTTTCAACGGTATGCCGCTTCCGGCGATAATCTTAATGAAAGCGGACGGAACGTTTTTGCAGCTCAGGACATTCACTTACGAAGATTTTCGCAGCAGATTATAAAACAAGCGCCGCACCGGGAGATCCCTGTGCGGCGTTATCTGTTAAAGACCAAGATAGTTTTTGAAGTTATCAGCAAGAAGCATCTGATTTTCGCGTTCATTGAAGCCGAGTTTAAAGAACGCATTAAGAGAATCTGTATGATTCCACATAGGGAAGTCAGAACCGAAAAAGCAGTTTTCAACGCCGTATTTTCTTATGATACCGGCAGCTTTTTCAGGCGACATGAACGGAAGAGAACTGCTGAAATCGAATTTGAGCGTATCATCTCCGCTCAGAAGTTCAACTGCGTCATCCCAGCGCTGGTAGCCGCCGAGGTGTGCAGCGAGTATTTTGAGTTTCGGGAAGTTTTTATGTATATTAGCAATGCGCTGCGGATCAGAGAAATCATAACGATTATCGCCGCAGTGGATAAGCAGAGGGAGTTTGTCCTCAATGATTTCGTATATTTTAAATGCTTCCGGAGAATCAGCGTTGAATTTCTGAAAGTCCGGGTGCAGTTTAACGCCGTGGAGACCGTAGGAAATGATGCTTTCAATATCTGCTGGAATATCCTCCGAGTCAGCATGAGTAGTACCGAATCCGTAGAATTCCTTATGAGCCTCACATTCGGCGTGGATAAAAGCATTGATACTACTGATCTGGTGCGGAGCAGTTGCTGTCGAGCACACAAGATAGCGGGATACACCGATCTTTTTACCGCTTGCGATCAGCTTTTCACTGATACCGCAGCCTTTCATAGGGATACCGTAGAAATGTCCGATATTCTCGGTCGCATTTTCAGCGATCTTTTCCGGAAAAATATGTGAATGAGCGTCAATTATCTCATAGTTTTTGAATGATTCCATTATAATACCTCCTGGCAGCTTGAATAAGCTGTCTTTTTATTATATCGCAACATGAAGAAAATGTCAAATCCTGACGCAAATGTTATCTGAAGTTTACATTTCAGTTCCCGGCGCAGGAGTATGACAGCAAGCAGCACAGTAGACCTCTTCAGCGCCGTTTTTGAGAAGCAGGGAAGTGAGCTCGGTTAAGGTAGTTCCGGTTGTAGAAATATCGTCGATGATAAGAACTCTTTTGCCTTTGATAAGTGCAGGATCGACAATTCTGAATGCATCCTTCAGATTCAAACGTCGGTGGTAGCTGTTAAGGAATTTTTGCTCCTTTGTTTTTCTCACCTTTACAGCGCAGTGTGCAGCGATTCTGATGCCGAGCTTTTCACCGACTACCTTTACAATGAGCTCAGTCTGGTTATATCCGCGTTTTGAGCGCGAAGCTTTATGGAGCGGAACAGGTACTATCACATCGACCTTATCTGCGATACCGTCTTCATAAAGCTTTGAAGCGAGAGCACCTCCGAGGGCATAGGCAGCATTGCCGCATATACCGTTTTTTAGCAGGAATACTGCCGGGGAGATGTCCTTGTTATAGACAAATGCGGCGGTGCATCCGGAAGCGCCCTTGATGCTGAATCTGCCGGTATACGGCTGTATTTTTGAGCTGCATACATCACAGAATGAAGAAAGAGCGTCGATGAATTCTCCGCACACCGGACACCTGTTCGGAAAGAAAATATGCAGTATTTTACGTTTTATGTTACTGTTCATGATACACCTAAATAAAAAGTTCCGGATCGCGGAACTTTTGGAGTTTTAAGTTTCAATGCTGTCAGAGATAGGATCAACGGTCTCGATAGCACTTAGTTTTCTGTTTATCTGGCGTGTGCGTACTCCGACAAGTTTTTCAAGATCGTCATCGACCTTCTTGATGTGTTTCTGCGTCTCTTCAAGAGCCTTACTGAATGTAAGGAACTCAGATTTGACTGAGCCGAGGATCTCCCATACCTGATTGCTTTTTTGCTGGATAGCAAGTGTACGGAATCCCATTTGAAGGGAATTGAGCATAGCAGCCATAGTTGAAGGACCTGCTACATTTATGCAGTAGTCACGCTGGAGAGTTTCTATCATGCCGCTGTTTACGACCTCTGAATAAAGCCCCTCAAATGGCAGGAACATTATTCCGAAATTAGTGGTATAAGGAGGCTGGACGTATTTTTCGCTTATGTCCTTAGCACATTTTTTTATAACAGCCGAAAGCTGTTTTTTTGCCTCAGCGACTGCTTCGGCATCTCCGGAATCGTAAGCATTCTGGAGAGCTGAGTAAGTATCTCCGGGAAACTTTGAATCTATCGGCAGGTAGATACAGCCGTTATCACCGTTTGGCAGACGGACTGCAAATTCAACACGGTTCGTACTTCCTGGGATAGTAGCTATTTCGCGTTCGTACTGCTCCGGTGCAAGGATGTCTTCAAGGATAGCACCGAGCTGTATCTCACCGAGTATTCCGCGGTTCTTGACATTTGAAAGTACCTTTTTCAGATCGCCGACACCGGAAGCGATAGTCTGCATCTCACCGAGCCCTTTATATACCTGTTCCAGACGTTCACTGACAAGCTTGAAGGATTCATTCATCTTGTTTTCGAGCTTTTCATTCACCGCGGACTGTATTGCATCGAGCTTCTTTGAGTTTTCATCCTGTATACCGATCAGATGACGGGTAACCGTTGAACGTATGGATTCAAGCTTCTGCTCGTTTGAAGCCTCAAGAGTTTTGAATCGGTTTTCGAGCAGCCGAAGCTGTTCGGTAACATTCTCGCCGGAAGACCTCTGGCTCGAACTGAGCATATCTCCGAGGTTTTTCATGCTGATCTGGATGTTAGCGGAAACTTCCTCGCGCAGTCTGCGCTGAGCCTCAGTATTTTCATACTTGGAAGCTTCGAGCAGCTTGCGGATCTCATCCTCGCTGTTATTACTGCTGCCTTTAAGCAGAAGCATTATCATAAGTATTATCAGGATAATACCTGTTATCAGAATCAGAATTTCCATAATCAAAAGTACATGAATAGCTGGCATTTTATCATGCCATTGTAGAGTTTACGGCGTTTGCGGGCTTCTGTACCAAAGAATTTCTCAAACTCCTCATGAGGGGAGATGATATAGCTCTGACGCGAGCCGCCCTTACCAAGTACACGTCCCATGACACGGTATATGTTTTCAGCTTCACGCAGTTCGAGCAGACGTTCACCGTAAGGCGGATTGCATATAACTGTGGAGTCCTCAGGCTGACGGAAATCAGCAATATCAGCCTGTTCGATAGTAACACGGGATTTGATACCGGCTTTGTGAGCATTATCAAGTGCAAGTGCAACTGCTGCATCATCTATGTCAGCACCGATAGCGTGGAACTCTGCATTGCGGTCAACGCAGTCAATGGCGCGTTTGCGTTCTTCCTGCCATACCTTTGGATCGAAGCATGACCATTTTTCAGCTGCAAATCTTCTGTTGATACCGGGAGCAATCTTCAAAGCCTTTAGTGCAGCTTCGATCAGAAGAGTACCGCTTCCGCAGAACGGATCACAGACAACAGTATCCGGACGTACCCTTGCAAGGTCGATTATACCTGCCGCAAGAGTTTCCTTGATAGGTGCAGCGTTGGAGTTCCTTCTATAACCGCGCTTGTGCAGCCCAACACCGCTTGTATCGAGATATATCGTAACAACGTCCTTGAGGATACTGAATTTTATCTGTATAGGAGCACCGGTTTCTTCGAACCAGCTTATGCCATACTTGGCTTTGAGTCTTTCGACAGCTGCCTTTTTTACGATAGACTGACAGTCAGGAACGCTGTGAAGAGCAGAATTCAGTGAATAACCCTTGACAGGGAAAGCGTTATCCGGATTGATATAGCGTTCAAGTTCAATAGCTTTAACGCCCTGAAAGAGTTCCTCAAAAGTAGTAGCTCTGAATTCTATAAGCTCGATGAACACTCTTTCGGCAGTTGCGAGGCATAGATTAGCCCTTGCGAGGACATTATCATCGCCTGTAAAACTGATCTTGCCGTCGCTGACCTTCAGGTCAGTTCCGCCGATCTTCTGTATTTCATATTTCAAGACGCTTTCCAGACCAAAGTGGCATGGACAGCATAGTCTCATTTTACCGTTCAAAAAATCACCTTATTCTATAAAGCTGTCCACATAGGATATGACACTATGTGGACAGTTTTTTTATTTATTCACCGCCGCCGGCATTTCCTCCGGCATCACCGCCGCCGGCATTTCCTCCGGCGTCACCGCCGCCGGCATTTCCTCCGGCGTCACCGCCGCCTCCGTTACCGGCATCACCGCCGCCGTTGCCAGCGTCTCCGCCGTTGCCGGCATCGCCGCCTTCGCCGCCTTCATTTCCGGTGTTTGCCGGTGCGACATAGTGTCCGCCGTTACAGTATGGTGGATTCTGAGATTTCCAGTAGCCCATGATTCCCTGAGGACAGCCGGGACCTGCGATCATGCCTGATGATGAGCACATCGGCTGAGCTATAACGGTCTTTACCGGATCGAAGTCTTTAGGAGTATCAAGGAACTTAGTATCAGCGTATTCACCGATAATATTCTTCCATATTCTGGTCGAAGAGAGATACTCAGGAAGCTGGAGATTATCGGCACTCTTATCGTAACCGATAGTGATACCGCTTACGAAATCTCGTGTAAGACCTACGAATGTAAGATCCCACCAGTTTTCGGTAGTACCTGTTTTACCAACTACGACCTTGTTATTGAGTTTTGCGTCTGTACCTGTACCGCTGTCGACAACGGTCTTCATGAGACGGTTCATGATCCATGCAGTCTCATCGCTTACTGCTTTACGCGGATTACCATCATTCTCATAGATTATCTTGTTTGTACCGTCCTCAATACGTGTTATGATGTGAGCATCGTTGTAGATACCGTTATTACCGTAAGGAATGTAAGCGTTTACAAGATTTTCGAGGGTAACACCGCGGTGAAGCTGACCGATCGAAAGTGGTGAATAGGACTGGTCGTGATCAGGATCGAGATCAAGTCCCATGTTTTTGGTAATGAATTCGTAGTCTTTCTCGATAGTAGCTTTTTCAACGAGCTGTGCAGAGACAGTATTTACAGAGTTCTGGAGGAAGTAGTAAAGAGGATGTGTGCCGCCGGTCGGAGGTCCGTCGTAGTTGTAAGGCCAGTCCTTTCCGGTCTCAGGGTTTTTCATGATAGCCTTATCTGTGAATATCGAGCCCCAGTGTACGAGATCGTTTTCGATACAATATCCGTAACCGGAGATAGGCTTGATAGTAGAACCTACCGGACGCTTATCGTGATCGGCATAGTTTGTAACAAGTGAGTGCTTCTTTTCGCCCCACTGACCGACGATAGCACGTACTGTACCGTCGTAGTTGAGTGCAACGAAGGCAAGATGAGGCTTGTATTCCTCAGCAGTACCGTCACCGTCGAGGTCTACGAATCTTGTAACAGCGTTTGAATCAACGATGTTGTTGAGGTCGAGGAACTTGTTTGTAACATAGTCCTGCATATTATGGTCGATAGTAGTATATACCTTGTAGCCGCCCTTATTGATACGCTTGAGGGCTTCGTCTTCATCTATATTGTATTCCTTTTTCATAAATCTGAAGAGTTCATGGTAGATAGCGTCAACTTCCCATGAATATACCTTGTTCTCATCAATGAGGTCCTGAGCGTTGATCTCAGGATGTGCAGCCTTGAACTCGTCCGAATCGGCATAAACGATAGGAGAGTTTCTGTATTCCTGGTACTGATCGTAGGTAATAGCGCCGTTCTGATAGAGCTTAAGGAGAACGTATTTCTGACGTTCACGGTTAACGTCTCTTCCGCTCACCTGTTCGCCGTATTTGTTCACATATTCTGTGAAAGGACCATATTCCTCAGGGCTCTTCGGGATAGCAGCAAGTACCGCTGCTTCGGGAGTAGTAAGCTCGGATACATCTTTGCCGAAATACTGGGTAGAAGCAAGCTGGATACCGTTTACAGCGCCGCCGAAGCCGATGTAGTTGAGGTATTCTTCGAGTATCTCGTCCTTAGAGTAGGACTTCTCAAGCTGCATGGCACTGAATATCTCACGTATCTTACGCTGAGGAGAATGCTCATCATCACCTGTGAGGTTTTTGATAAGCTGCTGCGTTATAGTCGAACCACCCTGTTCTGTATCGTAGATATGCAGGAACATATTCACGAAAGCAGAGAAGGTACGCTTATAGTCAACACCGTCATGCGTATAGAAACGCTCGTCCTCGGTATAGACGAATGCATCGCGGACGTGCTGCGGTATTTTATCAATAGAAACCGGAATACGTTGAACATCGGTTTTGATACGGTGTATAACGGTTAATTTTTCGTTGCCGTTTTCATCTAACTCTGTACTGTAAAAGTAGGTATCGCTTCCGGATTCAAGCTCCTGAAGAGTTATGCTTGTGGAATCGTCCATGAAATCGAGGACGTATACAGTAAGTGCAGTGGCAACGATAGTGCCGGTGATTATCATTACGAGGAAAAGCGAGAGAAGCGTAGTGGCAATGATAGTCATCAGTTTTTTGAATATTTTCATGCCCCTGCTTGTTTTTTTCTTCGGCTTTTTAGGCTGAGCCTGACGCGGCGGAGAGTACTGTCCCATACGCTGCGGCATTCCCTGATTACGCATATCCGGACGTTGCGGATAACGCATACGTTCGTTAGGCGACTGCGGCGGTCTGCCTGTACGGTTAGGCTGCTGGGGGATGTTAAAATTATTATCGTTCATCGTATCTAAGAAGTCGTTCGGAGCTGAACGGCGATAACTCCTTTCTGATATTTTTAGACAATCATACAAATAACATTATACCATATTTGCGTACTGATGTTAAGCGTTTTCGCAAAAAAACGTCAATTTGTATAATATAGGGAAAACGGGGGATGATAAATACAACAAATTAAGCAACAAGGCGGCGGTAATAATGAAAAAATCAGTAAAAAACAGGATATTCATGACACTGTTTGCGGCTATGAGCATATCCGGATTCATAGTTATATGTACACTCGGGGATTCAAACGGTCAGAGACGCAGAGAAGAAAAAGCAGCGGCAGCAGAGATCAGCGAGCCGCAGCCTGCATATAAGGTGATTGAACAGAACGGGCGTATAGCAGTGTATCGCAGAGGGAGCGATACTCCTTTGAAATACATTCATGCGGATGTATCGCTGATGCCTGAGTTAGACAGGGAAGAACTGAGAAAAGGCATAGATTTCGCCGACGAGAAGGAGCTGCGCCGTTATATTCAGGACATCACTTCTTAATTCTGTTTTCCGGATGGCGTTTCTTCTTTTTACGTACTGAGAATCCGAAATCACCGAGTTTTCTTCCGAGAGCGAAGTATTCTCCGTGAGCGTATGCCATCAGACCGCATTGCTGGAGATTCAGCTTACCCTTGCTGTCGATGAAGCGTTCGTCAACGTTGATACCGATTATTTCGGCGAGAAACATGGTGTGTGAGCCGAGCGGTTTTGACTCTGTGACGCGGCATTCGAGATTTACGGGACACTCTTCGATAACAGGTGCGGCTATCTTTTGTGCCGGAGCGGTATGAAATCCGCAGAGTTTGAATTTATCGGTATCTTTTCCGCTTTTTACGCCGCATAGGTCGGTTTCACGGCACATAGCCGATGTGGTGAGGTTGATAACGAATTCACCGGAATCAGCGATAATATCGTGGGAATATCTCTCTGGACGCACTGATATATAAGTCATAGGCGGACGGGTGCAGACTATGCCTGTCCAGCCTATGGTGAGGACGTTAGGAGTTTCGATAGTGCCGCAGGTCACAAGTGCGGCAGGTACAGGTGCAAGAAGCGCGCTGCCTTTCCAGAATTGTTTAGCCATGATCTCTCCTTATAGCAGTATTGAAAATTTGTAATGTAATGGGACTGTTTAATACGCAGTCAGCCATTATGTTCACAGAATATTATATCATCAACAGTCTGTGAATTCAAGGTTTAACGCAAATTGTAACAGAATTGAGAATTTTCAGTTCCGCTTCCATGAAACGACTGTTTTCGCGTTTTGCTTGTGATATAATCGTTTCATAGCAGGAATGGAGGTGACTCTATGAAAGTAGACATCAAAACTGAAAACGGAAAGGCTATTGCCAGACTTAAAGGTGAAATTGATCATCATAACGCAAAAAGTCTAAGGACCGAACTCGATCACTACATTGTAAGCGTTCAGCCGAGGGAACTTGCTATTGATTTCGGCGGTATCACATTTATGGATAGCTCAGGTATAGGTCTGATAATGGGCAGAAGCAAGCTAATGAAGGAATGCGGCGGAAGTCTTGAGATAATGAACACTCAGCCCTATATACGCCGTGTTCTGAAGCTTGCCGGAGTTGAACGCATAGTAAAGATAACGTGAACAGGAGAAAATAATAATGGAAGTCATAAATACGATAAGATTTACAATGCCGTCGCTTTCGGTGAATGAAAGTGCGGCGAGGGCGGTTGTTTCGTCGTTTCTGATACAGGCAGATCCGACTGTCGAGGAACTGTCAGATATAAGGACAGCCGTTTCAGAAGCGGTAACGAATGCCGTAGTACACGCTTACCGCGGAACTACCGGAAATATTGAGCTTACGGTAAAACTGCTGCGAGGACGTGAGATATACATAAAGATCAGAGACAAGGGATGCGGTATCCCGGATATAGAACAGGCGATGACGCCTCTGTTTACGACCGCTCCCGAGGAAGAACGTTCCGGGCTCGGATTCTCAGTGATGCAGTCCTTTATGGATAAACTCAGCGTAAAGAGTTCAAAAGGCAAGGGAACAACGGTCATCATGCGTAAGAGGTTAGCGGTACATGGGGACTGAAGTCAAAGCGCCTTCTGCTGAGGAAAATCTCGGACTTGTGCATCTCTGTGCTAATAAATTCCGCGGACGCGGCATAGAGTATGATGACCTTTACTCTGCCGGATGTATCGGACTTCTCAAAGCTGTGAAAGCCTTTGACTGCGGCAGGGGAGTGAAGTTTTCAACATATGCGGTGCCTGTCATACTCGGCGAGATCAAGCGGCTTTTCCGCGACGGCGGAAGTATCAGGGTGAGCCGCAGCCTTAAAGAACTCTCGCTGCGTATCAGGGACATATGTGAAGAATTCTGCCAGCGTGAGGGCAGAGATCCGACGGTTTCAGAATTATGTGCTATTTCCGGAGAGAATGAATCAGATGTCTCCGAGGCGCTGTGTGTAAGTCAGCCTGTACTTTCGCTGACATCGGGCGAGGATGATTCACAGATAGATATACCGTCCGAAGCTCCGGACGAGGGCATTGTGGACACTCTTGCACTGAGGCAGATAATGTCAAGGCTGGATGAAAAAGACCGTGTTTTGCTTGAATTGCGGTATTTTCATGAACTCACGCAGTCAAAGACCGCACAGGCTCTTGGAATGACACAGGTGCAGGTCTCGCGGCGCGAAAAAAAACTCCTCGCGCAGATACGCAGGGAGTTGTTGGAATGATTCAGAACACCAGCCATTCTATGACGGAATTAGAGATGAGGAAGCCTTTCGGCGTCAGTGAGACCACATTGCCGTCAAAGCGGATATATCCGGCTTTTTCGAGGGGCGGTATACGCTTTTCAACGTCCGGACGCTGCTGAGGAAAGCTCCGCAGATCAAGTCCGTCTGTGAGACGAAGACGAAGCATTGCCTGTTCCTCGAAACTGCATGGTGAATCGTCAGTGACTATGCTCTGCTGGAAGTCTGAGTTGATAAATGAGCCGAGATCGTCAGGGACAGCCGTGCGTTTGCCTTTCCAGCATGAGTGTGCTGCCGGACCGATTCCGAGGTAGTCCTTACATTCCCAGTAGCGGCAGTTGTGACGGCTGCGGAAGCCTTCCTTGGCAAAATTTGAGACTTCATACTGCATGAAGCCGCGTTCATCAAGCATCTTTACTGTATGAAGGTAAAGAGCTGCGGTCATTTCGTCATCAGGCAGAGACTTATCAACTCCGTTTTGAGCGAATGGCGTACCGTCCTCAATTTTGAGGATGTAAGCTGAAATATGCTGTATCGGCAGAGCGGTAAGACGTTCTATTGATTGTGTAAGCTTTTCCGGAGTTTGTTCCGGCAGCGCTATCATAAGATCGCAGGAAATATTTCCGAAGCCGGCATCTGCTGCGTTTATTACGGCGCGCATAGCGCGGTCTGCGCTGTGAGAACGTCCGAGTACGGCGAGTTCTTCATTGAGCATGGACTGAACACCGATCGAAAGGCGGTTTACTCCGGAATGTCTCAGCGCGAGAAGTTTTTCCGGTGTCAGTGTGTTGGGATTGGCTTCGAGAGTGATCTCGGCATCGGAGTTGATAGTGAAATATCCGGCTGCTGAATCAAGTATCCTGCTGATGTGTTCAGCGGTCAGCAGGGAAGGAGTTCCGCCGCCAAAATAGACCGTGTCAACATTAGCGGCACGGTCTGAAAAATGCTGTATATTCCTGATGACAGCTTCAACATATGCCTCAGCGGATGTCCGGCTGTAAGCAGTCGAATAGAAGTCACAATATGGACACTTCTTTCCGCAGAAAGGCACATGGAAATAAATACCGAGTGTTTTCATCAGTAATCGAGACGTATCGACTCGGTCATCTTGAAGCAGAACGCATTTACAAGACGAGGTACTATTATTTCAAGCAGAAGCAGAAGCAGCATAAGTGGGAACTCACGTCTTGCGAGAAAATCGTAGTTTTGAGAGATGAGGAAAAGTACAACAAAGCAGGCGAAAATAAACAGGCTGAAAACAGCATTGAAAATTGTAGCGCCTTTGCCGTTCACGCAGCGTTTGCCGCAGTGCTTGCAGCGCTTTCCTTTTGAATTCATTTTGCCCGCAAGACCTTTTGTCAGCGGATTGAAGCCTTTTTTGCCGCAGCACGGACAGGTATAGATACTCATGATATTATCCTTTCTTTTGCATTTCAGAAGCTAACGGAGTTTCTTTGCACTCATTTGATACTGGTGCAGGTGAAAGCTTTCTGAGAAGAACTGCTTTATGTCGTTTTTTAGGGAAATACAGGACTTCCTTCGGGTGAAGCACTATCAGTATGAGCAGCAGAAGTGCTATTGCTGCCCATATACCGCGGAAGCAGTCATCACCGACAGCAAGCCCGAATATGAGCAGTATTGCAGATGTCACAATGAAGCTGAACACCGAGAATTCGCGCAGCCTTATGCGTATAGCACGGAAGAACCGATCTGCGGAAGAGTTCCTTTCGGTCATTATTTCTGCGATAACAGTTATCAATGAAACTGCAAGTATCCCCATGAGAAAGAAGATCACACAATAATTGAACATAGGTTTCCCCCCTGTCAGCTATCCAGTTTGAGTACGCTCATGAATGCTTCCTGCGGAACTTCGACAGTACCTAACTGGCGCATACGTTTTTTACCCTCTTTCTGCTTTTCGAGGAGTTTCTTTTTACGTGTTATATCGCCGCCATAGCATTTTGCGAGTACGTCCTTACGCATTGCCTTTACGGTCTCGCGGGCAATTATCTTTCCGCCGATAGCAGCCTGTATCGGAACTTCAAACATCTGGCGCGGAATGTTCTCCTTGAGTTTTTCAGCAATTTTACGCGCTCTGCTGTAAGCCTTTTCAGTGTGGATGATAAATGAAAGAGCGTCAACAACGTCTCCGTTGAGAAGTATATCGAGCTTTACCAGCTTTGAAGGAGTGTAGCCGAGCATTTCGTAGTCGAAAGAAGCATATCCTTTGGTGCGCGATTTCAGCACGTCGAAGAAGTCATATACTATTTCGTTGAGCGGAAGTTCATAGTGAAGTTCAACTCTTGTGTCATCAAGGTATTTCATGTCCTTGAATATGCCGCGGCGGTCCTGACAGAGCTCCATAATATTTCCGACATAATCTGAAGGAGCGAGGATGCTTGCCTTTACCATAGGCTCTTCGGCTGTCTGTATGAGTGCAGGATCGGGATAGTTGGTAGGGTTATCGATGTACTGCACTTCGCCGTTGGTAAGAGTTACCTTGTATATAACTGACGGAGCAGTAGTGATAAGGTCAAGATTGTACTCGCGTTCGAGACGCTCCTGTA
This sequence comes from uncultured Ruminococcus sp., assembly GCA_900315755.1. Classification (GTDB taxonomy): domain Bacteria; phylum Bacillota; class Clostridia; order Oscillospirales; family Ruminococcaceae; genus Ruminococcus. The sequence continues at coordinate 24,610 of ONAI01000022.1, forward strand.
TTATCTCCATGTGGAGAAGTCCGAGGAATCCGCAGCGGAATCCGAAACCGAGTGCGATAGATGTTTCCGGCTCGAATGAAAGGGGAGCGTCATTGAGCTGAAGCTTTTCAAGAGCATCGCGGAGATCGCCGTACTTAGCGCCGTCGGCAGGATAAATACCTGAGAATACCATAGGATTTACCTTACGGTAGCCGGGGAGAGGCTCATCGCATGGGTATTCATCATTGGTGACTGTATCACCGACCCGAGTGTCTCCGATGCTTTTGATAGAAGCGGCGATATAGCCGACTTCGCCGGCTTCGAGAGAGCCGTTGTTGACTAAGGAAGTAGCATCCATGAAGCCTGCTTCAACAACTGTGAATACAGAGCCTGTTGCCATAAGACGGATATTGTCGCCGACCTTGACCGTTCCTTCCTTTATTCTTACATATATAATAACGCCTTTGTAGGAGTCGTAGTAGCTGTCGAAAATCAGTGCTTTCAGAGGCTTTTCCGGATCACCCTTAGGAGCAGGGATGTCGGTAACGATACGTTCGAGGACTTCCTCGATGTTTGTACCCATTTTTGCGGAAATACGCGGAGCGTCCATAGCCGGGATGCCGATAACGTTCTCGACCTCTGCACATACTCTTTCCGGTTCAGCGGACGGAAGGTCTATCTTGTTTACGACCGGTACGACTTCGAGGTCATGTTCGATAGCGAGGTATGTGTTAGCGAGAGTCTGAGCCTCAATTCCCTGTGAAGCGTCTACAACGAGTATAGCTCCTTCGCAGGCGGCAAGTGAACGTGAGACCTCGTAATTAAAGTCAACGTGACCGGGGGTGTCGATGAGGTTGAAGATGTAGTCCTCGCCGTCCTGAGCGGTGTATTTAAGACGTACCGCACGGGCTTTGATAGTGATTCCGCGCTCACGTTCGATGTCCATATTATCGAGAAGCTGGTCTTCCATATCGCGGATGGCGACAGTCTCGGTTTTTTCAAGAATACGGTCGGCAAGTGTGGACTTACCGTGGTCTATATGTGCAATAATACAGAAATTTCTTATCTTTTCGTTAGCCAAAGCTATACCTCTTTTCTATGCCTTTGCATAATATATCATTTTAATTATAGCAGAAAAGAGGCGGTTTGTAAAGAGCTTTTGAAAATTAAAAGTGTCGGATATATTGACGTATTTGAAGATATGTGGTATCATTCATAATGTGGGATGTATCTTATAAATACGTCAAAGGTTTGGAAATAAAAAAGCGGCCTTCGTTCAGACAGCTACCCTTAGCGGAAAAAGTGGGTTACCGAGCTCGAAAGTATGGGCTCGGTAATTTTTGCCACGATTCCGCCAGAGGAAGCTCCCCTTAAAGACCGCTTATATGTACATTATAGTTTATACTTTAGCCTGAGTTTGTCGGAAATAAGTGAGATCAATTCTGAGTTTGTTGGCTTTCCGGTGTACTGTGCAGGATCATAACCGAAGAATTTGTACAGATTTTCACAGCTTCCGCGCTGCCAGCAGCATTCGATCGCGTGTCTTATAGAGCGTTCAACTCTGGAAGGCGTAGTATTGTATGTTTCGGCAACCGATGGATAAAGCCTTTTGGTAATGCAATCGAGCAAACTGTGATCTGAAAGAGAATTGATCACTGCTGTACGAAGATAGTGATAGCCTTTTATGTGGGCTGGGATGCCGAGCTTGTGCAGTATGCTTGTTACGGCGACTTCGATGTCTTCATCGGGTGGACATTTGGTCTGCGCTATGAGATTGTGTACTGCTTTTGTAACTTTTTCAAAATCTAAAGGCAAAGTGAAACAGTATGCTGCACCGTTTTGAATTATTTGCCTTTTGATGAAATTGTTGCAGATGTTTGTGTACAAAATGAATTTTGGTGGTGAAATTTTCAATTCCTTAAGCTTACCCATTAGTGCGAAAGCGTCCGAAGATTGCAGAGTTAGATCAGAGATAAATATGTCCGGACTGTGGCGGACGATCGCATCAAGAAGGATGTCCATGTCTTTTCTGATGGCGATTGCATAGATGCCTGTGCTGTTGAGATGTGATGCGAGTTTTACTCCGATTTCGAGCGAATCATCGCCGATGAGTACTTTTACGATTTTTTCTGTCATTGGTTGTGCCTTTCTTTTAAAATTATTTGTGATTATCACCACACTTATATATTACAACAAAACTTAATAAAAATCAAGTGATTTTTAGAAAAAATATGTTGTGTAGCGTCAAATATTGCAATAATATTAAAACTCGATTGCTTTATCAACAATTATCGTCGAAATTTGTACTTTATTTTGTGATAAAAAAGGCAAAATATTGTTATAATATAAAAATAATTTTCGGATACTTGACTTCTGCTTTCTTTTGGTGTATAATATTTAAGTACTTTGCGAGTGTGCTGGAATAGGCAGACAGGCACGTTTGAGGGGCGTGTGTCGAGAGACGTATGGGTTCAAGTCCCATTACTCGCACCATTATTTGGACAGATGGCTGAGCTGGTCTAAGGCGCACGACTGGAACTCGTGTATACGTTAATAGCGTATCGAGGGTTCGAATCCCTCTCTGTCCGCCATAATGGTTAAAGAGAAGAATGGCTGTATCGCGTAAAATAGCGTGATTCAGCCATTCTTCTTTTTGTTATGACTTTGAAGTTGCTTTCATCAACTTGAAATAAAACGCACGTAAAATAGGCGTTTTTCAGACCTATTCCATACGTTATTCCATACGGCAATATTAGACGTAATATAGGCGAATAGCAGAAATTATTCCCCTTTCATTCCATACATTGACCTGATAGAATAGTTTAACCGCCCATATGAGCGGTCATTTTTGGTTATAGCACATCTGTTTAGAAAATTAAAGATAGTAAAAGGAAACCGCCCATGAAGGGCGGCATAAGTATATAATATAATTACTTGCTAAAATCATCTATTAATCATATTGAATAATTCATGATAGTCTTTTACGACACCATATTGGATTTCATTCGTGTTTATCTTATTAAATAACACTTTCGCACAGTCAATTTTCGCCTTTTCAATCGGTCTGAGGTCCATACTAGACATCGATCCCTTCGTTTCAGCGATAAAATAGATATGCTTTACCGTTCCTTCATTAAAAGCTATCGCCCAATCCGGAGAATAATGACCTAAAGGAGTGGGAATATTAAATCCCTTCGGAAGCTTAGCATATACACATACTTCTGCAGCTGAATCAAGATTCTCAGCGAATCTGCGTTCAACACTCTTCTCAGCTATTCCGTCGGTAAACACATAGTCCTGAACGTGCTTTTGAGCCTTGAAAGCTTTATCAAAACTCTGACTGCTTTTGTCAACTGTAAATATGTTTGAATCATATTCACCATCAATTTGATTATAGCTTATATGATCTACAATCATCGTTGCTTTTTGCTCACATATAAGACGAATCATCTTTGCTATGAACTCTTCAGGGTTATTCTTGAACATTGCAAACTTATCTATTCGCAGGCCTTTTATGATTTCTGAAACAGTATTTCTTGTCAGAACAGTGCCTTCTGCTATTTT
>ONAI01000095.1 GCA_900315755.1 uncultured Ruminococcus sp.
TGCTATCCTATCGGCGTTATCAGAATGCTCGATAACGGACACCGCGATGACAAGATCATTGCCATTCCGTTCGATGATCCGAACTATAATGTCTATATGGATATTGAGCAGTTGCCGAAACACGTTTTCGATGAGATGACTCATTTCTTTACAGTTTATAAGGAACTTGAAAATAAAACGACAGCAGTTAATGAGATTGATCACGCAGATGTTGCAAAGGAGATTATCGCCAGCGATATTGACAGGTATATCGACAATTTCTGCAAGTGAACGAAGTCCGATCCAAATCATGCGTCCGCCGGATGCGGAAGTAACTAAAATTCTGAAAGGAGTACCGCAGCTGCTCTGACAGCGCGGTGAAAATGCTTATGACAGCTTCAAGTGAAATTTTATTCGGCAGCAGCTCTAATGTTGCCCCCATCGGAATCATTGCTATGAACAGCGTTACCGAACTCGGTGACAAGATCGACAGCTATCTCGTTGACTGGGCTGGCAAGGGCGGTATCAATGTTGATACGTTCCTGCTGGAGAGCGAGTGCCCGAGATTTTCATCCGGCGATGGTAAGGGACTTATCAAGTCTACTATCCGCGGAAAGGATCTCTTCATCATCGTTGATGTCGGAAATTATAATATAAAGTATGATTATTTCGGTATGCAGAATGCAATGTCTCCTGACGATCATTTCCAGGATCTGAAGAGGATCATTCAGGCAGCAAGCGGCAAGGCACACCGTATAACTGTAATAATGCCTATTCTCTATGGCGGCAGACAGCACAGAAGAAGCTACCGTGAGTCACTTGACTGTGCTTGTGCACTTCAGGAGCTTGAGGCAATGGGCGTATCTAATATCGTAACATTTGACGCTCACGATCCTCGCGTTCAGAACGCAGTTCCGCTTATGGGATTTGATAATGTAATGCCTACATATCAGGTGCTCAAGGCAATGCTCAAGGACATCAAGGACATCAACTTCAATAAGGAAAACTTTATGGTAGTAAGTCCTGACGAGGGTGCACTCAACAGAAATATGTACTATGCTTCTGTTCTTGGCGTTGAAATGGGAATGTTCTACAAGCGCCGTGACTATTCAACAATCGTCAATGGACGCAATCCTATCGTTGCACATGAATACCTCGGAAATCCTGTTGAGGGCAAGGACATCTTCGTTTCTGATGATATTATCTCATCCGGCGAATCTATGCTCGACCTTGCATATGCACTTAAGGAGAAAAAGGCTGGAAGGATCTTTGCTTACGCTACATATGCTATTTTCACTAATGGTCTGGATAAGTTTGACAAGGCTTATAAGGACGGCATAATCGACGGCGTATTCGGTACAAACCTTACTTACAGAACACCTGAACTCCTCAGCAGACCGTGGTTCCATGAGGTAGATGTTTCAAAGTATATCGCATATTTCATAGAGGCTATCAATCACGATGTGTCTATCGGAAAGATCATTGATCCTCACGAGAAGATCGAAAGCCTTCTTAAGAAGTACGGCATGAAGTGATATAAGCGGCTCAGTAGGATGTACTGATGCTTATTCTGCAAGTTTAGTGAATATAAAAACAAGCACCCACGTTGCATTATGTAACGTGGGTGCTTTGATATTTTAGTCCAAAAGTGTGATAATGATAATACGTTTTGAAACGGCGGTATAAAGCTATCAATTAAGATTTGAGATCACTTTTTACTGATGTATGATGCAGCCATTTCGATAAGCATAGAGAGCTCTGAACTGCCCTCTGAGAAGTTATCGGAAGGGAGTATCTCACCGCGGATGAGTTTCTTGCCGAGTTCCATCATCGAGTGACCGTAGGTGAGATAAACGAGTTTTAAGTCGATGTCATCACGTATAGTACCGTCTGCGATACCAACTTTGCAGGCAGACTCGTAGACCTCATAGAAGTTGATGATAGAGCGCTCATAGTCAACAAGTTCATCCTTAGGAACGTTATCACGGAGCATAATGAGGTCAAACTCACCGAGGAGCTTCATGAAGTCTTTATGAGCCTCATAAAGAACGATATACATACGCATAAGGTCTGTAAGCTGCTTCAGACCGGTCTGTTTTCTGAAAACTTCTGATTCAAATATGCCGCTGAACATATTGTTGAGTTCATTCCAAAGGTGAGTCATTGCAGCTATTGTGATACCGGTCTTAGTACCAAAATAGCGATAAAGGGTAGCAACACCCACACCGCTGACATCTGCAATATCAGTCATTTTGACATTGTCGATACCTCGTTTAAGGAACAGATCAGCAGAAATAGCGACAGCGCGGTTTATGCGCCTTGTTTTCATGCTTTCGTTAATAACTTCAGTTTTCATTTCAATTCCTCCATTACAGGACATTTTTGCTGCTTATAGAAGTTATTTTAACATATTAGTGAAGAATTGTCAAGATATTTCATTGCAAATTTATTGCCATATTTTGCTTATTGTGAATAAAATTTATAGATATGCATAAAAATGATACTTGACTTTTAGTCTTTGGATATGTTAGAATAATAGGCGATAGGAAAGAAAGTTATCTTTTCATAATTAATAATGAAAGAGGAGAAAAAATGAAGAAATTAGTATCAATACTATCCGCTTCTGCAATTGTAGCTGCTTCTGTTCCTGCAATGACTTCATCTGCTGTTGACATTGCAAAATACGTGCCGTCACTTTCAATGAAACTCAGTTCTTACAACGGCTATTGGACAATTACATCGAATTATGGCTATATCAATAAGAACAAAATAAATACCGATACAATAAAATACAGTGCAAATGTCAACTACAAGGATGTAACTGCTCAGACTGGCGGTATTTTTACAAGATGGAATACTCAGGATAAGTACATAACTCTGTCTGATCTTAAAGATCCGATGGAGGCAGGTTACGGTTCACCTTTTACTCAGTACACTGAGCCGAGTGACTTTGCAGACAATGTATATAATATCGAGAATACAAACTTCTGCTCTGCTTCGTATTACAGAGGCGGAACGACTACACAGCCGCTTGGACGTGCGAATGATCTTGAATCACCTGTATGCCTTGCAGAGTTTGATATTGATATTGCAAAGGATGTTGAGATAGGCGTTCATAGTGTAGATTTCGTATTTTCCGGCGATATTGATCCGCTGACAGGCAAAACTACGGATCTGTTCACATATGGTGTTCTCCAGACTCCTCAAATAGATTCGTCTTTCCGTGAATTCAAATATAACAAGAATACTGCAAAGGGAGTAAAATTTGCGGTTTCTGACCGTGAACTCGGAGACATCGACAATAATGAGCGCTGGAATGTTACTGATGCTTCAAAGATATTGACAGCCTGCTCGAAGCTTGCTAACAACAAGGAGACCGGCTTGTCTGAGGGACAGCTTATTGCAGCCGATGTTAACTGCGACGGCAGATATACCAACGTCGATGCATCCACGGTTCTCGGTTATTGCAGCTATATCAGCAACCCTGACCATACAGACAGCATTTACTCTTATTTGAATAAAAAATATCAAAGAGAACCCTGAAAATCCAGATTTTGAAAGAAAAATCAAACAGGGTATTGAAAACAGTAACATCGTGTGATATAATAATAACATAATATATTTTTTTGGAGGTTAAACACATGGGAATGTTTGACAAGCTTATAGCTAATCTGAAATCAAGTAAAAAGACTATCGTTTTCACTGAGGGCAGCGATAACCGTATACTTTCAGCTGCTGACAGACTCCTCAAGGAAGGTCTTATGGGAGTTATCCTCTGCGGAAATGTAGATGAAGTAAAGTCCGCAGCATCAGCAGGCGGTTTCAATATCGAAGGCGCTGAGATACTCGATCCTGCAACATATCCTGAGATGGAAACACTTGTTTCACAGATGTTTGAGCTCAGAAAGGGCAAGATGACAGAGGATGAGTGCCGCTCATTCCTTCAGAAGTCTAACTACTTCGGAACAATGCTCGTAAAGGCAGGAAAGGCAGATGCTCTTCTCGGAGGTGCAACATATTCAACAGCTGATACTGTAAGACCAGCTCTCCAGATCATCAAGACAAAGAAGGGCTCAAACCTTGTAAGTTCTTCATTTATCCTTTTCAGAGAAAAGGACGGTAAGGAAGAGAAGATAGCAATGGGCGACTGCGCTATCAACCTCAGCTATTCAGACAGACTTGATAAAGACGGCAATGTTGTGCTCTCAGCTGCAAGACAGCTTGCAGAGGTTGCTGTTGAGACTGCAAGAACAGCTGATTTCTTCGGTATTGATCCAAAGGTAGCAGTTCTCAGCTTCTCAACATACGGCTCAGGTAAGGGCGGTACAGTACAGCTCAGCCACGATGCGGTTATTGAAGCACGTCAGCTTGATCCTGACCTCGTTATCGACGGCGAGTTCCAGTTCGATGCAGCAGTTTCAGCTGAAGTTGCAAAGACAAAGTGCCCTGACTCAAAGGTTGCAGGTCAGGCAAATACATTCATCTTCCCGCTCATCGAGGCTGGTAATATCGGCTATAAGATCGCACAGAGACTCGGCTGCTTTGAGGCTTACGGTCCTATCCTTCAGGGACTTAATGCTCCTATCAACGATCTCTCAAGAGGCTGTACAGCTGATGAAGTTTACAAAATGGCTATCATCACAGCTGGTATGGCTTGATTACTTGGAAATTATAAAAGAATTAAGGTCACTGC
>ONAI01000056.1 GCA_900315755.1 uncultured Ruminococcus sp.
TTCATTTTTTTCCTCGATTCCCAAAATCTAATTACAATACAGCATGATCATAATGTATCAATAAGCTTCAGGGCAAATTTCTGAATAAGAAGTGCATCATTAGCGGAGAGCCCTTTATTACCGTCAACATCTCCGGCTATTTCGCCTTCGGGAGTTATGCGGTCAGGACTTGTACCATTTACACCGTATTTCTTTGGATTCAGGCAAGCCTGCATTACAATAACGACATCTGACATATCAATACTGTTGTCCCCGTTAGCATCGCCTTCTGCCAATTTGAGAGTTGATGTCGTGTTTTCAGTACTTCCGGATGTAGGCTTCTCAGTTTCAGTCGTTGGCTGTGAACCTAATGATACGAAGTTCTTTTTATATTTCTCAGCGTAAGCCTGAGCAGTTGAGTTATCATAGCCATATATTGTTCCGCTGGTATTACTATAATAGTTTTTAGAGATAGTTAATTCATCATCATAGATATCACAGTCAGGATTCATAATATAGATATCTTCAAGGTCTCCGCATACGAAAGCGCATCTTCCGATACTTGTTACAGATTCGGGAACAGTTATTTTCTTTATAGGCACATATTGAAATGCGCAGCCTCCAATTGTTCTAAGATTCGTTCCTAAAACTATCGCAGGGAGATTACGGCAATTACTGAATGAAGCTTCTCCTATCTGATTAACGCTTTCCGGAAGGATTATTTCTTCGTTAATTGACATACAATCTGAAAACGCCCTGTCTCCGATAACTTCAAGACTTGTGAGCTTATCCCAGTTCAGTTTCTGAAGGTCACTGCCTGAAAAAGCATCTTCGCCGATAGTTTTAGTTTCTTTTGGAAGGTTGATCTTCTTTGCATGAAGATTAGCGAACGATTCAGGAGCAATATCGGTATCATGGGTAATAGTTATAGTTTCAAGGCTCTCCGTTGAAGTATAATCGCCATTATTATCTCTTCCAAACAGCAGATCTCCGGGAACATCTGCATGATAATCGTCTTCCTTAATACTCTTGGGCGTAAGATGAGTATCAGCAAGAGTCAAATTTTTCAATGCGTTGCAACCCTTAAATACACTTCTGCCTATCCAATCAACAGTTCCGATCTTTGCACTTATAAGATCACTGCAATTGTAGAAAGCGCTTGCCCCGATGTAATCCATATGATCCGGCAGTGTTACATCAGTAAGAGAAGAGCAGTCTGTAAACGCACTGTCGCCGATGTGTTTCAGATTATTTCCAAAAGAAATATCAGGAAGGCGCTGGCAATAATAGAAAGCCTTGTCGCCGATATATTCAATAGATTTCGGTAATTCAAATTCGCTCAGACTTGAACAGTAGCTGAAAGCACTGTTGCCAATAGTTTTAATTGTGTCAGGCAATTCAACATTACGAAGATTGCCCATAGACGCAAACGCTTCAGAAGGTATTGAAGTTCCGGTCCTTATAGTTATCTTTTCAACACGTTTTTCTGTATCATATCTATACATATCTACGCTATATATACGCAGAAGATCAACAGGACACTTAGCTGCATTATCATCATCTAAATTTGGAGTTAAATCAGCCTTTTCGAGTGAAAGTTCTTTCAAGCTTCCACAGTCCTCAAACATCCCTTTACCGTAATACTCTGCGTCACCGATAGTAACTTTATTTACTGCGGAACAGCCAAATGCAGTCTTGCCTATTCTCTTGATATTATCGGGAAGATCAACTTCATAAAGCTTAGAGCCAAAAAATGCTTCTTCTCCTATCTGTATATTCATATTCTCAGGGAATACAATTTTTCTTAAACCAGCATCCACAAAGCACTTTGGTGAGATATAGCTTCCACAGCCGGGATGAAATTTACGTCCGGAAGGTTTAGCTACAAATTCCTGATTTTTAATATCGAATGTATTTCTTTCAGGTTGATTATCATTGTATTCTAATCTGTCGTATTCTCTCCAGCCGTCTCCGCCGCAGAACAAAGAATTGATCCAGTGTACATATGTTACCATACAATGAGCGTTTGGTGCGCCACAAGCATAATTAATTACATTTTTTGCTACTTTTACAATATCAAGGAGATTTTCGTAACCATCGATCCTTGATAACGCTTTGTCGATTTCGGATACTATTTTTTCCCTTATCATTTTATCTAATCCCAATTTATCAAACGGGTTAGGCATGAGAAGAAAACTATATATCAATTTGCTAACAGATTTACGATCCTCAAGCACTTTAGCAATCGCATCAGCATTATCCTCTGTATTTAGAATCTCTTCACGGAATCTTTTTAATTCATCTCGATAACTACTGCATTTTGACAAATGATCATTGGTATATTCGTCAAGTTTTTCCGCTTGATTAATTTGCTCGATAAAATCAGCATTATCATTGTTTGCTTCGTATTGATCTTCTTTGTTTATTCGTTTTATATAATTCTTTATATCTTCTTTACTATATATTTGATTTGATTCTAACAAAAGTGGGTATATGAGTTTGTTATAGAAGAACAAAGCTGTTTCTTCATTTTCAGATGTAAGATAACGCATAGATTCTTCCTTTGCAGAATTAAGTATGCTCTCAGGTCTCATGGATACATCTAATTCGCCCTTATACTTTGTTTCGGTTACACGCTGATACTGTTGCAGCATATTTTCGTAAGGAGTTCCTTCAGCTTGAAGTGTTATTGTCTGCCCAAAGCGTTTATATCCCCAGTCTTCCATCGGAAGCATAGGTACTAAATCAAGAGGATTATTAAAATTAAAGATGTTCATAAGCGAATCATCTGCACGTTTGCTTACAGCCGGACAAGCAAACGTATACGCAAAAATTTGTTCACGCGGAGCAAGTTTCTCTTCAACCGAAAGCTTGCCTGCAACAATATTAGCTACTGCTGCTCCACGGCTATGTCCGGTAAAAAGGAAGATACGATGATCTTTGTCATATTCGCTGCCGGTTTTAGCAACAACATCATCAAGAGCATCATAAACCGTTTCAGCAGCATCGTAGAAGCCCTTATGATCCTTTCCAGGTCCCAGTCTCATATTTGCAAACCATTCAAGGTCGGCAGAAGTTCCTTTAATTGGAACAGCATATAATATGTACTTTTCGCCGTGATGTTCTATTTCTTTGTGACCAATATAGTAACCAGCGGTGTTGCAATCATCAAGTGTGGGGATATCAACATTATAATCGTCAAGTGCCAGATCATGAGTATCTATATCTGATAATTTACAATGGAATCCCATTTGAGTAAATAAACGGTCTATGCGGATTGTTCGCTCTCGAATAGGTGCTTCATAATCATAATATGCTGAACAAGCAAGAGCTACGGCAAGTTTAATAATATCAGCATTCATTTCTTCTGCGTCTGCAACTTTTGTTCCTGAGAACCACATATCATCAGAATAATCAAATGATAATTGGTCTGTCATATTCATATCGGTAACTTCTTCACCTAATCCTTTACGATAATCGTATTTAATATGCTTGTATTGGGGCATAGCCGAGGAAGTGGAAGAGCCCTCTGCAACTGCCACCGAATGATTCTGAGCTGCTCCCAGCTCAAACATACACGTTCCGATCATCATTACAAATGCTATTGTGAATGATATGCTTCTGTTTAATAATGTCTTCATATTGCCCTCCTTGTTATTTGGATTTGTGATTTAAAATTCTTTTATAAGCCCAAGCGAGAATTTCTGTATGAGGAGGGCGTCGTTAGCAGAAAGACCTTCCTTGCCGTCACTGTCAGTGCCCGCAAAAGCCGTAACAGCGCTCTCCGGCGCAGAGCTGTAAACCGCCTGAAGAGAACCTCCGACGATACAAAATGACATAACGATTGCAATGAATTCTTTCATAATGCTCCCCCCTTAGAAAGAATAATTATGATTACATAGTAATTTTATCATATTTCCGCTCAGAACGCAAGGGATTTTAGTAAACGTTTACAAAGCGTTTGTAAAAAGTTTACAAAAGCAATGACAGATGCGAACCGAGACAGCTAAATTCTGTGGTTCATGATACAGGAGTAAGAGGTGAGTCTATTATGAATTGTAAAAAATGCTTGACAAACTTTCACGCTTGTGATATAATATTAAAGCAATGCGGATATGGCGGAATTGGCAGACGCGTATGGTTCAGGTTGCGCTATGATAGTGAAAAAATAACCGTTCTCACAGATGTGGGAACGGTTTTGTGTTTATGTAATCATAATTTGTCTATGAGTTTGAGCGAGTAGCGCTGTATTATGAGGGCATCGTTAGCGGTCAGACCTGCCTTGCCGTCGACATCGCCGGCTTTTTCGCCGTCAGCTGTTATGCGGTCAGGACTTGTGCCGTTAACTCCGTACTTCTTAGGATTCAGACAAGCCTGCATTACCATTACAACGTCCGACATATCAACACCGCCATCGCCGTTGGCATCGCCTTTTAGAAATTCTGGTCCGGATGTCGGAACATATTCCTCGAATACGACGGTCGCTCTCTGGAGGAACTGGTCGCTTGCTGATTTCTCAACAGCATCCCAGCTTTCTTTTGTGCCGTAGAATGTTATCGTTGCCGTTCCCTTAGCATCTGAGAAGCCATAGCTGTCAATGCTCTTTAAGTTTTCCGAAAGCTTAAGAGATGTCAGCTTATCACAATAGGCAAAAGCCATGTTTTCAATAGTCGTTGCGCCCTTTGCTTCGACCGATGTAAGATTAGAGCAATAGAAGAAAGTATTGTCAGAGATCTTGCTCACACCTTCCGGATAAACCACAGAGGTTATATCCATATTTCGTGCAAAAGCGCTCGCAGCTACGTATTTGACTTCGGAAGGGATAACGACATCTCCCTTTGCGTCCTGTGCGTCGATCAGAGCGCCGTTTATTATAACAAGAGGTCCTTTTTCACGCTGCTCTTGTATCCATGGCGTACCGTCGAAAACCTTTGAAGAAAACGCTACCACACGATCCGGGAATTCTACTGTCGTGAGGGCTTTGCAGTACTCAAAAGCGCGTATACCAACAGTTTTGAGGTTTGCCGGTAATTTTACAGACTTCAGCTTCGTACACATATTGAAAGCATAGTTTCCTATATCTGTAACAGAATCCGGTATAGTTACGCTTTCTACTGACGAGTATCCGCAAAAAGCGTTCATACCGATAGCGGTTACGGGAACGCCTTCAATGGTATCCGGGATCTCAATGGAAGTTGCTGATAGATCGCCGCCGCTGATCTCAACATGGTCGGAATACTTCATATATTTCAGATTTCCTTCCGTGCCCGTAGTATAACTCTCTTCCGCGCTTGCCGTAACCGGTATCGCCGAAAGCAAAGTCTCCGAAATCGCAGTTCCGGTCGTAAGTGTGAGCGCCGCTGCAAATGCGGCAAATTTTAACATTGTTTTTTTAGCGGTCATAAATAACCCTCCTTTTTTATTTCTCCATAAATGTACTCCTTACGGCATATTAACTGTTCCGCCGACAAATAAGCAAGCGTTAAATAATAATCGTTTATTCATCGTTTTTATAGCCGCGCAAAACACTTTGAGTCTAAGAGCTTACCATTATTATAACGCACTACGCCGAAATAGTCAACCCATTTAAAAAAGTTCTGATCGGTGAAACTTTAACTATAAATCTCTATTGTCATTTGTTATACTGACAGCGCAGCATCCGCTGATAAGACTTAGTAAAAAAAGTGTAAGCGTTTGTGAGTTTGTACCGTATATAATAACAGAAGAGGAAAGGAGGCGTACAGGTGGACGACATAAAGCTGGTGCATCAGCTTAACAAAAAGAATGAAAAGGCACTTGGCGTACTGATAGAACGATACAGCGGATATGTCAGCACTGTCATCAGAAATATATCACGCGGAGTTCTTGATACCGGTGACAGTGAGGAAGTCATTTCGGACGTATTTATAACGATCTGGAATAATGCCGGTCATCTGCGGGCTGAAACTTTAAGGTCATATATTGCTGTAATAGCGAGAAATCTTGCCATTGACAAAATGAGGTCAAAGCATATTCAGCTGCCGTTGGATGAAATAGAAACAGATGACGGTCAGGACATAGAATATGAGACTGAGCGGAAAGCCCTTGCGGTGGAGCTTAACCGCGTAATAGATGAAATGCAGCCGCGTGACAGGGAGCTTCTGGTGCGGTTTTACTTCTATTACCAAAGCCTGCCTCAGATAGCGGAGGAAATGGGGATAGGACTTTCTGCCTGTACTACCGCGCTGCACCGTGCACGAAAGAAGCTAAAGAAAAAACTTACGGAAAGGGGTTACGGCTATGAAGCATAACATATATGATCTTTTTTCGGAATACACAGGTGAACTGCCGGAGATAAAGAAAGATACCTATGACGCTGAGAGGATAAAGCAGCTTGTATCGCAGAAAATCAAGCAGTCAGATACACTTGAAAACACAGTCTCACACAATTCTGAGCTTTGCCGTGAAGCAGAAGAAAGGAAACGAAAAACACATTTTCTAAAGCCGAAAAAGCAATGTGAATTCAGCAATGATGCGACGAAATATGTACAGTCAGACAGTAACGGAAATGAGGAATACTGTTATTATGAATACAAGTTCAAAGGAGCTGATAGTATGAAAGAAAAATGGATCAAGCCTATGCGGGCAGCAGTTATCGCGCTTGTTGTTGCCGGCGGACTGGTCGGAAGTCTTACGCTTATGAAGTCTATGAAAAAGGACAAGTCTGAATCTTCAGCAAGTGTGGCAGGATCTCAGGCAGATACATCGGCTGACAGAAAAGATCCCGACAAGGAAACTATAAAAGTTGCATTTATCAGGCAGGAGGAAGCTGCTGCCGGAGAATTTGACAAGCATATCCAGAAATTCCGGACTGCTAACAGCCAATACCGTTTAGATGTGACCGAGTACAGGGACAGCGACGAAGCTGATGCTTTCAAGCAGCTTACTGCTGACATCAGCGGCGGAACGACATATGACCTGATAGCCGCTTACCCGGGTCAGCTGAGGGTTCTGGACAACAGACACTATCTCGCCGATCTTGGAGAATATATCGACAACTCGGAAAACATCAGCCGTGAGGATTTTCTCCCGAATGGTCTTGACGCTATTACAATTGACGATCATATCCCGGCAATGGCTTTCGATATTGATGCAGAAACGATATGCTGTCAGACAGAACGTCTTGATGATCCGCACGAAAACTGGACTTTTGAGGAGGCTATCAGCTTCATTGACAAGCTTTCTGACGAAGAAAAGTCTGTACTTCTCGGACCGGGTACAAAGCGGAAAAATATTGCTGATTTCCTTATAACCGGA
Source organism: uncultured Ruminococcus sp. (assembly GCA_900315755.1). GTDB lineage: Bacteria > Bacillota > Clostridia > Oscillospirales > Ruminococcaceae > Ruminococcus. The sequence continues at coordinate 7,276 of ONAI01000056.1, forward strand.
GCTATCAACAGTTCTGTTGACTTCCGGAACAATAAGTTCAATGCAGAAAATGGTCTGCGTCAGGCGCTGGAGTATATTTATTCACTGCCTGATGATTCAGGTGTATACAATGACGGAAGAATAGACGTTAAGCCTATCCTTACGGATCCATACGCAAGAATTGACTGCTTTTACGCAGACAGAACAATTTCACAGCAGGGTAACAAGCCCGTGACTCTTGTCGGTTTCCCTTCAGAAAACGGAAACGGCGTTAAACTTGGAAAATGGTCATCTATGTATGGGATAATGGAAAACGCTGACAACAAAGCTGGTGCGTGGAAGTTCATTGAATTTTTCCTCAGTGATGAAATGCAGAGCTATACTGATATTGTACACGGTCTGCCAATTATGGAAAGGGCGCATAAGATATGGTGGGACAGAGCTCCTGAATATCAATTCTCAATAAACAGTCCGGTCGTTGAGTCTTATGATGCTCCCAAAAACGGAGAGGCAGCAAACATTACTATCACAGATGCTCAGAAAAAACAGCTTGATGATTATATCCATAATATGAAGATTTTCTTCTATGAAGACGAGGAAGTTGTGAACATAATAAAAGAGGAATGCGACTATGTAGTAAACGGCGAACGTACTCCGGATCAGTGCATTGACATACTTAATGACCGCGTAGGAACATATCTTGCCGAGAACGGTTGAATAACCGGACTTGTTACAGAGAAAAGAGATGAAGATATGCCTGTTGCAATGAAAACGATTGTGATAGGCATATTTGTTATCAATAAAGTAAATGAAATCCGATAATGTTCGCAAATAAAAATGTGTGTGATAATATGAAATTATTGAATGGACAATACGGTCGGCGCAGAGAGAAAGTATTCAGCGGCATCTGTATCGTGCCGAGCCTTGTGGGAGTGCTCATATTCTTTCTGATACCTTTCGGGATCGTGGTGTACTACTCTCTTATCAACAATCCTGTTATGAAGGACTATGTCGGACTTGAAAACTACAAGTTGCTGATGCAGAACTCCGCATTCAGAAAGGCTGCACGGAATACAGCGTTCTTCTCGGCAGTATCAGTTCCGCTGGCAGTGATACTTTCACTTGGACTGGCTGTGCTTCTTGAAAGAAGCATTCCCGGGAAGAGCATACTCCGTACATTTTTTCTGAGTCCGCTTATGGTGCCTACCGCATCGGTAGTCCTTGTGTGGCAGGTGCTGTTTCACAGCCACGGAACGGTAAATCAGGTGGCGGAGATGTTCGGCGGTGAGCCTGTGGACTGGCTGAAATCCTCTAAGGGACAGCTCGTCATAATACTTATGTTCCTATGGAAGAATATTGGCTACAATATGATTCTATTCATGGCAGCATTAAGCGGTATTCCGCGCGATATGCTGGAGGTCGCAGAGCTTGAGGGCGCGGGTGCGTGGTACAGATTCGTACACATCAAACTCAGATACCTCTCCCCCACTATACTCTTCGTTTTTATACTCTCACTGATAAACTCCTTCAAGATATTCCGCGAGGTTTACCTGCTGACCGGTAATTATCCGTTCGACAGGCTGTATATGCTCCAGCACTTTATGAACAACACCTTCAATAAACTCGACTATCAGAAGCTGTCCGCAGCAGCAGTGCTGTTCGCCGTGATAATGATAGTAATTATGGCAATACTGCTCATAATCGAGAATATATTCGGAAAGGACGTGGAGAACTGATGAAGCGGAAACGACGAAAGAAAACACTCGACATAGCTGTCACAGTATTTGCTGCTCTCGGAGCGGTTTTGTTCCTGCTCCCGACCGTGCTTACCATAGCGAATTCCTTTATGACTTCAAGCGAGATAAATGCGAATTACGGCGCTATGTACAGCAATATGACCGACAGCGAAAAGACCTACATATCCGAAGATGTAAACCTCAAATTCATTCCGGACAAGGTCACTATTGAACAGTATCGTGCGGTGCTGATAACGAATTCCGACTATCTGGTGAAGTTCTGGAACTCTGTATGGCTGACCGTGCCGATAACACTCTTCCAGCTGCTCATAGCCATACTGACTTCATACGGCTTTGCGCGCTATCCCTCAAAGCTGAAAGGCATCATATTCTTTGTCTACATAATACTGATGATAATGCCCTATCAGGTCACGCTTGTGCCGAATTATCTTGTTGCGAAAAAGTTCGGACTTCTGAATACACGTTCAGCTATCATACTCCCTGCAATATTTTCACCGTTCAGTATATTTCTGCTGACAAAGGTAATGCGGCGAGTGCCTGTATCTTACGTTGAGGCTGCAAAACTCGACGGCGCAGGGGAATTTCAGATACTGACAAGGATATATCTTCCGCTCTGCAAAAATGCTGTCATATCCATAGGTATGCTGGTGTTCATCGACTACTGGAATATGGTCGAGCAGCCGCTCATACTTATGACAAGCGACGATGCAAAGGCTCTGCACCCGCTTTCGGTGTTTCTGTCGCAGATAAATACAAGTGATGTCGGACTTGCCTTTGCAGTCGGGGTAGTTTATATGATACCGACTATACTGATATTCTTCTACGGCGAGGACTGCCTTGTTGACGGAATTGCCTACTCAGGCGGTATCAAAGGATAGGAGATGGTGCTATGAATGATATAAGAAACGAAAATGTGAACGGTTTAGAGCTTCATTCCTCTGAGGACGAAGTAAGAAGAATAACCGAAAAACTGAACAGTTCAGATGCGGCAATAAAAGATCCTGCAAAACGCCGCGAAATAATAAAAACGCTGCTGATAATCTTCCTTACGGCACTGCTTCTGCTGACATTTTTCTCGAATACTATTATGAACCGCGCCCTTGCAGAAATATCCACTGAAAGGGTAACTGCCGGCGAGCTGACTGAACGCATAAGGGGCAGCGGTATGGTGGAGGCTGAGCAGACCTACGAAGTCAGCGTGGACGAAAACCGCACTGTGGATAAGATCAACATAAAGGCAGGTCAGAAGGTCGCTGAGGGCGATGTTCTGTTTATTCTCGGCTCAGGACAGGAACAGTCTCTGAGCGCTGCTGAGGATGAACTGGCTGCACTTGAACTTGAATACAATAAGCTGCTGCTGAACGCTCCGGCTGATTACACATCGGAAAATCAGGAGATAAAAAATGCTGCCGAGGACCTTGAAGAAGCTTTACGCCGCCGCGATACAGCTTATGCCGCTCAAAGCAGCTCCTCACAGGCACAGGAGCAGTACAAGGCAGATACGAATGAAGCTGCAAGTCTTTCGGCACAGCGTGACAAGCTCAGTTCAACTATCGGCGCAATTGACAGTGATGACTACACAGCTGCTGCCGCTGAGTTTGCAGGCGACCTTGTAACTCTGAAAGCAAACTGGCAGTCCGCAGAGAGCGAATATGCCGCAGCCTATGAGGTTTATAAGTCGGCAATTGGATCAGGCGATGCTGAAACTGCTCTTGCGGACTGCAATGCCAAGAACGAAAAGAGGACTTCCGCCAAAACAGCATATGAATTAAAAAAGAGCAGTGTCCGTGCAGAGCTTGCTTCAAAACTGAATGATGCTGAGACAAAGCTCAGCGAAGTCAACTCGCGGATAGCTTCATACGAGGATAACAATTCCGCAGGCGGTATGAGTTTCGAGGAATGTGCGGCTGAGGTTCTTGCAAAGCAGCGTACACTTGAAAATCTGCGTATAAACCTCACTAAGCTGCAAAATACAAACAGCATTACACAGCAGCAGTACAAGCTTGATCTTGAAAACAAACGCGATACCATTGAAAAGAAAAAGCAGGAGCTTGAAAAGCTCCGCGACAGCAGTTCTTCAATGGAGGTAGTCTCAAAGTACAGCGGCATCATCCGTTCAGTCAATGTGAATCCGAATGAAATGACAGCGGCAGGAGTTCCGCTTGCGGTCATTGATCTTAACGATGCAGGCTTCAAGCTGAAAGTTTCCGTGCCGGCAGAACAAGCAAAAAAGGTCTCGGTCGGAACGACCGCTCAGGTCATCAATAACTGGTCCGGGGATGCTAAAGCTGTACTCGCTGACATAAAAAATTCCGATGCTGATGCGAATACTATGACGCTGGTGTTCAATATCAGCGGCTCTGTTACTGCAAATACAAATATGGAAATATCTGTTCCTCTCAGCACAGCTCAGTATCAGGCTATTGTTCCGAAAAGCGCGGTATTCAGCGATCAGAACGGTTCATTCGTGTATAAGCTGCGTTCAAAAAGCACTCCACTCGGAAACAGGTATTATGCAGAAAGAGTATCAGTGCAGGTAGCCGCTTCTGATGAGCGTTCAAGTGCTGTTTCAGGCGAACTTAATAATACTGATAACGTCATAGTTGCATTCAGCAAGCCGATCACTGCCGGAGATCAGGTACGGCTGAAATCAAAGGACAAAGTATGAAACGCAAAATAAAAACAAGATTTATTATACTTGCGGCAGTAAACCTCGCGGCTATTGCAGCAGCGGCAGTGTTGTCACTTGTCGGAAGCTCACTGGCAAAGTCTCAGCGTTACAATTATGCCGCTGACCGCTGGACGCAGGGCGCTGGAGGCTGCACTCAGGTTAGCTGTTTTTTCTCTGACGATTCCGGATTTGTGAAAGACAGTATAATGTCTGTGAGGATGTCGCTGCTGAATTCACTTGAAAGCGCGGCTGTGGTACAGAAAAAAGGTCAGACATTGTGTCCGGCCGCTTACAGTGCTCCGGTTGGACGCTTTCAGGTGACCTGCGACAGACCAGGCAGTTCACAGGCAGATGTTACGGCTGTCGGCGGTGAGTTCTTCCTCTTCCGGAGCTTTGATCTTCTTCACGGAAACTATATCAGCGACAGTGATCTTATGCAGGACGGCGCAGTTATCGACAGAACGCTTGCATTCAGCCTTTACGGCTCGGATAATATCGCAGGCATGAATATTTACATCAATAATACAAGCTTCCGTATTGCCGGCGTTATTGACGATCCGCGTACAAAGTACGAGAGGGAGTGTGCCGGTGACTATCCAAAGGCGTATATATCTTATACCAAAGCGGCTGAGTTATCAGGTGGAGAGCCGTTCTCGAAGGTTAGCTGCTATGAGGTTATAGTTCCAGATCCGGTGGAAAACTTTGGCTTTAGCACCGTTGAAAAGATATTTGGAAACGAATACGAGGGCAAGGTCATACTGGTCAACAACACCAAGAGGTTCACCACTACTGTTCGCGCAGCTGAACTGAAAAGTATCAGTCGGAGAGGTGTTCGTCAAGAGGCAATAAGTCTGCCTTACTGGGAGAATGCTTCGCGGATAGTTGAGCATAAGCTGACGGTGATTTACAGCATCCGCCGTGGACTGCTTGCAATACCGCTGATGACGCTTTTGTGGGCAATAGTCAAGACTTACAGGCGGCTGAAGTCAAAAAGAAAGAATGCATTCAGTAGCATATCGGATAAGGTATATACGCTCCAGTGTTGGATGAAAATTAAGCGTTCTCAGTCGTGATATAGGAATATGCAGCCGTTTCGCCTAATATCGGCTCTTGAATAAAAATCTTTGGGGCTATTATTTTTTTCTAAAATATTCTTGGTTTATTGTACAAATAATGCTTGACAAATACTTCCGCTTGTGCTATAAAATTATAGTAATGCGGATATGGCGGAATTGGCAGACGCGTATGGTTCAGATTGCGCTATGATAGTGTAAAAATAACCGTTCTCACTTTTGTGGGAACGGTTTTGT
>ONAI01000005.1 GCA_900315755.1 uncultured Ruminococcus sp.
CCCCTTTCCAAAGACTTTTATTTCGTTTTTTTCGCAATGGTATAAAAATTCCGGAAGTAATACAAACTTCCGGTTTTTCATTTTTATGTTAGTAAGTATACCATTGCGAAAAAAACAAGCTTAAAGTTTTCGGGAGGGAGTTTGAGGGAAGCCCCTTTCTCAAAAGGGGTTCCCTCAATAATTACTGATAAACAGCCATATATGTAACACACTTATGGCTGTTTGCTTATCTGAGGAATAATGGAAGTATAGAACCGATTGCCATGATGAGCGCAAGCACCAGCATAATTATTCTCAGGCGGGTTTTGCGAGGATCGGAAGGTTTTTTGCTGGTGTTGTTCTTGTTCTGATTCTGATTAGCCATTCATATCACCTCTCAGTGTCTTTTTTTTGTGCGTTTTTTGCGGTTAGGGATGTAGTCCTTGTACACCTCGGACTTGTTTCTGCTGCCGTATGCGGCTTTTCTGCGGTCGAATACGGGCTTGTCGTTCGGACGCGGACGGCTGTAATGTCCCCGTGAAGAAGAGCCTGTGCAGAGCTTTACCGTTACCTGCTGACCATTTATCTTCATCGGATTTGTAGATTCGATTATGTAATCGGTATCGGAAGCCGGAACTTCAACAGTAGTATGGTCATCAAAGATGTCGATCTTGCCGAAATCCTTTCCGGACATCCCGGTAGCATCAACGAGAGCGCCGAGGATAAAATTCGGAGCGATACGGCGGTTTCTGCCGATATTAATGTCTATTTTCACCGTTTTTGCGGAGCTGCCGCGGCGGTTTTTGAGCGGACGTGCACGTTCAAATTCAGGAATGGAATCAATATCCTCCTGAATGATACGGTCGATAAGTCTTGCAGCGGCTTCACGCGCGTCGATGCCCATAGAAGCGAGACGGTCAATAGCCGAATAGGCGCTGTGATGAGCCTCGATCGACGTAATATCACGTATCATGGCTTCCTGCCTCATAGCGAGGATGCCTTCCTTATCCGGAAGCGGTAACTCGGTTATCTCGGCGTTTATGTACTTCGAGATGTCGCGGAGTTCATGGAACTGTTTTCTGCCGCTGATGAGAGTATATGCAGTACCTGTTTTGCCTGCACGGCCGGTACGTCCTATGCGGTGTATATAATACTCGTTATCCTGCGGAAGGTCGTAGTTGAAAACGGTGTCGATACCGCTGACGTCGATACCTCTTGCGGCAACATCGGTCGCAACGAGAATCTCGCAGGCTTTGTTTTTAAAGCTGTTCATGACCTGTGTGCGCTGAGCCTGTTTCATATCGCCGTGCAGACCGGCTGCACGAAAGCCGTGCTTCTGGAGTTCCTCGGTAAGCTGATCGACCATAGCTCTTGTATTGCAGAACACCATGCACGATGCAGGTGAGTAGGCTTTTAGCAGAAGGCGCAGAGCGTCAGTTTTTCTGCCCATAGCGACCTCAAAGTAATACTGTTCGATGAGGTCAACGGTCTTTTGAGCGGATTTTATCTTGACGTGTACCGGATCGCGCTGGAATTTTTCAGTGATCGCCATTATCTCCTTTGGCATAGTCGCGGAAAAGAGGACAGTCTGTCTATCCTCGGGCACACCTGAGAGTATCGACTCGATGTCCTCACGGAAGCCCATATTAAGCATTTCATCGGCTTCATCGAGGATGACGCAGCGGAGATTTTCAAGCTTGAGGGTACGTCTTCTGATGTGATCCATAACACGTCCCGGAGTACCTATGACGATGTTCGCACCGCGTTTGAGTTCAAATATCTGTTTTTCCATGCTCGCTCCGCCGTAGACAGCACAAGGCTTGACAATACGCTTGAAATGCGCGAATTTTTTGATTTCGCCGTGAGCCTGAAGTGCGAGCTCTCTGGTCGGGCAGAGTATCAGCACTGTTACTGCATTTTTATTTGAATCGTTGATGCTTTCAACGGCAGGTATGCCGAAAGCAGCAGTTTTGCCTGTACCCGTGTTAGATCGTCCGACAACATCAAGTCCCTGAAGGAGAAGAGGGATACTTTTTTCCTGAATTTCTGTCATTTCTGAGAATCCCAGTTCATCTACCGCATTGAGTATTTCCTGAGAAAGATTAAGTTCGTTGAATCGCATTGATTATCCTTTCAATTGTTATCATATAAGCCTGTTTACTATTATATCATCATTTATACGCTGCGTCAAGACTGAAAGCAGCTTTGAGGCAATGAAAAGCGCCCTTGCATCAAGAGCGCTGAGTTGCATTTTGTACTTGTTTAACCGGCAAGACGTCCCTTTACCGGCGTTGTATCGAGCATCATATAGAGGTTGGTGAGGAGTTCGGAATAGCACGGCGGCGAGAGGTGTATGCCGTCGCCGGAGGAAGAACCGGCTTTGAGGTCGAGAGTATCCGGATCTGCGAGGACTGCGTAAGCATCAAAGTAGAAGATCCTGTCGGAATTGGCGTTTGAAACGGCAGTTCTGAGCGCGGTATTATATGAACGTATCATATCGTTGGTCGTAAGTGAAGTGATAGTCGGATCAATAGGCGTTATGCCTGCGATCACGATATTAATATCAGGAACGCGCTCGATTATCTGCTTTGCAACGTCGAGGTATTTTGTGGAGAATGTATTGGCATCACTGGTCTTGATGTCGTTCATGCCGAGCGACATATAGAGAAGTTTTGGCTTGACAGCCGCGACGGCATCAATAGTGCCGAGAGTACCGGCAGGAGTATCGAAGGTAAAGTAATCGAGATTCCACATTGAGACTGATGATTGTGTAAGGCAGTGCTCATGCGGAACAAAATTGTAAACGTTGAAGCCGTGGCATATTGAATCGCCGTAAACGTAGATATTGTCCTGATAGGCGTTAGCGTTCGAGGAAGCAGTACCCTTCGGGATAGTAGCATCTTCTGGAGAAGCCCCCTGAGGAAGTACCTTATCCGGTGCATTGGTGATAACCGGCGGAGCGGTAGCCTGTTCAGTAGTAGTAACAGTAGTCACGGTAGTCGGAACAGCAGTTGTCTGAGCATTAGTGACTGTGACTCTGGTCTGCGGAACAGGTTCTGATATAGTTTCTGTTTCGCTGCCGCATGATACAGCTGAAAGAAGAACCGCAGCTGTGATGCCGCTTAAAGCAGTACATCTGATCAACGAACCTAATTTGGCGTTCATAATATCAACTCCAACATTGAAAAATATAACAGAATAATTCTATCACATTGCAGCCGAAAAGTAAAGTGATTTTTTAAATTCGTCAAACTGGTGCATTATTATTGACAATTTCGTGATATGATAGTATAATAATAAGGTATGCAAACAGGATTTGCAGACGCTAATACAGAATCGTTCGGGAGGAACAGGATCATTATGGAAAATGTCAGGATAACTGATCTTTACGATCTCAGCCATACAATAGCAGCTGATTATCTGAGAAAATTCGAGTATCCGTGGGAGGCTTTAAAGGGGATAAGCCAGCTCATCATCGAACTCGGCAGCAAACTCAGTCCGGAGGAATACGATAATCCTTCGGAAAATGTGTGGATACATAAAACAGCAAAGGTATTTCCGAGTGCTTACATCGGTGCGCCGTGTATAATAGGACCTGAAACAGAGGTGCGTCACTGTGCATTCATCCGCGGAAGCGCACTTGTTGGTGCGGGATGTGTTATCGGAAACTCGGTCGAACTCAAAAATGTAATTATCTTCGACAGCGTACAGACACCGCATTACAACTATGTTGGTGACAGTATACTCGGATACAAGTCGCATATGGGGGCAGGCTCGATAACCTCGAATGTGAAGTCCGACAAGACCAATGTTGTGATAAAGTCGGAAGGAGAGGAGCTCGTTACGGGTATAAAGAAGATAGGCGCAATGCTCGGAGATTTCGTTGAGGTCGGCTGTAACAGCGTACTCAACCCCGGAACCGTTATCGGTCCGCACTCAAATATTTATCCTACAAGCTGCGTAAGGGGAGTAGTACCGCCGGAAAGTATCTGGAAAACAGGCGGAGTAGTGGTAAAAAAGTCCAAATAACGTATAATTATAAAGCCGCTGTCGGGATTTTACCGCAGCGGCTGTTTTTCGGTGGGTCAATCACCGAATTCGGCTATATAAGGAAGATTCCTGTAATATTCACCGTAATCAAGACCGTAGCCTATCACAAACAGGTCAGGTATAGTGAAGAGGGAAAGATCGGCTTTGAGAGGTACGATCCGGCGTTCAGGCTTGTCGAGAAGAGTTACAACGTGCAGTGAGAGTGGTTTACGTGCTTTAAGAAGATTCAGAACATCTGTGAGAGTTCTGCCGGTATCAATAATATCCTCGACCATGATCACATGATAGCCGGACACATCGTGCCTGAGGTCCATAGTGATCTGGACAACTCCCGATGAATCGGTACTTTCGTAGTAGCTTTTTGCAGCCATGAAGTCTATCTCGCATGGTACGCTGACAGTTCTTGCAAGGTCGGCGAGGAAAATGAACGAGCCTTTGAGAATACTTACGAGGAGGACAGGTCTGCCGTCGTAAATACTGTCGATGAACTTTCCGGCGTCATTGATCCTGTTTTTTATCTCGTCCGCGGAGATGATGGTACGTTTTATTCTGCTCATGTAATCCTGAGTTGATGAAAAATCCATAGCAAATAATCCTTTCGTTATTATACTCAATGTCTGCTCAGCGACTAAAATCCGGCTATATACATTACTTATATTGTAGCACAAAAATACGCAAATAGCAAGATATGTTTTTTTACTGAAAAATATTGAAAATACAGCCGGAATGTGGTAAAATAAATAATGTATATATTACCGCAAGCGCAGATCGGAGAGGAATATGGAAAATATTATTGAGATAAGCGGCAGTATGACTGCCGGTATAAACTTTGCGATGCAGCAGAATTACGTGCCAGTATTTCGCAGACTTATCGTCAGGAATAAGTCTGCGGACGAAATAAAGAACGTCAGTCTCAGGATAACGTTCCAGCCGGAGTTTGCTAAAACCTATGAAACAGCCCCGGTCGATCTTCTGCCGGATCAGCCTGTTGAATTCACACCGGTAAAAATAGTGATTGATCCGGAGTATCTTTTCACATTGACTGAAAAGCTTGTAGCAAACGCAACTGTTGAGGCTGTCAGCGGTGGAGAGGTCTTAGGCTCGCAGACTCTTAACATCGAGCTTCTTGCCTACGATCAGTGGACAGGCGCTAATTTTATGCCGGAAATGGCTGCTGCGTTTATGACACCAAATCACCCGAAGGTTCAGGAAGTAATTTCAGCAGCGAGTCTGTATCTGCAAAAATGGTGCGGTGATCCGGCGTTCACAGGCTATCAGTCGTGCAATCCAAACATCGTAAAGCAGCAGATGGGCGCGATATATGCGGCTTTGCAGGAAGCTAACATCGCCTATACGATGCCGCCTGCAAGCTATGAGAATGCTCAGCGGATACGTATGCCTGATGCTGTACTCGAAACTAAGTCCGGAACCTGTCTCGATCTCTCGGTGCTTTACTGCACCTGCCTTGAAGCAATAGGACTGAATCCGCTGCTTGTTCTGGTCAAGGGACACGCTTTTGCGGCTTGCTGGCTCGATAATGAGACCTTCCCGGACTGTCTCCAGTTCGATATGACTGCCCTCACAAAGCGTATCGCACACGGTATCGACGCGATATGCGCCGTTGAGTGTACCGATTTCGTAGCCGGAAAACAGGTAGGATTTGACGATTCCGAGAAACACGCGGCTGCAAATCTCAGCGAGCAGTCCGAGTTCTATTTTGCTATTGACGTAAGACGTACCCGTGCAAGCGGAATACGTCCGATACCTTCAAGGATCGCTGATAACGGTACTTTTAAGGCTGTTGACTACGGTGAGCGCAAGGATTCCGAGATAACCTCAGCACCGAATGAGCTTGAACTCCGCGCACAGGGAGAATTACAGGACAGAGAGGTCACAAAACAGGTGATCTGGGAGCGAAAGCTTCTGGACCTCAGTCTCAGGAACAGTCTGCTTAATTTCCGTCCGAACGCAATGAGCGTACAGATAATGACGGATTCGCTTGGATCGCTTGAGGACGAGATGTCGAAGGGCGAGGAATTCCGCGTTATGCCGGCGCCGAACGATATGTCGCTGAAAATCGCCGACAGCAGGATATACGAAATGGAAAACGACCGCGACCGTATCACAGCGATCGCAGCAACTGAATTCAAGAGCCGCCGTCTGAGATCGTTTCTTGATGAGAGCGAGCTTGATAAGATAATGAAGAAGCTTCACCGTCAGGCGAAGGTAAGTCTTGAGGAAAACGGCGTAAATACGATATATCTCGCCCTCGGATTTCTCCGCTGGTATGAGACTGATAATAGTGAAAAGCCGCGTTATGCGCCGCTTGTGTTAGTACCTGTCGATATTACCCGCAAGGTTCAGGAAAAAGCTTACAATATATGTATCCGCGATGAGGATACTCAGGTAAATATCACCCTCCTTGAAATGCTCAGACAGATTTTCGGCATCGACATCAAGGGACTTGATCCTGTTCCCGTGGACGAAAACGGCGTTGACCTCAACCTGATTTTCAGTACGATACGTCAGGGAGTTATGGCGCAGAGCCGCTGGGATATTGAGGAATACGCATTTATTGGTCAGTTCTCGTTCAACCGCTTTATAATGTGGAACGACATCCGTAACCGTGCTGACGAGCTTGCTGCAAACAAGGTCGTAGCAAGCCTTATATCAGGCAAAACGGAGTGGCAGGGCGATGACATCTCCATATCTCCGCTTGAACTCGATAACAACGTCTCACCGACTGAACTTGCGGTACCGCTGAGTGCCGATTCATCACAGCTTGCAGCAGTATATGCGGCTTCGCAGGGGAAAAGTTTCGTACTCCACGGACCTCCCGGAAGCGGTAAGTCACAAACCATAACAAATATGATCGCAAGTGCGCTGTATCACGGAAAATCAGTACTTTTCGTGGCTGAGAAAATGGCAGCACTGTCTGTTGTTGAGAAACGTCTTGACAAGGTAGGGCTCGGACCATTCTGTCTTGAACTCCACTCGAATAAGGCTCAGAAAAGGGCTGTACTGAAACAGCTTGATGATACTCTCAATGTCGGAAGGATAAAGCATCCGCAGGAGTACAAGGCTCAGGCTGAGAAAATAACTCAGCTCCGCAGCGAACTCAACGGCACTATGGAAGAGATACACAAGGTGAGAAATTTCGGATTCTCCCTCTACGATGCCGTTGTCCGCTATGAGCAGAACAGGGAATACGGCGGAAAATTCGCTTTTGATAGCAGTCACATCGCTGCTATGAACGAGACATCCTACTCTCAGTGGCGCGAAACTCTTGAAACACTTGCAGCCGCCGGAAGAGAATTCGGCGATGTTACCGCAACACCGCTTGGTGTATGCACACTTGATTCGTGTACCCCTCAGACAAGAGACGAGATAGCTGCAAAGCTCGGCGAATTCAAGTCCGCGCTCGCAAAGGTCGAATCTGACAACGAGAAAATTTACTCTTTCTGCGGCAGCGAGAGCCTGACTTATCCGCAGTGCAAGGCAGCTGCGGAGGTGCTTTCAGCAGCATCAGGCGAGGGAAATATCATTGCTGCGATAGTCAGCGGAAGCAGCTGGGAGAACGTAAAAAATCCGGCTGAGAACCTCATAGCGTCCGGCAGGGAGATGAAGCAGCTCAAGGCTGAGATACTTGAAAAGTTTGAGACATCAGTCCTTGCATTCGACAGCAGCGGAGCACTCGTCAACTGGAAGACCGCACAGAGTAAATGGTTGCTGCCGAAGTTCTTCAGGAGCCGTAAACTCGTCAGTGAACTCAATGCTCATGCGAAATCCGGTGATACAGTCACAAAGGGCAATATAGTTGAATATTACGAGAAGCTCAACCGCCTCGGTGAACTTTGCCGCTCGGTCAAGGAAGCTCCGGCTGAGATCACGGCAGTCTTTGGCGGATCGTGGCTTGGTGAGGAAACTGACTGGGATATGCTCGCGCAGTCGGCGGCTCTTTCTTCTGATGTCCGCGGACGCATAGAGGCTTCATCGCTCAGTACCGAGCAGAAAAAGTCGCTTGCAGAAAAGATAGCATCCGGATTCGCAGATAGTTCCGGAAAAGCCTCTAACCGTGAACTCACGGATAAGATAACAGCCGATCATTCGGCACTCGACAGCATCGTTTCAACTCTTGAGAACGATTATTCATTCCGCTCAGATAAGCTGATTTCCGGCGATAACTGGTGCGGATTCGCAGCTGATAAGGCAGATGCCGTCATCGGAGCACTTCCGCGTCTTAAAGAGTGGACAGGCATCGTTAGTATCTGCAATAAACTCCGCAGTTTCGGTATCGGATGTGTTGCGGACGCTTACCTCGACGGCAATGTCCCGACAACTCAGCTTCTCAGCGCATTTGACTGCGACCTCAGCCGTGCAGCTATCTCAGCTGTAATATCGGAAAGCCCTGTACTTTCAGGTTTTCAGGGCACTCTCTTTGAGGATACTATCCGCCGCTTCGGAGAGGTACTCAACAGCTTCAGCACACTCACTATGCAGGAGCTTGTCGCCGAACTTTCTGCGAAGATACCGGCTGCGGGTGAAGCTGCCGGCAGTTCCGAGATCGGAATTCTCCAGAAGGCTATCAAGAGCAACGGCAGGATGATGTCGATACGAAAGCTTTTCGACAGCATACCAAATCTTCTCCGCAGGATGTGTCCGGTAATGCTGATGAGCCCTATATCAGTGGCACAGTACATAGATCCTTCCTACCCGAAATTCGACCTTGTTATCTTCGAGGAGGCTTCACAGCTTCCGACCTGCGAGGCTGTCGGTGCGATCGCAAGAGGCGAGAACGTCATAGTAGTCGGAGATCCAAAGCAGCTTCCGCCTACAAGCTTTTTCAGTTCAAATCAGGTCGATGAGGAGAACTATGAGAAGGAAGACCTCGAAAGCGTACTCGATGACTGCCTTGCACTTTCAATGCCGCAGAAGCATCTTCTCTGGCACTACCGTTCGCGTCATGAAAGCCTGATAGCTTACAGCAACGCGAAGTATTACGAAAACAAGCTGTTCACATTCCCGTCGCCTGACGATCAGGTGTCTGAGGTCAGCTGGGTACACGTTGACGGATACTACGACAAGGGTTCGACCAAGACAAACAAGGCTGAGGCTAAGGCTATCGTTGATGAGATCTCGCGCAGACTTCGTGATCCTCAGCTGAGAAAGCTCAGTATCGGAGTTGTAACGTTCAGCCAGTCGCAGCAGAATCTCGTTGACGATATGCTCATGGAAGCGTTCCGGAGTGAGCCTGAGCTCGAAACATTTGCAAATGAGCAGTATGAGCCGATACTCATCAAGAACCTCGAAAACGTGCAGGGTGATGAGCGTGATGTTATCATGTTCTCGATCGGTTACGGTCCGGACAAGGACGGCAAGGTATCAATGAACTTTGGTCCGCTCAATCGTGACGACGGCTGGAGACGTCTCAATGTTGCGATCTCACGTTCAAAGTGTCAGATGATAGTATATTCAGTCATAACACCGGATCAGATCGACCTTTCCCGCACCCGTTCCGAAGGCGTTGAGGGACTTAAAGGCTTCCTTGAATTTGCAGCAAAGGGACGCAGCGCACTGGCTGTCCGCGGAGGTGCTCAGACAGCTTCAAACGGCTTCGGTGAGGCTGTTGCCGCTGTACTTGAAAAGAGCGGTTATAAGGCTAAATGCAGCGTAGGCTGTTCAGATTACAAGATAGACGTAGCGGTATGCGATCCTGAGACTCCGGACAGGTACATACTCGGAATCAACTGCGGAAGTGCTGCTAATTACCGCAACGGCACAGTAAGCGACCGTACACTTTCACAGCCGTCAGTTCTTAGAGGTCTTGGCTGGAATGTGATGAATGTCTATATTCTTGATTGGCTCGATAACAGGGAAAGAGTGATTGAAAAGATAAAGGATGCCATACAGAATGCGCTTGAAGCAAAACACGCTCCCAAAAAAGAAGAGCCTGCACCTCAGAAACCTAAACAGGAGGTAGTTTTTGAACAGGAACAGCAGACATCGCTCTCGGAAAGCTTCGATAAATACGAGAATTTCAAGGTCAAGGCATACGGTGTTTCCGAGAACTTCAATGATGCCGGACTTGCCAGGATAACAGACTGTGTAAACGATATACTGGCTGTTGAAGCACCTGTAAGCAGAAATGTGCTTGCAAAGAAAGTGTTTGCCTGCTGGGGAATAACACGTCCGGGAGCAGCTATGAAGAAAACTCTCGATGCAGCTGTTGCTAATGCAAAATATACCTCTGTTAAGAGCGGTGAGACTGAATTCATGTGGCTGCCCGATCAGACTCCCGAAAGCTACGACAAGTGCAGAACTGTATATCAGGAAGGCGAAAAACGCGACATCACTGACATACCGCCTCAGGAAATAGCCGCAGGCATCAAGCTGATACTTGAACGTCAGATAGCTATGCAGCGTGAAGACCTCATCCGTGAGACTGCTCATGTATTTGGATTTACAAGGATGACTCATGCGATAGAAACAGCGGTATCACTCGGTATACGTGAGGCTAAAAGCCGCGGAAACGTTGTATTCGGTGAAGACGGTAAAATAACATATACTGAGAAGTGAAAGCATAAACAAGGAGAATAATGTGAAACGATTACAGATACTTATAGGCAAAATAATAGTAAAACTGCTGAAGCTCATGCACCGCAATGCCGGAAATCTTCCGGGAATAGTCCTGTGGCATCTTTCGGGACATAAGGCGGTCTCGATGTTTGATGTGAAGTGTCCGATCATAGCGATAACCGGTACAAATGGCAAGACCTCGGTAACAAACTGCATCGCGCAGCTTTTTGAGAAGAGCGGGAAAAAGCTTATAGTCAACCGCGAGGGAAATAACCTCGATACCGGTATATGCTCGCTTCTTCTCAGGAATTGCGATATGAAGGGCAGAGTAAAGGCTGATCTCATGGTGCTTGAGACCGATGAATCCCATGTACCGGTAGTATATTCTCAGCTGAAACTCGATACCCTTGTGGTACTTGATTTCTTCCGCGATCAGCTCGACCGCAACGGTGAAATGGAAACTCTTATCCAAAAAATAAACGGCTTCTGCAAAACCTTTGAGGGCAATCTCATACTCAATGGCGATGACCCGAATACAGCACGTCTGGGCAAGGCAAATCCCGGAAACAAAAATGTAAAATACTTCCGTGCAGAGCGCTATCCGTTTGCAACTGATAAGATCTTTGAGGCTTCCGAGGGACGTTTCTGTCCATTCTGCGGAGAGCCGCTCAGCTACGAGTATTATCAGTATTCGCACATTGGAAGGTTCAACTGCGATAACTGCGGATTCGGCGACTATGATGCGTATGTAACTGCAAGCGGTATCGACCTTTCAAAGCCTGTGTTCACTGTTGAAGGTCACACATATTCGCCGCGTCTGAACAGCATTTATAATGTATACAATATGACGGCTGTTGCGGCAGTCGCAAAGCTTTACGGCATTGACCAGAAAATAACCGATGAGGTCATATCGAAATACACTGTCAAGAACGGACGCATGGAAAACTTCATGCTCGGCAGTAACAAGGCTACACTGAATCTTGCGAAGAATCCGGTAGGTGCAAATATGACGCTTCGTGTCATGAACGAAATGGAAGGCGAGAAGGAACTGCTGTTCGTCCTGAACGATAACGTTGCGGACGGTCTTGATGTATCGTGGATATGGGACATCAATTTCAGTGTGTTCGAGCGCGTTTCAAGAGTTGTAACATCCGGCAGAAGAGCCTATGATATAGCAGTAAGAATAAAGTGCTCAGGCTACGATCAGTCCAAGATAGTTGTACGCCCTGACCTCGATGAAGCTGTTGAGGAACTTGCTTCAACTTCCGGAAGAAAGTTCGTGATCGCAAATTATACGGCAGTTCAGCCGACACGGGCAGCGCTCAGGCGCTATGCCGAAAAACACGGAGGTGAGAGCAAATGAAAAAAATAAGGATACTTCATATGTATGCGGATATGCTCGACCTCTACGGCGACAGCGGCAATATGGAAATAATCCGCTACCGATGCAGTATGCGAGGCATAGAATGTCAGGTCGATGCCTACTCGATAGATTCGGAAATGCCGGATTTTACGTCCTATGACCTTATCTACATCGGAGGCGGAGCAGACCTCGAACAGCAGCATATCTCCGCCGACCTCATGAAATGCCGTGAGGGTATCATCAAGGCTTATAACAGCGGAACTTTCATGTTTCTCATCTGTGGAGGCTATCAGCTTATGGGTAAATTCTACCGCGATGCCGACGGCAATGAGATAAAAGGTCTCGGACTGTTCGATTATCATACGGTCGCACCGCAGAGCCGAAAAATGCGCTGTATAGGCAATATCGTACTGCGTACAAATATCATTGGCAAGCCTGTTGAGGTAGTAGGCTTTGAGAATCACGGCGGACAAACTCAGGGTGTAAAGACGCCGTTCGGAGAGGTACTCTACGGCAACGGCAATTGTGCCGGAAGCAAGGCGGAGGGCTACATCGAGAAGAATGTCATTGCGACGTATCTTCACGGTCCATGTCTTTCCAAGAACCCGGAGATCGCTGACTACATGATCGGATACTGCGTCAACAGGGGACAGGCTGAGCATATCACGCTCGAACCCCTCGATGACACACTTGAAAAGAAATGTCGCAGCGTAATGCTGAAACGTCTGCTGAATGAATGAAACTATTAACGGATGTCTCTCATAAGCCGGGAGACATCCTGAAATTTTTATCGAAGTATCAGGAATATTTTCGCTTAAACGTCCATATATATTGGAATACAGTGAAGCGAAAAAAATTTTTGAAAAAATTTCAAAAAACGCTTGACAAATAATAAGTCCTGTGCTATAATATATAAGTCGTCAGGCGCAGAACTGATGATTAAAGCGTGGGGGTTTAGCTCAGCTGGGAGAGCATCTGCCTTACAAGCAGAGGGTCACAGGTTCGAGCCCTGTAGTCCCCACCAGCACAGAGCCTGTGCATCCGGTCTTGTTACCGCCCGCAGGCTCACTGCTTTTTGGCCTCGTAGTTCAGTTGGTTAGAACGCCTGCCTGTCACGCAGGAGGTCGACAGTTCGAGTCTGTTCGGGGTCGCCATTATGCGGATTTAGCTCATCTGGTAGAGCGCCACCTTGCCAAGGTGGAGGTAGCGAGTTCGAGCCTCGTAATCCGCTCCAACAGCGGCGCTATAGCCAAGTGGTAAGGCGTGGGTCTGCAACACCCTGATCCCCAGTTCAAATCTGGGTGGCGCCTCCAAAGAGTCACGCAAGAGTGTGACTCTTTATTTTTTATGTACATCTGATCCGGAAACAGTGTTTGCTGCTTCCGGATTTTTTATGGCAAAATTGAGTAATATAATAAATTATATGTATTAGTATTGAAATTTACTGTGAAATCATATATAATTAAATAGTATGGCGTGTTTTTGTCAGAAATACTTGCGGAGTTTCCGCGTTACAAGGAGAATATAATGAAGAAACTGAACGGAATTAAGCTCAGTCATCGAAAAAATACCGAAAACTGTGCAACTGTTGACTTTCCTCTGCCGGCAAAGATAAGGATCCCGATGTCTATGTGCATGGGAGCTCCATGTCAGCCGCTCGTCAAGATCGGTGACGAGGTTAAGGTAGGTCAGAAGATAGCTGATTCTGAGGCTGCTTTCAGCGCACCGATACACTCAGGCGTTTCAGGTAAAGTTACAGCTATCACGGATTACCAGACTGCTATGGGTGCGGTCTGCAAGATGATCGAGATCGAATCGGACGGTCTGCAGACTGTCTCGGATGAAGTTAAACCGCCCGTTATCAGTGATAAGGAAAGCTTTATCAAGGCTGTCAGAGAGAGCGGTGTGTGCGGTCTCGGAGGCGCTGGCTTCCCGACACATATCAAGCTCAATCCCAAGACACCTATCGACACTCTTGTCATAAACGCGGCTGAGTGTGAACCATATATTACTGCGGATTACCGTGAAATGATGGAGTGTCCTGATGATATAATCGGCGGTATCAATCTTGTGAAGAGCATTCTCGGAATAAAGTCAGCCAAGCTCGAGGCTAACAAACCCGAGGCTATAAAGAATTTTACGGAAATGGCTCAGAATGACGATACTATCGACATCGTAACTCTGCCTTCAAGCTACCCACAGGGTGCTGAAAAGGTCATTATCTACAACACGACCGGACGTATAGTCAAGGAAGGCGAACTCCCGTCAGATGAGGGTGTTATTGTGCTGAACGTTTCGACCTGTGCATTCATTTACCGCTATTCGCAGACCGGTATGCCGCTCGTTACAAGACGTCTCACTGTTGACGGTAATGCAGTAGGTGAGCCTAATAATATCCGCGCGGTGATCGGTACATCCTTCCGCGAAATACTTGAATTCTGCAAGACCGACCTCGATTCTATGAAGAAGCTTATCGCAGGCGGTCCGATGATGGGGATGAGTGTTCCGGACATTGATATGCCCGTGGTCAAGACCTCTAATGCGCTGCTCGCTGCTAAGAACTTCGATGAGCGCAGGACTTCTGCCTGCATCCGCTGCGGACGCTGTGTAAGAGTATGCCCGCTCGGACTTATGCCTGCCGAGATCGACAAGGCTTACCGTATCAGGGACATTGAGGACCTGAAGGCACTGAAGGTGCTGCTCTGCATGAACTGCGGAAGCTGTACATATGTCTGTCCGGCAAACAGGAAGCTTGCCGAGACCAATCAGCTTGCAAAAATGCTGATACCAAGAAAGTGAGGGGGCTGACAAATGAATAAGCTTATCGTTTCGCCGTCTCCGCACGACGAGAATTACACAAAAACTACCGGCATTATGCTGAATGTCATACTTGCGCTTCTTCCTGCGTGGCTGGCTGCCTGTTATATTTTCGGTCTTAGAGTAATACCGCTCACAGCAGTCTGTATTTCGAGCTGTGTTATCTTCGAGTACCTTTGCAGAAAGCTTATGAAGCGCGATAACACGATCACTGACCTCTCCGCAGTTGTAACAGGTCTTATCCTTGCGATGAATCTTCCTGTGACCCTGCCTTACTGGATGGCTGTTATCGGCTCGTTTACTGCAATTGTTATCGTGAAGCAGCTTTTCGGCGGACTTGGACAGAATTTCGCTAATCCGGCTATAACTGCACGTATCGTGCTTATGGTATCGTTTCCGGCTGCTATGACTAAATGGGAGCTGCCATTCGGTGAAAAGGTGGATGCAGTTTCAGCTGCAACTCCGCTCCGTCTGGAAGGTATGTCTGATGAGCAGCTCATTAGCATCGGACAGTCCATGCCTTCATACAAAGACCTCTTCCTCGGTACTACCGGCGGATGTCTCGGTGAGACCTGTGCCCTCGCACTTCTCATCGGCGGACTTTATCTTGCATTCCGCAGGATAATCTCACTTGCCGCTCCGGTATCGTTCATCGGAAGCCTTGCACTCCTTACCTGGATCTCAGGCGGCGATCCGCTTTACCATATCCTTGCCGGCGGCGTATTCCTCGGCGCATTCTTCATGGCAACAGATTACGCTACAACTCCTATAACTGAAAAGGGTAAGGTAGTGTTCGGTCTCGGATGCGGTATCATAACATTTGTCATAAGACATTTCGGCTCGTATCCTGAGGGTGTATCGTTCTCGATACTTCTCATGAATGTGCTCACTCCATACATCGAGCAGCTTACACGAACCAAGGTATTCGGAGCAAAGGGGGCTGAAAAGGCATGAAAGATAAAGTGATCCCCACTCTTGTACTCACTATAATATGTGTTGCGTCCGCACTTCTGCTCGTACTCGCTCACGAGGCGACAAAGGAAAATATTGCCGAGCAGAAGGAAAGCAAGTTCAGCGACAGTGTTGAGAAGCTTTTCGGCAAGACCGATATTACCCTCCTTGATACTACTTTCGGAAATGATAATATTGAGGCGATAGCTGTTACTCCCGAGGGAAAGACTGCTGTACAGGTCATTGCTGACGGCTATTCCAAGGAAGGTATCAACATACTTGTGGGTATTGATGAAAACGGTAAAATCAGCAAGATCGAGTTTATTTCCCTCGGTGAAACTCCCGGACTTGGCTCTAAGGTCAAGGATAATGAGGATTTCCGCGAGCAGTTTTACGGAAAGTCGGCTTCACCGGTCGAGCTTGACGCTGTAAGTGGTGCTACCTTCTCTTCAAAGGGTATGAAAAACGCAGTTGAGGAAGCACTCGACGTATACAATAATAATAAGGAGGCGATCCTGAGTGGCAGAAAATAAAAATTCCCTCGGAAGGGAACTCACAAAAGGCATAATCAAGGAAAATCCGACACTTGTCATGCTTCTTGGTATGTGTCCGACACTGGCAGTTACAACTCAGGCGAAAAACGGCATCGGCATGGGACTTGCCACGACTTTCGTACTTCTCGGCTCAAATATCGTAATATCGCTTCTCAGGAAAGTTATACCTGATAAGGTAAGAATACCAGCTTTCATTGTTATCATCGCAAGCTTCGTAACGCTCATAGGCTTTCTGCTTGAAGGCTATCTGCCGGATCTTTACGAAAGTCTCGGAATCTATCTCACGCTCATCACTGTAAACTGTATAATCTTCGGAAGAGCGGAAATGTTCGCAAGCAAGAACGGAGTTGTAGCCTCAGCCTGTGACGCGATAGGAATGGGTATCGGCTTCACTCTGGCACTTTTCCTCATGGGCTCTGTACGTGAGATAATCGGCGGCGGACAGTGGCTCGGAATGAGCATACCGGTCCTCCACGATAATCCGATGTTGTTGTTTATTATGCCTGCCGGAGGATTCTTTACGCTTGGCATGATAATCGCACTGGTGAATAAGCTTTCAAACAAGAAACCGCCGCTCGAACTCGGATGCAAGGGATGTCCGAATGCTGCCAACTGCTCAAAGAATGGAGGTGACTGTCAGTGAAGACAATGTTCGTTATACTTCTTTCTGCTATGCTGACAGATAACTTCGTACTCTCGAAATTCATGGGAATATGTCCGTTCCTCGGCGTATCAAAGAAGCTCGACAGTGCTTCCGGTATGGGACTGGCAGTTACATTCGTAATGATATGCGCTACGTGCGTTACTTATCCTATACACCACGGCATCCTCGTTCCGAATGAGCTTGAATACTTCGATACTGTTGTATTCATCCTTGTTATAGCACTTTTCGTACAGCTGGTCGAGACCATGCTGAAAAAGTGCATACCCTCGCTGTATAAGTCGCTGGGCGTTTATCTGCCGCTCATAACTACTAACTGCGCTGTGCTTGGTGTTACCGTGCTCAATATTGACAACAATTACAGCTTTGCACAGTCAATAGTGAACGCTCTTGGCGGCGGACTTGGCTTCATGCTTGCGCTCGTCATTTTCTCGGGAGTCCGCAAAAAGCTTGAGTATGCTGACATCCCTGAGACCTTCAAGGGCGTACCGTCAACACTTATAGCAGCTTCGATAGTTTCGGTAAGCTTCATGGGCTTCTCCGGACTCTTCAACTAAGGAGGTGCAGTATGACTTATCTTGTTCCTGCACTAATTCTTGCCGGCTGCGGAATACTTGCCGGAGTTCTGCTCACAGTAGCAGCTAAGGTTTTCTACGTTGAAGTAGATGAAAGAATAGGGAAGATCAGTGAGGCACTTCCTCAGGCTAACTGCGGTGCGTGTGGATACGCTGGCTGTGCGGACTACGCTTCAGCTATCATCGAAAAGGGCGCTCCGACAAATCTCTGCCGTCCGGGCGGTTCGGAAGCTGCCGGAAAGATAGCTGCAATCCTCGGAAAAGCTGCTGAGGACGTTGTTCCTATGGTCGCAGTAGTTCACTGCAACGGCGACTGCAATGCAACTCAGAAGGACTTCATTTTTACTGGTGTAAAGTCATGTAAGGCGGCAAAACGTTTTTACGCCGGAGACGGTGCCTGCAAGTACGGCTGTATAGGTCTCGGCGACTGCGCTGAGGTCTGCGAGCATGATGCTGTTAAGATAGAGAACGGCGTTGCAAAGATCATTCCGTCACTTTGCGGTGCTTGCGGACAGTGTGCAGCAGCCTGTCCGAACCATCTTATATCCATTAAACCGCTGAATAAGCATATAGACGTTTTATGTTCATCAGCTGCAAACGGAAAAGCAACGAAGCTTGCCTGCAAAAACGGTTGTATCGGATGTAAGATATGCGAGAAGAAGTGTCCGACAGGTGCAATTACTGTCAGCGACTTCCACGCTTCGATAGACTATGAAAAGTGTACCGGCTGCGGCGAGTGTATGAACGCTTGTCCGGTCAAGGTGATTCACAGCTGTGAAAAGTGAATAAAAGAGAAAGAGCCGCAGGTAAGTCCTGCGGCTTTTTCGTTGTAAGTGTCTGTGTTATGCGTATCGTGTCATACACACCGTAACTCTGAACACATAACTATTATTCTCAGCAGCCTAAACCAAAGAGCTTGCAGAGAATTGCCCATATGTTATTGCAGCACATATCTCATATCTCCTTTTAAGTATTTCCCCTTGGGATACTTTGATTATAGCAGAATAAGTGCTGCAATTCAATGCAAAAAATATGGAAGAAAAGCTTCCAGTCAGTTGAGTATCCACACACCGACTGAGAGATAAGAGGCGAAAATCAGCCATATTACGTAAGGAATGTTGATCGCAGCCGCAAGCTTACTGACTTTTCTGAATGCCCACACCATAGCACCGGAAAGAATTGTCAGCACTATCGCCGTTAAAGCTGCGGCAGCGAACATCCGGAAGCGGAAGAAAATGATGCTCCACGAGAAGTTTACCGCAAGCTGTATAACGTATATACCGAGCGCAAGGGTACGGTCAGAGCCTGCATCCTCATTCCGGTAGACAAGGTATGCGCCAAATCCCATGAGAGCATACAGAATAGTCCACACGACAGGGAACAGGAACGCCGGAGGTGCAAACGGTGGATTTTCCACTGATTCGTAGAAAGGTCTGAAGCTGCCGGAGAGAAGCGCGGATACTGCTCCTGTGAGCTCGGCAGAGACAACAAAAATGAGCATATCCGTTAAACTGAATTTTTTCATAGCAATTACCTCACAATCTTAACTGGTAAATACTATGACGGATATACTCAGAATATGCTTATTTGAGCGGAGTTACACAGTTGAACACCGCATAGAACTTTATCGGGATGTGTTTATCAATGTGGCACTTGCCGAAGAACCATTTCTTATAGCTGCACGTTTTGATGATGTCCTCGAAGAAAGCGTGTACCTCGAGGCGCTGAAGCACATCAACGTTCAGGCAGTCCTTCAGTGAAGCAGGGGGTTCGTGAGTTATTATAAAATCGACTGCATTTCCGTATTCTGCAAGGTTGCGGATAGCTTCGCGTATCTCATCATGAGAGGGCCGCTCGCGTTCCCACCACATATCGCCCTCGCGTCTGAACTCATAGTCCTGACTGTGACCGCCGCCGAAAGCGAATATCTGCTTGCCCTCGATCGTGTATATCTGACCGCGCATCAGGTGCACGATATTAGGTGCGACCATATGCACCTTACCGCCGTTCCATTCGGTAACAGGGAGCGATTCGAGAAGCTCGAAGTTTTCGTGACAGCCGTCAACAAAAGCAATAGTGAAATTCTTAGAAGCAAGCTTTTTCAGAACAGACTGCTCTTTTCGTGAGCCGTCCCAGATAAAGCCGAAATCTCCGCAGACGATAAGAGTATCGCTGGACTTGATTTTTTTCATGGCAGGGTCTTTGAATCTGTTTATATCGCCATGAGTGTCTCCGGTAACGTAGATCAAAATGAATACCTCCGTTTAAATTGTTCTGAGTATATTTTACCACATTTAAGTCAAAAGGTAAAGAGGAGAAAAAAATTTTTTAAAAGGGCTTTAAAAATTGAAAAGAATCTGGTATAATATATGTGTATATATTGAAATAGATTGATGTTTAGTTTGTATATGAAGGAGAAATTATGAAAAGATTTGTTTCACTTTTAGCATCATTGCTGATATTGCTGCCGTTTTTCAGACTTCCGGATGCCGGTGCTGTGGGATTTCCCTACAAGAATAAACTCAACAGCGAATCCGCACTGCTAATAAGTCTCGACACAAACGAAGTTCTGACGGAGAAAAATGCTGATACGCCGCAGTGTCCTGGTCCTCTTGTAAATATCATGACAGCCGTCATAGTCCTTGAAAACTGTAAGGATCTCAATGAGCAGCTTACCCTCGATCCGGAAGTTTATACTCCTGTGTATTATGAGATACCGGTTCCGGAAGACCTTCCTCATGTTGAGATCAGCGACCACGATGAACTCACAATAAAGGATCTGCTTTATTGCATGATGCTTACATCGTCTATCGAAGCTTCTGAAACCCTTGCGGATCATTTCGGAAAGCAGTTCATGAGTTCCGAGGACGGCAGCGTTGAACGTCCTTCAACGATATTCGTAAAGAAGATGAATGAAAAGGCTCAGGAGCTCGGTCTGACTTCAACTAAATTCACTAACGCTCACGGTATGCATGATCCTGAACAGTATACAACAGCCCGCGATCTTGCAAAGCTTACTGAGTACGCGCTGAATGTACCTCACTTCCGCGAAATTGCAACTGCTGCAACCTACCAGCCGGCAGTTCCGAATGCAACACGTCATCCGAACCGCGATAAGTGGATATGGAATCACTCAAATCTTATGATGGACGATCAGGATCCTGATAATCAGTACTATTTCATGGGCGCTAAGGGTATAAAGACTTCAAACCTCGAAGCTGCCGGAAGAAGTATCGTAACTATCGCAAGCAAGAACGGCTATAATTACCTTGCTGTGCTTCTGAAAGCACCGTTCAAGACTGATGACGGTGAATCAAGATTCTGTCACCTTGATGACGCAGCTGACCTTCTCAACTGGGCATTTCAGCACTTCTCAAAGCAGGAGCTCCTTGCTGCTACGGCAGAAATGGGAGAAAAGCCGGTAAAGCTTGCAGATAACGGCGGAAAGAACTATGTTATTGCACGTCCGAAGGAGAGCGTCGAGAGACTGTGGTGCGATGAGGTCGATACAAGCCTCATAAACAAGGACAAGATAATCTGGTACAAGGACGAATTTCAGGCACCTGTGAAATCCGGTGATGCACTTGGCAGCGTAACGCTTGTCTATGCCGGCGAAGAGCTTGCAACTGTTGAGCTTGTAGCAGTCTCAGATGTTGAACGTTCAAAGACCAAGTATAACATTGAAGTTGCAAAGAGGTTTCATAAGTCTGAGTGGTTCAGAAATGCGGTAAAGATCTCGATAATACTCTGTATCGTGTATATAATCATATGTATCTATGCACTTATTATCTTCAAGAGCAATAAGAAGCCGCTGAAACCGATTTATGCAGTACCGAAACTCGATAAGAAAAAGAAGAAAAAGAAAAGACCGAATAACACCCGAATGAATAAACAGTAAATTTATCCCCGTACTAAGAAAGTACGGGGATATTTTTTCAAATGATGATGTAATCGCTGCTTGAATAGCCTGTTAAGCCGTTATAACTGATAACGTACCAGTTGCCGGTCGTGCCGTTTATCATGACAGTAGCGCCATTAGGTACAGAGCCGAGGATATTACCGGAGAGTGACGGGTAAGCTCTGACATTCAGACCGCTGCCGTCAGTGTTGACAGTTCCCCACCTTACAGGACCGGGTGCAACGAATGGTATACCGAAGTAATCGCAGAGTGAACGGACGACATTCTGTGCGATCAGACCGAGATTGTTTTTTATCCATGCTTCATCAGCGTAGTTATCGTGGTAGCCGATTTCGCAAAGAACTGCAACTGCTTTTGTATTCAGCACCTCACCGAGAGTATAGGTAGGAACTGCGCCGACCTTATCCGGTATCGGATAAATGCTTTTAAGGTTATTGGCTATGATATTTGCGAGTTTTTCACTGCTTGCGCTTTTGGGTGCAAAATATATATCAATACCGCGCAGTCTGCCTGCAAGAGCTTCCGGAGCAGCATTAGTATGCAGTGCAAGGTGTACATCATAGTATGCTGAATTTGAATCCTTGATAGCGCCTGCAAAATTACGTGCAGGATCGTTTCTTACAAATGATATACCGCATGAGCGCAGGTAAGGTTCCATACGGTCGGCAAGGAGATTCATGTAAAGCTCTTCGTTGCCGCTGGTAGCATACTGATTCCATTCCTGCGTAGAAGGACTTAAAAATACCTTTGGCATAAAAACATTCCTTTCATGGTAATTGAGAAACATTCTCTTGATATATTATGCTTTGGAAGGGAAAAATGACAAAGGTACTTGACTTTTGCTATTTAAAGCGATATAATATTAATATATCAATACATCCGGAGGATAACATGAAAATTTTAGTAGTCGGACTTGGTCTTATAGGCGGTTCGCTCTGTAAGGCTCTCAAAAAATATTCACACCATACCGTTATAGGTTGTGACCTTAATCATGATATTGAAAATGCCGCTCTAAGGGACGTTGCTGTCGATGAGGTATTTGACGGTAATTATGCCGGATTCGACATTGCAGTTATAGCGCTTTTCCCTGATTCTGCTGAAAAGTGGTTTGCTGATAACGCTGAAAAGCTTGACAAAGATACTCTCGTGACGGATGTCTGCGGTATCAAGGGAGAATTCTCAAAGCGCATGAGAAATATTGCGGACGCAAACGGACTGCGTTATGTTGGCACACATCCAATGGCTGGCAAGGAATTCGGAGGCTATTATAACAGTAATGCTGACCTGTTTGTAAAGGCGAACTATATAGTTGTACCTTTTGAGGACAGCGAGAGAATGGATGTTATGCTTCTCAAAAAGATAGCGAAGGACGTCGGAGCAGGCAAGATAATCGAGACCTCTCCGGAAAATCACGATAAGATGATCGCTTATACCTCACAGCTTGCACATATAGTGTCGAGTGCATACGTAAAGAGCCCCGAACTCGGACTTGAATGCGGATTCAGCGGCGGCAGCTTTCAGGATATGACACGTATAGCTACCATGAATGAAAAAATGTGGACTGATCTTTTCATGCAGAACCGTGAAAACTTGCAGTATGAGCTTGATCTTCTCATCGAAAACCTAAAAAAATACAGCGATGCACTCCACAGAGCAGACTCTGATGAAATGCTGTCGCTGATAGCCGAGGGCAGGGAACTCAAGGAAGATAATCTTCGTCACAGAGTTGGTCAACCCAACTGATGCGGAAAGATTTTTTCAAAGTCCGCAGCAGGTGCTGTGGGTGAGATACTGTTAAGATACGCGAGTGGTGAATCCTCAGGAAAGCTGAATCTCAGCGCATATGCACACAGTGTCTGGTAATGGACTCCGCGGCGCTTATTGACGGCGTTATTACCGTATTTGCCGTCACCGAGCAAAGGTGCGCCTATATGAGCAAGATGTGCTCTTATCTGATGTGTACGTCCTGTAAAGAGCGTCACCTCAACGAGGAAAAGTCCCTTGTGTTCTGCGAGGACTTTATATCCTGTTTTTATCGGTTTATAGCCTTCAAGGGGAGTATCCGAGATCTTAACGAGATTCCGGGACTCCTCTTTTTTATGATAGGCGGTTATAATATCGCTTTCCTTAGGCGGATGTACGATCGTAATACAGTGGTAGATCTTTGTTATGTGACCTTCTCTTATCGCTGAATTTATCTCACGCAGGGCATCAGCAGTTTTTGCAGCGGTGACAAGTCCGCAGGTATTTCTGTCGAGACGGCTGCAAAGTGCAGGTGCGAAAGAATTTTCAGAATCCGGAACATATTCGCCGCTGTTATAAATGTAATGCTTTATTCGGTCGATCAGGTTATCTGTGAAGCGGCTTCCTGAGTGAGAATCAAGTCCGGAAGGCTTATTCACAATTAGTATATTTTCGTCCTCATATACAATATCAAGTTCTGTCGGAACGTTCATGAATGATAGATCGGCAGTTTTTCCGGCAGAAAGCTCGTCCTTGACGTATACCGTGAGTTCATCGCCCTCCGAGAGCCTTGACGAGATCTCGCACCTTTTGCCATTGAGTTTGACATCCTTTTTGCGTATTAGACGATACATCATACTCTTGGGGAGATCAGGCATCGCTTTTGTGAGGAACTTATCAACTCGCTGACCGCTGTCGTTAGTATTTATGACAAATTTTTTCATTTGTAACTTCCTTTGTATAGTAAATATGTAAAATACACAAAAATGCATAACCATAATCTGTGATATTAACGAAAATCATTGTTATTGGATGCTTTTGTGATATAATGCTTGCAATGTCAAGAAAAATATGATATAATACTAATTGTTATAAATTAGGATTGTAACCTTTTTGTTACAATTGGGTGGATAGAAAAAGGAGAATGATTGAATATGAAGTTTTCAAAAAGGTTGATTTCAGCATTGCTTTCATGTGCCTGCACGTTCTATGCGGCAGTTCCGGCAATGAATTATTCCAACGCTGAAGAAGCCGTTGTACTTTCATCATATGATAATGATAGCACAAATCAGGAAGAAAGTAAAGAGGTAAGACTGTTCGACAGAGAAGTTAAGTTTCCTGAAGTTTCAAAGCCTTATGATATAATTGATATGTATGACGCTCACGAGGCTTATATCGCTACGATGACAACCACAAGTGAGGTCACCACTACTACTGCACCTGAAATCGAAGAGCCTGTTGTTACCACAACAGTTCCTGCATATAACACTATTGCCTGCGATCAGGGTATAGATGTTTCAGAAGTCCACGGCGTAATTGACTGGGAGAGTGTTGCCGGTGACTCTATCACCTTTGCGATCATTCGTGCCGGCTACGGTAAGTCAGCCGAGCAGAAGGACGCTTACTTCGACCAGAACGTCAGCGGCGCAAGAAGTGCTTATGTTGACTGCGGTGCTTACTGGTACAGTTATGCGACCAGTATCGAGGATGCTTATGCTGAAGCAGAAGCCTGCTATGAGGTCATAAAGGATCACAACCTTAATTTCCCTGTATTTTATTGTCTCGGTGATGAATGCCAGAGGGATCTCTCAGCTGCACAGCTCTCCGCTATTGCAGAGACATTCTGCTCTGCTCTGAAAGATAAGGGCTATTACTCAGGAATTTACGGCTATGCAAATTTCCTTTCAACAAAGATCTATGATAATGTACTTTCAAAGTACGAGGTTTGGATGGCAAACCATGATGTTGAATCTCCGGGCTATGACATCGGCTATGATATGTGGCAGTATTGTGCAAACGGCAGCGTAAAGGGCATTGAAGGAGTAGTTTCACGCAGTGTTTGCTATATAAACTATGCTTATATTATTTCGCCGGATACCTACGTTACTCACACTACCACAACAACTACTACAACAACTACTACAACTACCACTGAACCTGAGCCTGTAATTACTACAACCACTATGGATCCTGTTCTGGGACGTGCTCAGGGTATTGATGTTTCAGTATGGCAGGATGAAATTGACTGGAATACTGTAAAGGCATCGGGTATCGACTATGTTATCATCCGTGCTGGTTACGGTGATCTTGTTGAACAGGAAGACAAGCGTTTCAGAGAGAACATTGAGGGGGCTCATGCAGCAGGACTTGATGTTGGTGTTTACTGGTACAGCTATGCTGACTCAGCGGATGATGCACGTCTTGAGGCTGAAGCTTGTTATCAGGTCATCAAGGACTACAAGCTTGAATATCCGGTATATTACGATATAGAAGATCCTTCGATGGTATGGAGATCAAACGCTGAACTTTCTGATTTTACAAACGCTTTTTGTACTACACTTTCACAAAAGTACAATTACTATGTCGGCGTTTACAGCTATGCGAGCTTCCTGACATATCAGCTTGAAGACTATATTATCAACAAATTTGATATCTGGGTAGCACATTATGGTGTTAATAAGCCTGATTTCGACCGTGCAGGCTATGGTATGTGGCAGTATACAGGTTCAGGCAGTGTGCCGGGTATCAGTACAGATGTTGACATGAATCATTGTTATAAAGACTATGCGTCAATAATGAAACAAATACACTGCAATAATTATTAAGGTTTAATAGATGCATACCGGTTTTAAACTGGTATGCATTTTTTATGAAAGGAACAGATCATGGTTGAGTTCATAACAGGTCAGGCGGGAAGCGGCAAGACCACTCTGATGCTGAAAAGGATCAAGGATAGTGCTGAAAGCAGCAGACAGTGCATCATCGTGCCGGAACAGTTTTCCTATGAATTTGATAAAATGCTGTATTTTTACCTCGGCGCAGAGAAGTTCAACGATCTGTTCTCACTGAGCTTTACAAGTCTGGCACGGCAGCTGTTTCAGATGTACGGTGAAGCCGGACGTACCGGCGAATACGCTGATGAATTATCTCGTATGATAATCGCATATCAGGCGATAGCGTCTGCACAGGAAAAGCCGGAACAGCTGACTTACTTCCGCCGCCGGCTTTCACAGAACGGTTTTGCGGATGAGATACTTCATCTTGTCAATGACCTGAAACGTTCAGGGATAAGTCCGGAACAGCTTTCGGCGAAGTCGGCACTGCTTGACAAGCAGCTTATGGACAAGACCAGCGACATTGCTCTGATCTACATGGAATATGAGCGGCTAATGAGCGAATACGGTTTCAAGGACGAGCTCGATAACATTAAGGAAGCCGCTAAAACAGCAAATCTTTTCGGTTATTTCGATAGTCAGAACGTATATCTTGATGAGTTTGAAAGCTTCACCGGAGATCAGCTTGAAATGCTGAAAGTTATAATATCATCAGCTGACAATGTAGTGATAACTCTCAGAAGTGAGGATGTCACAGCCGGCGACTACACTCTTTTCGAGACCGTAAATACTACCTATCGGAAATTAGCGTCTATTTGCCGTGAACTTGGCATTGAGCATAAGATAACTAATTGCTCAAGCAGTTACCGTTTCAGACATCCTGACCTTGAATACCTCAGCAGTCATATTATGAGGAATTTCCGGTATGAACCGGAAATTGCACCGCTTCCGGATAATATAACGCTGTTTGAGGCTAAAGATATGTACAGCGAGACGGAGTACGTCTGTGCGACTATCAAGCGAATGACAGCTGCGGATAATAGCCTGAAATACCGCGATTTTGCCGTTATATCCAACAGTATCGAAAGCTATGCCGATGTTTTGAAGGCAGCATTTGAGCGATACAGCATACCAAGCTTCATCAGCATCGAGCGTTCGGTTTCTCACACGCCTGTTATGGTGTTTTTCACTGCACTTCTTGAACTCCTGACAGCAAGGAAACTGCGTTCCGAGCAGATATTCCGCATACTGAAATGCGGACTTATCAATGTTCCGCTGACTGATGTCTCGCTGCTTGAAAACTACTGCTATAAGTGGGAAGTTGAGGATAAGGTGTGGACATCACCGTTCACTGCTCCCGACGATAATATTGATGTTATCGAGCAGCTGCGCGGCAGGATTATTACACCCCTGCTCAGGTACAGGAAGTCGATAGGCAGCAGAAATTCAGCAGCCGTGATATGTCAGCAGCTTTATAAGTGCATTATCGAATATGGTGCTGAGGAGAATGTATGCAGGCTCATGAGCCGTCTTATTGACGACAACAGGGACTATGAAGCAGCAGAACTGAAACGCATCTGGGGATGTCTTATTGATATTCTCGACAGCATTCACGATACTTTAGGCGACCGTGAAATAGCCTTTTCCGAGCTTTCACGCATGATACGTTCAATGCTCGGACGTATCACTTATTCTGTTCCGCCGCAGACACTTGATGCTGTTATCGCAGCTTCAGCGCGTACAGCACGTCTTAACGCCCCAAAGTACGTATTCGTCATAGGCGCAACAGACGGTGATTTTCCGAATCAGGTCAGTCTGCACGGCATTTTCTCAGAGGCTGATAAGCAGAAGCTTTCGCTGACCGGTATTGAGGTTTCGCGTCCGCTGTCCGATCTTATAGCGTCCGAACGGCTTATCGTGTATAAGTCACTTTCATGGGCTTCCGATGGCGTTTTCCTGACTTATCCGCTTTCTGACCTCTCCGGACAGGCTAAATACCCTGCACAGGCTGTTGAACAGATCATAAAAATGTTCGGCGACGACCATATGCTCATCACAGAAAGTGATATTAAGCCGCATTATTATGCCGCTACATATCATGCTGCATTCTACCACTATATGCAGGAGCGCACACGCAGCAGCACTTCTGTTGAATCAATACGCCGCGTTTTGCTCGATGAACCGGAGTACCGCCGCCGCATTGCATATGTGCTCAGCCGTTCAGGCTACACTCAGGATTACCGAATAGAGAGCAGCGTGATGCAGAAGCTGAAAAGCTTCACACCACTAAGTCTTTCACCGACAAGCCTTGAGGAATACGACATCTGTCACTTTAAGTATTTCTGCGATAAGTGTCTCAGACTTTCTGGGATCGAAAAAGTTGACATCAACGACAGAGTTGCCGGCGAACTAATGCATGAATGCTTCCATAAGCTGCTCAGCAGACGTACAAAGTCGGACTTTATCACAATGACCTACGACCAGATCAATGATGAAGTAGGTGAGTGTGCAAAGCAATACCGTGATGAAAAACTTGCCGGTGATTTCGGTAAAAATTCACGTTTCAGGCTTTTATATCAGAAGCTTACAGAGAGCATTTCCGGAGTTTTTCTTCACACTCAGCAGTCGCTCATGGCATCTGAATTCGTACCGCGTGACTATGAACTTGATCTGCGTTCAAAAGCTCCTATAAAGCTTAAATTCGGCAAGAAGTACGACCTTACCTTCGGCGGCGTCATTGACCGTGTTGACACCTGTAATGTTGAAGGCATTGACTACATACGCATTGTCGACTACAAGAGCAGTGTTCACAGGATAACTCCTGAAACGCTTGCCGGCGGAGTAAATCTGCAAATGCTTCTTTATCTGTTCTCGGTCACAGAGAAGAAAGGACTGTATTCAGGCTATCAACCGGCAGGTGTATTGTATTCGCCTATACGTATAAAGGAGGTCACACTTGATACCCGAAAGATCGACGAACTCAACACATCCGCGATCAGGTCATCGCTGAAAACTACGGGACTTGTTCTTAACGATCTCGCAGTGCTTGAAGCTATGGAAAAGGGTATCGAGGGCAATTATATCCCTGCAAGACTGAAAAAGTCCGGTGATCTCGATCGCTATTCGAGCTGTATCACATCAGAGGGAATTGAGCGTCTGCGCGATTTTACCTACAAAAAACTTACAGATATGGCAGAGTCGCTTCTCGAAGGCAATGCCGAGGCGAGACCGATGATAGTTGACGGCAAAGATCCGTGCGAATACTGCGATTTTAGCAATATATGCGGAAATACACAGCCTGACCGCTATTGCAGACCGGATGCGGAAAGCATGGCCGAGGCAGCTGACATCCTCGGGATCAATAACGAAAAGAATGGAGGTGAGGACTGATGGCTTGGACTTCACAGCAGCAATCAGCAATTGATGCCCGCGGTACTTCGCTGATAGTACCGGCAGCAGCCGGAAGCGGTAAAACTGCAGTTCTCACCGAAAGGCTCATAAAACTCATCGCAGACGCTGGATCAGGTATCCGTGCGGACAGAATGATAGTCGTAACGTTTACGAATGACGCAGCAGCCGAACTCAAAAAGCGTCTTGATATGAAACTCCGCGCTCTTATAAACGAGCGACCGGACGACAGACATCTTCTGCGGCAGCAGATACTCCTGCAAAGCGCAAAGATCTCAACGATCAATTCCTTCTGCTTTGAACTCCTCAGGGACAATCTCACCGATCAGGGGATAACTTCCGGATTCGGGATACTTGATGAGTCCGATAATACCGTGCTGAAAGCGCAGGCAATGGACGAGCTGCTCGATTACTACGCAGAGAACGATTACGACAAGATCTCAATGCTATATGACAGATTTTGTATCAAGGACGAAAAGCGTCTCACCGAAGTGATACGCCTATGTGACGAATTTCTTGCTTCTGTTGCTTTGCGGGAGGTCTGGCTCGAAAAGGCAGTCAGTGAATACAGCAGGGAACTAAGTGATTCAGTTTACATTGCAGCGCTGACTAAGGCTGTTGCCTCAAAACTGAAAAAAGCACTCAGGATCGCTGACAGCTGCCGTGAAATGATACCGATGATATTCTCGGATATGACACAGGATCTGGCAGTATCATCGCTGGAAATAGCTGAAGAGGACTTCACTCGCATTGAACGTCTCGTTGAGATATTCGCGTCCGGACGCATCCCGGAAAAATCTCAGCTTGAAGCTGCCTGCAATTTTCCGCGTCTGAAATCGTCAAAGAAGGCGGTCTATAATGAAGCTCTCCGCGAGATCTACAAGAAGCGCCGTGAGAGTGTCAAGAAGCTTTTGAATTCGGCTGCCGACAGTGTAAGCTCGCTTGAAAATGATTATGCGGAAAGCTGCGAAGTTACTAATGTACTTGTAGAAGTGATAAGGAAGTATGAGGAAATAGTCTGGGCGAAAAAGTGTGAAAAGAATGCGATCAGCTTCGATGACGGCGAACGTCTTGCGCTTGAGCTTCTCGCGGAAACTGACGCTGACGGACGTATACAACAATCGGAAATCGCCCGTAGGACAGCCGATTTCTACGACATTATCATGATAGACGAATATCAGGATTCCAATAACAAGGAGGATCTGATCTTCAAGCTGATTTCGCGCGGATATAAGCATTCATCAGACGGCGAGCCGATGTACGGTGAGAATGTATTTCTTGTCGGAGATGTCAAGCAGTCGATCTATGGATTCAGGCTTGCAAATCCGAAAAACTTCGTAAGGACGCTGAAAAACTCAGATGAGTATGATCCTGAGAGCAGCAGTGTGAATCAGTCGATAGTTCTGAACAGGAACTTCCGAAGTTCCGAGGGCGTTATAGATTTTGTAAACTACGTTTTCGGACAGATCATGTCTGAAAAATGTGGGGATATTGCTTACGATGAGAAGGAGATGCTTTACTTCGGAGCTCAGGAATACGCCGATATACCGCAGAATGAGTTCCGTACACAGATAAACCTCATAAATGACGATACAGTCTCTGACGATGACAGTGAGCAGACTGATACATCCGCAGAAGCAGTCTGGACAGCAGCCAAAATAGCAGAAATGCTGCGCGACGGTGCTAAGGTCGCAGAAAAGGATGGCACGGTGCGTCCATGCAGACCTTCGGACTTCTGTATACTTGTCCGTACTAACCGTTTCATAAACATTTACGCGGATCAGCTTGAAAAGATCGGAGTTCACGCAAAGCGAAGCGAAGAGAGCGGCTACCTTAAATCACGCGAAATTTCAGTGCTTATCGACTTGCTCAGGATAATCAGTAATCCGCTTCTCGACATCCCGATGATGGCGGTTCTGACATCTCCGATGTATATGTTCACAGCGGCTGAGATCGGCTATATCAAATCGCTTGATCCCAAGCTTTCGCTCTTACCGATACTGCGGCAACTTGCGGACGGCGCTTATGAGGACTTCGGAAATATGTTCCTTGCCGAGCGATGCCGTGATTTCCTTTCGGCTCTGGACAAATTCCGTCTTGATTCCGTTACAATGACTCTTGGCGAGCTGATAAGTTCGATCTACGATACTACGGACTTTATCTCTGTCATGCAGCTTGACAGCGACGGTGACAAAAAACGTGCAAATCTGCGCGCTCTGATACAGTATGCCCGCAGCTATGAGGATTCGGTCGCTTATGAGGGCACAGGAGGTCTTAGCGGTTTCCTGCGACATATCGACAGGGTGATGCGTACCAGTGATTTTTCACAGGTAAAGGTTTCTGCGGAGACCGGTGACTACGTTGTGATACAGACCTTCCACGGTTCAAAGGGACTCGAATACCCATTCGTATTTATAGCAGAAACGTCGGTGCAGTTCAAGTTCGATTCGGATATTGTTATGTGCAGCGATGACGGAAGAATTGGCTACGTCCTGTTTGAAAGAAGCCTCATGCGAAGATACCGTACATTCCAGCAGATAATGCTTACGACTGAGAAGGAGATCTCAACACGCAGTGAGGAAATGCGCTTGCTGTATGTAGGACTTACAAGAGCTCGTCAGAGGCTGTTCATAAACCTTAAAACCGGCGAAAAGCCGCTGAAGCGTCTCTCACTTCTGACTGAAAATGCGATCATAAACGGCGGAGATACCGAGGATGCAGTTACCGGAGCATTGTGCTTCGCAGACTGGCTCTGGGCAGCGCTAATGAAGCACAAAAAGTTTGCTGAGATCGCCGCTGAACTTGGAATAGTGCCGGAAGGCTGCGAGATGTTCCCGGCTGAATACGATGCCGACATTTTTGATATACAGTCCGCAAGGCTGCCTGAAAAGTTAGCAGTAAGCGATCCGGACGCTGCAAACACCGCGGAAGATGATGAGAAGATCTGCGGCGAATTACGCGCACTCATAGGCTCGCAATACGATATGACTTTATCAGAAATGCCTGCAAAGCTCAGTGTTACGCAGATCACGAAGAAGATAAGAGGTACGGTTGAAAGCTTCGATTTTAAGCTTCGCAGACCTAAATTCGCCTCAGACACCTCAGCGCTTACCGGTGCTGAAAGAGGTACGGCTATCCATACATTCTTTCAGTATTGCTCATTCGATAACGCTCGCAGGGATATATGCGATGAGATCGAACGTGTTCAGCAAATGGGCTATATAACGTTCAACGAGGCAGCTTCAATAAGTATCGACAATGCTGCTGCATTCTTTGAGAGTGAGCTTTATGCGCGGATAAGCAGAGCTGATAATGTCTGGCGCGAGAAGAAGTTCATGGCGGCAGTATCACAGCTTGACATTGACAATGAACTTATGCGGAAGCTTCGCGGCTCTGACGGCATGATAAAGGGAATAATCGACCTCATGTTCGAGGAAAATGGAAAGCTTGTGATAGTTGATTACAAATCCGACAGGGGAGCGTCTGCTGAAAAGCTTGCAGAGAGGTATAAGGTACAGCTTCAGCTTTACCGCGCAGCAGCCGAACTCACTATGGATATTGAAGTCAGTGAGGCTTATCTCTATTCGTTTGAATTAAGAAGAGCAGTTAAAATCGACCTTGATTAAACAAAACGACTCCCGAAGGCAGTGCCGGCAGGAGTCGTTTTATATATATAAGTGAGGAAAGGAATATCAGTTTGCAGGGAGTAAGCGATCGCCGTCCTTGACAGTTTTGCTGTTATTTGTATCCTCGGCAAGAGTTATGTCGAACTTTATCTCTTCACCGCCGCGGAAAACAGTAACAGTAATTACATCGCCGGCTTTATACTTATTCTTTGCAGAAGCAAGCTGTGTTGTTGAGTTGATAGCTTCGCCGTTGATGTCAATGATTATGTCTCTAACTTTGAGACCAGCCATGTCAGCAGCGCTTCCCTCGACGATATTGACTATATAAGCGCCGAGAGGTATATTTAGACGGCGTGAATCAGACTCGCTGACATCAATTGTTGAAATACCGAGCTGAGGTCTGCCCTTAACGTAGTTATAGTTGATAAGGTCATCAATGATGATCTTGGCATCAGAGATCGGGATAGCGAATCCGAGACCTTCAACACTGCTGTTCATGCCATAGCTTGATGACATCTTTGCGGAGTTTATACCGATAACCTGACCGCAGCTGTTGAGAAGCGGACCGCCGGAGTTACCGCTGTTGATAGGAGCATCGGTCTGAATGAGATTCATCTGCTTGTCATTAACAGTGATCTTTCTGTTGAGAGCAGACACGATACCGCTTGTAACAGAGCCAAAAAGATTGAAGCTTAATGGGTTTCCGACTGCTATAACGAGTTCACCGACTCTGAGGTCATCGCTCTGACCGAAAACAGCCGGTTTAAGTCCGGTTTCGTTTACTTTGAGCACAGCAATATCGCTGTCGGTATCATAAGCGATGATCTTAGCCTTATGCTCAGACTCATCACTGAATCTTACAGAAACATCAACTGCTTCACCGGCTTGGTACTGCTTGCTGTCCTCATACACACAATGTGCGTTGGTAACGATATATCCGTCCTCGGAGAATATGATGCCTGTACCCATACCCTGTATTACTTCCGGCTGAGAAGTACCCATTCCGAATCCGAACATATCGTATGTCGGGTAAGTGTATTCAAAAGTTGCTGAAACGCCGACTACTGACGGCATTATCTCGTCAACGATGTCCGGAATCGGCTTAGCGTCCTTACGTCCGGCGAGTTCTATAAGACTTGGTGCTGGTTCATTATTTTCAGAAGGCTCGTCATCGTCATCGTCAACGTCTTTATTGACAGAGACAGCTCTTGATGAAGGCTCACGGCGTGATTCATCGTATTCTGAAAAGCCGTTCTTGTCCTTATGATCCTGATAGATCCTGTAACCCTGAATTGATCCCACGCCGACGATAGCAAGGCAGAGTACAAAAGCGATGCTTTTCAGGATAGGATGATTTTTCTTTGTCTTCGTGCGTGCGGAATTTTCAGAGACATATGCGTAGGAATTCGAGCCCGGATACTTAGAGTATGAATCCTGTTGTGCAGATGTACTCTGAAAAGAAGTCACATTTGCATTATTAGCAGATGACTGATCTATTTCAGGTTTTGCTTCAACATTTTGAATGTTATTGTTTTCATTGAAATTATCTGGCATTTGTAAGATCCTTTCTGAAGTTAACTTACTATATTATATTATAAGCCTGATTGTGATAAATTTATGATAGCATACAGAAAAAATGAAGATAAACCTAAATGCCGCCTATATGTGTGGTACACATACAGCAGGTTTGATCTCCGGACTTCATTTACAAGTCTAAAACCATAAACACATCTGAATAAACACTTGAATTATACTTTTCGGTATCATGAAATCCGACTTTACGATATAAAGCGATCGCTTTTGTGCTTGTAGACAAGGAATCAAGAAACATTTTCTTATAGCCATGATTTTTAGCTTGGGTTATTGCATAATTCAGCATCTTTTTTCCATATCCCATACCTTGATACTGTTCTAACAGATATAATGATTTCAGCTCGCAGTTTTTGTTTCCCAATTCTGAAACAGCGACTGTTCCAATAATATTGTCACCCTCAAACATACACCAGAATCCTACAAAGTATTCTGCAATGTTAAGGTAATAACTATGTCTGCCGTTTATATCCAAACATCTATGAGATTCAGGCAAACATTTTTCCAAAAAAGAAATCAGGAGAAACTCATACTCTTTTTTGTATTCAATTATTTCAAAGGATTGTTGTTTCATCTGTTTGTACCTTCAAATTCCGATTTATTTTAGTGACAATTATAGCACAACATTGCTGCCATGTCAATAAAAATGCCATAGTACTTCTGACTGTATATCAGAAATACTATGGCTTAAACCTTCTATATCAGTATCGAACTTAAGAGCGGTGTTATTATTTAAGCTTTGCGTTAGTTTTGGCGGTGAACTTTTCGCCGTAAACGAGGAATCTCTTATGAAGTCCCTCACCTATGACGCCGGCTTCATCTGAAGCCTTCACTCTGAAATTGAATTCTCTGCCGTTAATTTCAGTAAGAACAGCTTCGGCAGTCACATTCATGCCGCACGGAGTAGCTGAAACGTGCTTAACATTCATTTCAGTTCCGACGGATGTTTCATCACCTTCAAGGAAGTCTGCAAGACAATTGCAGGCAGCTTTTTCCATGAGCATTATCATAGTTGGTGTAGCGAATACCGGAAGACTTCCGCTTCCGACATTCACTGCAAGATCGTTTTCAGAGACTTTCAATTCGGCAGTGCCGATCGAATCAATATCAATATTTTTCATAGTTCACCTTATTCATCATCATCAAGCGGAGAGGACGAGTAAATGTTACCGACCACTCTGTCGTAAGTAAGCATATCGAGATCATTATTGTCAGGGATAGTGGCATCGTAGGAAGTCGAGTAGATCGGAACTTCATCGAGCAGCTTCATCATTTTTTCGATGAAAGCATCATGAGGAGCGTCAATGATCTTGAATACAACATACGGAACATAGAAGAACGAGAACTTATTCTTCGGAACTACTGAGAAATCTGCATCGTAGTTAGACCAGAAGAAATATGACTGCTCATAAAGGATGTTACAGTTTTCGCCATTGAGATCGAGTTCATTGTAAACGCTGGTCTCACCTCTGAGAGACGGGAAGTGGTCTCCGACGAAGAATACGAGCGTAGGCTCATCGACCTTTTTAAGTGCTTCGAGGAAACTGTTAAGACCTTCGTTAGTATGCTGTATCCACTGGAGATAGTTTCCGAACTCATCGCTCGGATCCTCGCCCTGATCGTAAGGCTGGTGGTTCTGCATAGTAGTAGTGTGGATATAGATAGGATCATCAGAAGTCTTTATGAGGTCGAGAAGCTGATTGTAGATGGTCTTATCGTCAACGTAAGTGCCGTAGTGTTCGACATCTACCGTGAAATCGGTAACATTATCCTGATCATCGTGGAAGAGCATTTCCTTGAATCCGAAGCGTTTGTATACCTTGTGTCTGCTGTAAAATTCAGCGTTGAACGGGTGGACATAGGCAGTATTGTAGCCCCAGCTGTTGTAGTAGCGAGCCATAGCAGGAAGTGCATGGTCTGCGAGCTCTCTCTGCGGCATATTCGGATCATTGATACCCTTTACCGGAAGTCCGAACATAAGCTCAAATTCTGAACGGACGGTCCAGCTTGCATAAGTAGGAGTGATGATCCTTCCGCTGTGACCTTCCTTGCAGGCTTTATCGAAATACTTGTAGTATGAATCCTTGACATTGAGCTTGTCGAACACGCGGAAATCAGCGTAGGATTCGCTCATGATGAAGATAACGTTTGGTTTTTTGCCGCCGTTGAAATCTCCGGTAGTATCCGGCTTTATGCTGAGTATCTTGTTTATGTTGTCCTCGTTGTAGTCAGAAGGCTTTACAAGTCTGTTTGCGTAGCTTTCTGAGGCAGTCTCTACGAGGAAAGCGATGAACTGGTTGTTGTCGAACTTTTCATTGAGGAGAAAAGCGTTTGTAGATTTTGTTGTATCAATTTTGAAAAGCTTATAGACCGGATTGTAGAAGCGGGAAAAAGTTACCATTGCGAAGCCGATGACTACGCAGGCAAGACCTGAAATAACTCTCGCCAGCGGCTTGACCTTGATCTTAGGATTCAGGTAGAAAATGAGCAGGAATATTGCAACTGCGATCACATAGCACAAAATCAGCTGCCATGTTATCTTGATATAGGCGAATGATGAGAGACTCTTAACGTTCTTGGCAAGTCTCATATCAGAGAGCACAAGGTGATTTCCGTTGGTGTTATACTTGAAAAGCTCGATAGTACTCAGCGTCAGGTACAGTACACTGTGTGCGAGAGTAACGAGCCAGCTTCTGCGGAAAATAGCGATAAAGAAGGCGAATATAATGTAGCCGACAAGAATATCAAATAGAAAAACGGTCGGACGGTCAACGAAAAACTCGATAGTTTTTGATACCTTCTTGGACTGTATAACTTCTGCAAGAAAAGTTATATATATCGGAAACAGAACGAGCAGAAGGAGATTGATGAGACTGAATTTTTCCGAGTTAGCCTCACGCTTTGCATTGAGCGCATTGATCTTCTGCATGAATTTATTCGGTTTTTTCTCAGGTTCCGGTGTTTTTGGGACTTTCTTGTCCATAACATCGTCCATGTGCTTTTTCCCTGATGTTTTAACGGCAGTACCTGCAACAGGTTTCTGAATATCTTTATTTGTATTCTCAGCCATACTTTTACCATCCTTGTTAAAAATATTTGTCGATATACGGATGAAGAGTTGAAAGCATAACTTTCACATTTTATAATAATACCATAACAGCAGTAAAAGTTCAATAGAAATAGTCAAATTTCAAGAAATTAACATAAATTTCGCCGGATTATTGATATTACACTATTATAGCATCGAAATTTTGTTTAATTTGTCAATGATATATATTAGGACTTGACTACAAATTGCGATAACCGGCTATATATTGCGGTTTAAGAAAAACTTAAAATTCAGGTTTTCTCAGAAAATAATGTCAGGTGTTCCTGATTTGAGTATATTATATTACCATTCCGCCGTTGACAGCGAGCACCTGTCCGGTTATGTATTCTGCCTGATCTGAGGCGAGAAAAGCGGCGGCATCTGCTATGTGACGCGGTTCTCCGAACATTCCAAGCGGAATGTCCTCACGGATGAGTTCAAGGTCTTCCGGTGAATAGCGGCTGTTCATATCTGTAAGTATGAATCCGGGAGCAATGCAGTTCACCCTTATGCCTGACGGCGCAGTTTCCTTTGCAAGAGCCTTTGTAAAGCCGATGATACCAGCCTTTGAAGCGGAATAATCGACTTCACATGAAGCACCGACCTGTCCCCACATAGAGGAAATATTGATGATACATCCTGACTTTTTGTGTATCATCCCAGGGAGTACAGCGCGTGAGCAGTTCATCGTACCTTCGAGATTTACAGCGAG
Source organism: uncultured Ruminococcus sp. (assembly GCA_900315755.1). GTDB lineage: Bacteria > Bacillota > Clostridia > Oscillospirales > Ruminococcaceae > Ruminococcus. Next base: position 38,447 of record ONAI01000005.1, read on the forward strand.
CAGACGCTTTGCATTATCGTCGCTGATACAGTGGAAGAGATCAGTTATAGAAACGCCTGCGTTATTGACAAGCAGATCTATTGACGGAAGTTTTGCAAAAGCACGTCTTACTTCGTCAGCGGATGCAACATCAAATCCAACTGCTGTACCGTTAATTGCTTCGGCAACAGCAGCAGCTTTCTCGGCTGAACGGCAGTAATTCACGTATACCGTGTAGCCTTCGGAGGCGAGTCTGCGGCATATCGCTTCACCGATACCGCCTGAACCTCCGGTGACAAGAGCATTTTTCATAGTTATCCCTCCGAACAAAGAGTTTGCGCTCCCCGAGCGGAATTCGGGGAATAACTGCCATAAGGCGGTTATTGCGAACACGTTAATTATATCACAACAAAAATAAAAAATCCAGTACCATCTTGAAATATTAGCCGATACGTGTTACAATTATATTACTACATTAAAAAGGAGAACTGACATGGATCAGAAAAAAATAGACCGTATAAACGAACTTTCACGCAAATCAAAGACTGAAGGTCTTACCGAAGCCGAAAAAGCCGAGCAGACTCAGCTGCGCAACGAATACCGCGCTGCTGTTACCGGAAATCTCAGACAACAGCTTGATAATACATACATAATAACACCGGACGGAAAAAAGAAAAAAGTCGGCAAAGGTAAGGTGATCTCATGACAGACAGGGAATTATATGAAGAAGCAGTAAAAGCTGCCAAGTATTCGTATTCAAAATACTCGCATTTCAGCGTAGGAGCGGCTCTTCTCTCAACAGACGATCGTGTTTTCACAGGATGCAACATCGAAAACGCTTCCTATTCGCTTACCGTCTGCGCTGAGCGTACAGCACTTTTCAAGGCGGTTTCAGAAGGCGTTACAGAGTTCAAGGCAATTGCGATAGCCGGTAGCTCAAATGAAGATTTTTCACGTCCGTGTCCGCCGTGCGGCGCTTGTCTGCAAGTTCTGAGCGAATTCTGCGGCGAGCATCTTGTTGTAATACTTTCAAACGGCTGGTTCAGACTTTCCGATTTCCTGCCGATGCGATTCGGCGGCGCTCACCTTAGATAAGGAGTTTTTATGGAATTAAGAGAAAAAATTGAGAAGCACCTGCTTGAGATACAGAAGCCCTCGCGTTATATCGGCGGCGAGGTAGGAAGCATCATCAAGGATAAATCAAAGGTGGATGTCCGCTTTGCGTTCTGTTTTCCTGATACCTACGACATCGGAATGTCGCACCTCGGAATGAAGATACTGTACTCGCTGACAAATGAGCGCGAGAACTACTGGTGCGAGAGATGCTATGCACCGTCCGAAGACTTTGAGACTATAATGCGTGAAAACGACATTCCGCTTTACGCGCTTGAAAGTCTTGATCCTATCAGAGATTTTGATTTTATCGGTTTCACGATGCAGTATGAGCTTTCTTACACAAATGTTCTCAATATGCTCGATCTTGCCGGAATACCGGTATTTTCAAAGGATCGCGGCGATGAACTCGGACAGATAGTTATTGCCGGAGGACCGTGTGTCTGTAATCCAGAACCTCTTTCGGACTTTTTCGATATTTTCGTGCTCGGCGAGGGCGAGGAGGTAAACCTCGAGCTTATGGATCTTTACTGGGAAATGAAACAGCAGGGGGCTTCAAAACTTGATTTTCTGCGTAAAGCCGCACAGATAGAAGGAATTTACGTTCCGCGGTTTTACAGTTTCATCTATAAGGATGACGGTACTATCGAGCGTGTCGAGACTTCCGAAGGCGCTCCTGAGATCGTGAAAAAGCGCATAATCAAGGACTTCGATAAGGTATACTATCCTGAGAATTTTGTTGTGCCGTTCACCGAGATAGTTCACGACCGCGTATCAGTTGAGGTGCTGCGAGGCTGCATACGCGGCTGCCGCTTCTGTCAGGCTGGCTTCATATACCGTCCTTTCCGCGAGAAGCACACTGATACTATATGCCGTGAGACTAAGTGCTTATGCGAAAATACAGGTTACGATGAGGTGTCGCTTGCTTCTCTGAGCACCAGTGACCATTCGGAAATTGATTCCATGCTTACGCAGCTCATTGACTACACTGCCAAAGAGAAGATCAACCTGTCGCTGCCTTCACTCAGAGTCGATAACTTTTCCGAATCGCTTCTTGAAAAGATCAAGAAGGTACGCAAGAGCGGACTTACTTTCGCCGCAGAGGGCGGTACACAGCGCCTTCGTGACGTTATCAACAAGAATGTAAGCGAGGAAGAGATAATGAATACCTGCCGCATCGCCTTTCAGGGAGGATATTCGGCAGTCAAGCTGTACTTTATGATGGGACTTCCCACCGAAACCGATGAGGATATAGCTGGCATAGCAGAGCTTGCTCAGCGCATCGTCGACCTTTTTTACAGCATCGAGGATCGTCCGAAAGGCAGGGGAGTGCAGGTTTCTGTCAGCTGTGCGACTTTCGTACCAAAGCCGTTTACGCCGTTTCAGTTTGAACCGCAGGATACACGCGAAATGATCGAGCATAAACAGAAACTGCTGCTTGATTCAGTCAAGACAAAGAAGATAAAGGTAGCCTATCACGATCCGAATGTCAGCCAGCTTGAGGTCATACTCGCAAAGGGCGACCGAAGACTCTGTAAAGTTATTTACGCTGCGTGGAAGAAGGGCTGCAAATTCGACAGCTGGGAAGAGCATTACCGCTTTGACAAGTGGCTCGAAGCCTTTGAGGAGTGCGGTGTTGACCCTGCATTCTATGCTAACCGACGCTTTGAATATGATGAGATCCTGCCGTGGGATCATCTTGATTACTTCGTCAGCAAGGAATTCCTCATTCGTGAGAATAAAACAGCACATCAGTCAAAGACCACGCCTAATTGCCGCCAGAGGTGTTCTGGCTGCGGTGTAAACAAAAAAGTTGGGAGGGAATGTTTTTGCTGAGAGTAAGAGCAACTTTTGAAAAATGCGGACGCGCCAAGTATATATCCCACCTCGATCTGAACAGATGTATGCTGCGTACTTTCAGGCGCTCGGGACTTCCTATATGGTACACGGAGGGCTTCAATCCGCATCCCTATTACAGCTTTGCACTGGCACTTTCACTCGGATTCGAGAGCAGCTGCGAAATACTCGATTTCAACATCACGGACGACGATATGTCTATGGACGAGATACGCGATAAGCTGAATGCCGTAATGCCCGAGGGTATGGGGATAGTAAAAGTGGCGCTCCAGAAGCAGAAGATCACAGCTATCGCAAAGGCTGAATACACCTTCTCGCTTGTTACGGACAATACTGACGGACTTTTTGATGCGGCACAGTCACTTATTGCACTTCCTGAAATATTGATCGAGAAAAAGACAAAAAAAGGCATCAAAGAAGTCGACATCAAGCCTGATATGGAGATACTCAGCTGTGAAAAGACATCGTCGTCAGTCGATGTCAGGATGTATCTGCCTGCCGGTACTCAGACAAATTATAACCCGACGCTTTTCATTGAGGCGCTGAAGCGTTCAACTGACATTCCGTTCGAGCCGCAGAAAATACGCCGCGAAGCGATTCTCTGTGCCGATAACAGCGTATTTGAATGATATAAAGCAAGTCATATTGCTGAAAATGAAAGAATTAATAAGTTAAATATAACTTTTTTCTGAAAAACACTTGCAATTTCTGTCAAAGTATGTTATGATATAAAAGCATTTGAAATTCCGTTCGTTATGATTTTATCATTTCGGATGAGGGTTAATGCCGAAAGACATTAAATCGGATAGTCCGCTGCCCGGATGACCGCTGATGCGGTAAGTGTTCATAAAACACGCTCCTTTAATATGTCTGCGCCTGCCGAATGATGAACGGCTCTCGCGGAACGGGTAAGAATATTCGTAAATTTAGGAGGAAAATTAAAATGGATGCACTCAAACTCATCAGTCAATCAAGCATGAAGGAAAATGTTCCGCAGTTCAACGTAGGTGATACCATCAAGGTACACGTTCAGATCAAGGAAGGCGATAAGAGCCGTATCCAGGTATTTGAGGGAACTGTAATCGCTAAGAAGCACGGCGGAATCAACGAGACTTTCACTGTTAGACGTGTTGCTCACGGCTGCGGTATCGAAAGAGTATTCCCGCTCCACTCACCAGTTGTTGACAAGGTAGAGGTCGTAAGACACGGTAAAGTTCGCAGAGCTAAGCTCTACTACCTCAGAGACAGAGTTGGTAAGGCTGCTAAGGTCAAGGAACAGATCCGCTAAAAGGTTGCAGACTGAGTTCAGGCAGAGTCTGTCTGCCTGACTCATCTTCTTTCCTAAGAGGGACGCAAAGTCCCTTTTTTGCTACATATTCGGATATTGCCGGAGGTCAATCATGGAAGAAAACAAGGTTATTAATGAAAATACAGAAAATACTGCTGAGACTGCAAAGTCTGCCCCCGCAGAAAAAAAGCCTTACACTAAAAAGACGTTCTTCAATGACGTCATGGAGATAGCAGAGTCCACACTCATCACGATATTTGTTATCGTTATGGTGTTCACATATCTGCTGCATCCGGTAAATATTGTCGGTCAGTCAATGGAGCCTACTCTTTACAGCAAGGACAGGATCTTCATGACCACTGTTTACTTTGGTATCGACAACGGTGATGTGCTTGTCATAGATAACGATGAGGTTTACCTCATTGACGACAACGGCGAGCCCTATAAGGCTGATGTTCCGAACAATCCTATCAACGAATGTATAATCAAGCGAGTTATTGCCTGCGGAGGTCAGACTATCAATATCGACGACTCTGATCCTAATAACAGTAAGGTGATCGTAGACGGCGAAATCGTTGACGAGCCATATATAATGAAAGGCGCTTTTACAAAGAGTACCGGCGCATTTGCAGGAAAATTCCCGTTCACAGTGCCCGACGGTTATTACTTTGTAATGGGCGATAACAGAGAGAATTCATCCGACAGCCGCAGCGGCTATGTCGGACTTATAAAGAAAGATCAGATCTACGGTAAGGCTATTGCAAGATATTCGCCATTCAGCGAATTCAAGTTCCTTTTTAATTCTGATAAGAAATCCTCTGATGAAAGATAAGAACACTCACAGCAAGCTGTTGAATGAACTTTCAGATCTTGCTGAAACAATGCTTATCTCCCTGTTTGTGGTAAGTCTTGTGTTCACTTACATTTTCCGTACAACCACTATTATCGGCAGTTCCATGAACGAGACTCTTTCAGAGGGCGATCGTGTAATCATGACAGCATGGTATAATTCTCCCAAGCAAGGCGATGTAGTTGTCATAGACGCTCAGCATGCTGTTACACTTGATGGATCCGGCAGTCTTGTCACTAAAAATGGCATAGATAAAGTCATCGTCAAGAGGATAATAGCTGTTGAAGGACAAAAAGTCGATTTCGATTTTGTACAGGGAAAGGTCTATGTTGATAACAAGCTTTACAGCGAGCCGTATATAAGCGGTCTCACTCACCTTGACGAAGGCGCATTCCCGGATCAGTATCCGGTAACAGTTCCGAAAGGATACGTCTTTGTTATGGGGGATAACCGCCGCGATTCTCAGGACAGCCGCTCTTACAGGCTTGGATTTGTTCCTGTGGACGATATTCAGGGAAAGGTGCTTATGAGGATCTCACCTATCAGTGATTTTGGCTTTATAGACTGAACTGGAGGTATTCGTGGAAAATACTGATATGAAGCAGATACAGTGGTTTCCGGGACATATGGCGAAAACACGCCGTCTCATCGCAGCTAACCTCAAGCTTGTGGACGCTGTTGTTGAGATAGTTGATTCCCGTGCGCCGCTCAGCAGCCGCAATCCGGAAATGGACTCAATGACCAAAGGAAAGCCGCGCCTTGTACTGCTTAATAAGAGTGACCTTGCAGATGACAAGGCTACTCAGATGTGGATAAATTATTTCAGAAGCAGCGGCGCTGAGGCGGTCGCTGTTGACTGCAAGTCCGGTAAGGGGCTTAAAAACGTAATGCCGGCAGTCAGAGGCAAAGTCCTCAGAGAACTCATGGAAAAGCGCGAGCGCAGCGGTATGGCTGGCGCAGCTGTGAGACTTATGATAGTCGGCATACCTAATGTTGGAAAATCTTCACTCATCAATCGCCTTGCAGGAGGCAAACGCGCGAAGGTCGAGGACAGACCTGGCGTAACACGTACAAAGCAGTGGGTGAAGCTTGATAACAGTGCAGAGCTTCTCGATATGCCGGGAGTTCTGTGGCCTAAGTTCGAGGATCAGAACGCAGCGATCAGACTTGCTTTCACCGGCGCTATAAGCGACGACATCCTCGATATTGAAACGCTTGCAATGAAGCTGCTGAAATATCTTGCAGAGGAGTATCCGAAGTCTCTTCAGGAGCGCTACAAAATAGAATTTACTGATGAGGATACCGGACTTGATCTGCTTGAAAAGGTCGGCAGAAAGCGTGGTATGATGATCTCCGGCGGTGAGATAAATACCGAAAGAGCTGCAATAACTGTTCTTGATGAATTCAGGAGCGGTAAACTCGGACGCATTACTCTCGAAACGCCGCCTCAGAAGGAGAAATAATGGCGAGAATAGTTTTGCACAAGGAACTGTTTGACTTCGACAGCGAACTGCGTAAGCATTATCCGGTAATATGCGGAGTCGATGAAGCCGGCAGAGGACCTCTTGCGGGTGATGTTTACGCAGCTGCCGTAGTCCTCGATGACCAAACCCTTATCGACTACCTCAATGACAGCAAGAAGATCTCCGCGAAGCGCCGTGAGGAGCTTTTCGATACCATACGCGAAAAAGCCCGCGCATATTGTATAGCGACCGCTTCTGTCGAGGAGATAGACCGCATAAATATCCTGAATGCAGCAATGCTTGCAATGAAAAGAGCAGTAGAAGGACTCGGTCTGATGCCTGATCTTGCACTCATCGACGGCAATAAGCTGCCTGATATAAGCTGCCCGGCGCAGTATGTGATAAAGGGCGATGCGACTTCCGCTTCGATCGCAGCAGCCTCAGTCCTTGCAAAGGTCGCAAGAGACCGCTACATGGAAGAGCTTGCACAAAAGTATCCGCAGTACGGTTTTGAACAGCACAAGGGCTACGGCACTAAGCAGCATTATGCAGCGCTTGAAGAATTCGGCGTATCTGACGTTCACCGCAGGACTTTCCTGAAAAAACTCTATGACCAGAAGTGAGACAGGTAAACTCGGTGAGGACAGCGTCAGCAGTTACCTCAAAGAGCGCGGTTACAGCATAGTCGAACGGAATTACCGCATCAAAGGCGGCGAGATCGACATAATAGCTGAGAATGGTGAGTATCTGGTATTTGTCGAGGTAAAATCGAGGAAGCCCGATTCGCTCGTTACAGGATTTGAAGCGGTTAATAAACGCAAACGCGGTCTGATAATCAGAACAGCAGCTGAATATTGCTATCAGCACCCAAATCCGTATCAGCCGAGGTTCGACATCGCTCAGGTGACGATCAGTGCAGGCAAGGTGCTTAGCATAGAATATATTAAAAACGCCTACGATACAACAGGCTACAATTTCATTTTCTGAAAGGTGATATTATGTATTACAACAGTACAAGAAACAGCAGTGTAAAGGTAAGCAGCGCTGAGGCGATCACTCAGGGCATCTCAGCTGAGGGCGGACTTTTCGTTCCTGAGAGCATTCCTTCACTCACACTTGATGAGATCAGTAAGATCGGTGACATGAAGTACGCTGACAGAGCAGCTTATGTGTTCTCAAAGTATCTCACTGATTTTACAGAAGCCGAGATCCATTACTGTACTGATAATGCTTATTCTACAAAGAATTTCGAGACAGAGAGCATTGCCGAGCTTGCTCATCTTTTTGACGGTACTTATATGCTTGAACTCTGGCACGGTCCTACCTGTGCATTCAAGGATATGGCACTTCAGATACTGCCGTATTTTCTTACAACTTCTGCAAAGAAGATCAACCTTGATAAGAAGATAGTGATCCTTGTCGCAACATCAGGCGATACAGGTAAAGCTGCGCTCGAAGGCTTCAAGGATGTTGAGGGTACATCTATCATGGTATTCTACCCTGAGGACGGCGTAAGTCCTATGCAGAAGCGCCAGATGAAGACGCAGGAAGGCTCGAATGTCGGCGTATGCGCGATCAAGGGCAATTTTGACGACTGTCAGAACGGTGTTAAGGCTATTTTCACAAATGATGATGTAAAATCTGCTCTCGAGGCAAAAGGTATGATGTTCTCAAGCGCAAATTCAATTAACTGGGGCAGACTTGTGCCGCAGGTCGTTTACTATGTTTCTGCTTATGCTGAACTCGTAAAGGACGGCGAAATAAACCTCGGCGACAAGATCAATATCGTTGTTCCTACGGGAAACTTCGGCAATATCCTTGCTGCTTACTACGCAAAGCATATGGGTATCCCGGTAAACAAGCTCATCTGCGCTTCAAATATCAACAATGTTCTCACAGACTTCATAAATACCGGTGTATATGACAGAAACAGAAGCTTCTACGCAACTGTCTCACCTTCAATGGACATTCTCATTTCAAGCAATCTCGAAAGACTTCTTTACCTCATGACAGGCAGAGATGACGCTCAGATAAGAGAATGGTTCGGTAAGCTTGCTTCTGAGGGCAAGTACGAAGTTACAGCTGATGTAAAGGCAAAGCTTCAGGACGAATTTGCAGCCGGCTTCTGTGACGATGAGCACACAAAGCAGACTATCCACATGATATATGAGAAGTACGGTTATACCTGCGATACACACACAGCAGTAGCTGTTAAGGTATACAACGATTATAAGGCTGCAACAGGCGATACAACCAAGACAGTTATCGCTTCGACTGCAAGCCCGTACAAATTCAGTGCTGCTGTTCTCGAAGCGCTCGAAGGCGTTGCGTCAGACATCGATGAATATGCCAAGGTGGACAAGATCTCAGAGATCTCAAAGCTTGATATACCTGCTGCACTTGCAGACCTGAAGAACAAGCCTGAACGTTTCAGCGATGTTATTGACAAATCTGAGCAGAAGGAGTATGTTCTCAATAAGCTCGGCGTATGAGTTTATACGTGATAGGTGATCTTCACCTGAGCTTCAGTGATCCGTCGAAGACTATGAGCGTATTCAACGGCTGGCAGGACTATCAGGAGAAGATAGAAAAAAACTGGCGGAATATAGTAAAGCCGGAGGATACTGTCGTTCTTGCAGGTGACATTTCGTGGGGAATGTCGCTTCAGCAGGCACTTCCGGACTTTCAGTTCATTAATAGTCTCCCCGGTGAGAAGATAATCCTCAAAGGCAACCACGATTACTGGTGGATGACCATGAAAAAAATGGAGACTTTCTTTGAGGCTGAATCACTGACCACACTAAAGCTGCTTCACAATAACCACTATGCGTATGATAAATACGGTATCTGCGGTACACGCGGCTGGGTGAACGGTACAGACAATAAGGCGGATGTTCAGGACGAGAAGGTTCTGCGCCGCGAGGTACAGCGTCTTGAAACGTCAATAAATTCGGCACTTGAAGCTGGTCTTGAACCGATAGTCTTCATGCACTATCCGCCGATATTTGCAAATAATTTTAACTACGATATACTCGAAGTGTTATACCGCTGCAAGATAAAGAAGTGCTATTATGGACACATACATGGACGCTCAGCGCACGAATTATGTGTTCAGGGGGTATATGACGACATAGATTTTCACCTTATAGCCGGCGACTTCTTACAATTTATCCCCGAACTTGTTCTGTAATTTGTGCAATATGCAGAAGTATTGAAAATCAGTGGAAAAATAATATAAAATGTGGTATAATATTCCAAGTATGTTATATATAATTAATGGAAGGACTATAAACCATGAGCTTAAAATCATCAAACAAAACAGATGTAAATACTACTGAGTTAGTAATTTCTATTGACGCTGAGGCTTTTGAGGCAGCAGTTGAAAAGGAATACCAGCGCCAGAAGAAGAATATCCAGATCAAGGGTTTCAGAAAGGGTAAGGTTTCCCGTAAGCTTGCTGAAAGAGAATTCGGCGAGGGCGCTTTCTATGAGGGTGCGATCAACGCTCTTATCGGTCCTGAGATCGACGCAGCAGTTAAGGAAACAGGTATCGTACTCGTTGACAGACCTAATGTTGAGATCATTTCTATCGACAAGAAAAATGGTGTTGAACTCAAGGCAGTATGCGTAACTAAGCCTGAGATCGAGATCTCTGACTATAAGGGAATCAAGGCTGCTAAGGTAGTAAACGAGATCACTGATGCAGACATCGACAAGCAGATCGACATCATCAGAAAGAAGAATGCCCGCATCGTTTCAGTTGACGACAGAGCCGCTCAGCTTAACGATGAAGTTACTATCGACTTTGAAGGCTTCTTCGGCGATGAGGCTTTTGAAGGCGGCAAGGGTGAGGATCATCCGCTTCGTCTTGGCAGCGGTCAGTTCATCCCAGGATTTGAGGATCAGATCGTAGGCCATAACATCGGCGATGAGTTCGATGTTGTAGTTACTTTCCCTGAGGACTACCAGATGGCTGATTATGCAGGCAAGGAAGCTACCTTCAAGACAAAGCTCAAGGCTATCAGCTATGAGGAACTCCCTGAGATCAATGATGACCTCATCAAGGATGCTACTGAATTCGATACAGTTGAAGAATACAGAAACGACATTAAGACAAAGCTCGAGGAAGCTGCTGAGAATCAGGCAAAATCTTCCTTCGAGAATGATGTAATGAACGCTATTATCGAAAAGGTTGACGCTCCTATCCCGAATTGTATGTTTGAGCAGAGAATAGACGCTCACATCCGTCAGTTCGAGCAGCAGCTCGGCGCACAGGGCATGGACATCAAGCTTTACTTCCAGTACACTGGTATGGATATGGATTCATTCAGAGAAACTTACAGAGAGAGAGCAATCAACGAAGTCAAGCTTCGTCTTGCACTTGAAAAGATCGCTGAACTCGAAGGACTTGAGCCAACAGAGGATGAGATCAATTCCGGTCTTGCAGATATCGCAGCTTCAAATAAGGTCGACGTTGAAACAATCAAGAGATTCATCCCTCTTGATGACTATGTAGATGACCTCAGAGTACAGAAGGCTGTTGACTTTGTCAAGGAGAACGCTGTGGTCGATAATTCTCTTGCTGAGGATAAGAAGGACGCTGAATAATCAGCCTTCGACATTATCCGGTCAATACTTACAAATAATAATAATATACGAGTTGTCCCACAGCGCAGGTTGTGGGGCAATGGTTTTTAAGAAAGGGCGATGAATATGAGCAGTTTAGTACCATACGTAGTTGAACAGACCAGCCGCGGCGAAAGGTCTTATGATATTTTTTCACGTCTCCTCAATGACAGGATCATAATGCTGTCGGATCAGGTGAATGATACAACAGCAAGTCTTGTAGTCGCACAGCTTCTTTACCTTGAAAGTCAGGACAGTGAGAAGGATATCTCACTTTATATCAACAGTCCCGGCGGATCAGTAACAGCTGGAATGGCTATCTACGATACAATGAATTATATCAAATGCGATGTATCAACTATCTGCATCGGTATGGCAGCTTCAATGGGTGCGTTTCTGCTTTCATCCGGTGCTAAGGGCAAGCGTTTTGCGCTTCCAAACAGCGAGATCATGATACATCAGCCGCTTATCGGCGGAGGTCTCGGCGGTCAGCAGACCGACATCATGATACACGCTAAAAACCTTGAACGTACAAGAGACCGTCTCGAAGCTATACTTGCTGAGAATACCGGTAAAACTCTCGAACAGATCCACATCGACTGTGAGCGTGATAACTATATGATCGCGCAGGAAGCTATGGAATACGGTCTTATCGACAAGGTAATAGCAAAAAGATAAAGGTGGTTTTATAAATGGCAGAATCATTTAAGTCGTGCAGTTTCTGCGGAAAAGGCGAAAACAGAGTACACAGTATGTTTTCAGCCGGCAATGCTAATATTTGTGACGAATGTGTTTGCTATTGCTATGAAATGATCTATGGTCCCGGCATCGCAAAATCCCACAAAAAGGCTGCCAAGAAGGATGCGAACCAGCCTCTTTCTTCTATGAAGCTGCTCAAACCGCGTGAGATCAAGGAATTCCTCGATGAATACGTTATCGGTCAGGACGATGCAAAGATCTCGCTTGCAGTAGCTGTATATAATCATTACAAGCGTATCATGAGTCAGGATGAGAATGATCCGGACGATGACAAGTCTGATGGCGTTGAGCTCCAGAAGAGCAACGTTCTTCTCCTCGGTCCAACCGGTGTCGGTAAGACATTTCTCGCTCAGACTCTTGCAAAGCTTCTGAATGTACCGTTTGCTATCGCCGATGCAACAACTATCACAGAAGCCGGATATGTTGGTGATGATGTTGAGAATGTGCTGCTTCGTCTGATACAGGCTGCCGATTTCGACATCAAGGCTGCTGAACGCGGAATCATCTACATTGATGAGATAGACAAGATCGCGCGTAAATCCGAGAACACATCTCTTACCCGTGATGTAAGCGGTGAGGGTGTACAGCAGGCACTTCTGAAAATAGTAGAGGGTACAGTTTCAAATGTACCTCCGCAGGGCGGCAGAAAGCACCCGAATCAGGAAGTTATCCAGATCAACACTAAAAACATCCTCTTCATCTGCGGCGGTGCGTTTGACGGACTTGAAAAGCAGATACAGAAGCGTATCGGCAAAGCACCTATCGGTTTCGGTGGTGAGATAAAGTCGCATAAGGAAGAAAAGGATAACATTTTCAAGAAGGTCATCCCGAAGGATCTTGTAAAATTTGGTATGGTACCTGAATTTGTTGGACGTCTGCCGGTAATCTCAGTTCTTGAGGAACTTGATGAGAATTCACTCGTGAAGATACTGACAGAGCCTAAAAATGCGCTTATCAAGCAGTATAAAAAGCTGTTTGAGTATGACGACATAGAGCTTGAGATAAACGATGATGCACTTATTGAGATCGCAAAGAAGGCTATCTCACAGAAGACCGGTGCCCGCGGACTCCGCTCGATACTTGAAGGCATCCTTATGAAGACTATGTTTACAGTTCCGTCTGACGGAAGCATTGCAAAGGTAACAGTAACAGCTGACTGCGTTCTGAACGGTACTCAGCCGATACTCACAAACAGACGAAATAAGAATGTTACAATAGCAGTATAAATATGTATGGGACTCTGTACCGAGGTACGGAGTCCCTTTTTTGTTGCCTTATCAGCAGCCGCATCCGCAGCCGTTGTTGTTATCACAGCCGCAGCCGTTGTTGCATCCGCAGCCTGAGAAGAGAAGGATGAAGAGAAGGATAAGAAGAATGATCCACCAGCAGTTGTTACCGTCAAAACAAGAATTACACATAATCAAACACTCCTTAGTGTGATGTATTTGAAGCGATTTCTGTCGCTTCATAGTACATAGTATGCTGAGGAGAAAAAAGTGTTACAAAATTTTCCTGAGCCGTGAAATTCGACTATTATCGCATAGTATTAGTGGCATAATAATGATGTACAGTAAAGGGTACAATAACAGAAGAATTGGAGAAACTCAGATGCTTAACACAGAGAAATTCACAAAGAAGTCGCTGAGGATAATCGAATCCGCGGTAGGAAGCGCCTCAGAACTCGGACATACTTACATCGGAAGCGAGCACATACTCCTTGCAATGTCGGACGAAGGTTCATCGGAAGCGGCAGAGATACTCATTGAAAATGGTGTGGCGTATGACGATATACGCCGCGAGATAATCGAACTTGTAGGGCAGGGGAATCCAACTGCACTTAATCAGCGGTATTTTACGACCGCTGCAAAGCGAATACTCGAATCATCATGTAAGATCGCGGAGGCAGACAGTAAAAAGCAAGTCTCTCCGGAACATATACTTGCAGCTATTATCAGTGAGCCTTCAAGCAGCGCCTGTACAGTAATACGAAAAATGGGCGGTGATCTGAGTGGGATATGTTCCGGGCTCAACATGATCGGCTCTGACAGCGTACGCAGGGATATGTACGAATCAATACGTCCTAAGCCTTCACAAATGCCTAATCTTCTCAGATACGGCAAAAATCTTACTGATATATCTGTGATAAAGAAGAATGATCCTCTCATAGGACGCGAAAAAGAAGTAGACCGTGTCTTGCAGGTGCTTGCAAGAAAAACGAAGAATAATCCTTGTCTGATAGGTGAAGCAGGAGTTGGAAAAACAGCAATAGTAGAGGGTGTGGCAGCTCTGTTTGTACGTAATCTTGTACCCGATTCGCTAAAGAACCGGTTTATAATCACACTTGACATAACCTCATTGCTGTCCGGTGCAAAGTACCGAGGAGATTTTGAAGAGCGCGTAAAAGCCTGCATGGAGGAAGCTGTAACAGCCGGAAATGTTATACTTTTCATCGACGAGATACACACGATAGTCGGCGCAGGTGCGGCAGAGGGTGCAATTGATGCGGCAAATATAATGAAGCCCCAGCTTGCTCGCGGTGAATTGCAGATAATCGGCGCTACAACATTTGACGAATATCGCAAGACAATCGAAAAGGATTCCGCACTTGAAAGACGTTTCCAGCCGGTATATGTAACTGAACCTGAGGCGGAAGGTTGTATCGGCATTATCAAGGGACTGCGGAAGAGCTATGAAAAATACCATAATGTAGAGATAAGTGATGAAGTGATAGAGCTTGCAGTAAATATGTCGATGCGATATATTTCTGACAGATTTCTGCCGGATAAGGCGATAGATGTCATAGACGAAGCCTGCGCGAGGGCGAAGATCTGCCGGAATACAGGCTTATGCTATAAGGACACAAAATACATCCGTCTTGCACAAATGGGTATAGGTCTGCGTGATGTCGGAAAGTATATAGACAAAAATGTACCCGTCAGCGTTTCGCCGGCGGATGTTATGGCGGTTATCTCAATGAAGACAGGTATTCCTCTGAACAGGATAACAAACGAGGAAGCAGATCAGCTGAGCCAGCTAAAGGAGCGCCTCTCAGAGAGAGTTGTGGGACATTCCTATGCGGTGGATAAGATCTCAAATGCGATAGTACGTGCAAAATCAGGTCTGCGCGACAGCAGCTGTCCGACAGCTTCATTCATGTTTGCAGGTCCTACCGGAGTTGGAAAAACAGAGCTTGCCAAAGCACTTGCGGACTGTCTTTTCAATACTGAAAGCAGTCTTATACGAGTTGATATGTCGGAATACATGGAGAAGCACTCAGTATCTAAGCTTATCGGAGCGCCTCCCGGATATGCAGGCTACGATGACAGCAGCATGACACTCTGCGAGAAAGTACGCCGCAATCCCTATTCACTTATACTATTTGATGAGATCGAAAAGGCTGATCCGGAGGTACTTAATATAATGCTCCAGATACTTGATGAAGGCGTTCTGACTGATTCTTCGATGAGGCGTATCAGCTTCCGCAGCTGCATAATCATCATGACCTCAAACGTAGGGGCTGAGCAGCTTACGCACCGCACATCGGTAGGATTTTCATCCGGCGACAGTGCAAAGGACGAAGAGCGTGTGCTTGAAAGTATAAGGCAGCATTTCGCACCGGAACTCCTGAATCGTATAGACGAAATAATAGTATTCGGCAGACTCGAAAAGCAGGACTTAATGAAGATCAGCAGGATAGCGCTTGATAACCTCAGCAAAAGAGCGGATAGTATCGGCATAAGACTTAGTTATTCGCCCGAGGTGATAGAAGCGGTCGCAGCCGCCAGCGAGACCGATAAATATGGCGCAAGACCTATCAAGCGCCGAGTTACGGAGCTTATCGAGAATGAACTTGCACAGATGATCGTTGATTCAAGCGTTACGAGCGGCGAGCAGCTGAGGGTCGAAATGACTGATGACCGCATAAGCTTCACGAAGGGAGTGGTAGTATAATAGCGGTACGCTCGGCGTACCGCTGATCACAGACCGGAAAAGTCAAAATCCGGGACATATTCCTCAGAAGCCGACCTCTTTTCCTGAGTATAGCCCTCTAAACCGAGTGCAGCAGCGTGATCTGCAACGCTGTTGTACTCCATTTTTGTTACACGGCGCTTCAGTTCCGGAAAATTATCACTTATGAAGCTGAAAGGCGTGTACTGGTTCATAATACTCACAAGACGCGAATCTGACGAAGTATTTTCCGCTATCCAGTCGATTATCTTCATAGAATCATGGCGATGTGAGGGGAGTACAAGATGGCGTATCACAGTACCCTTCAGCAGTCCGCCCTCATCATTGAAGATCAGTTTACCGACCTGTTCTATCATTTTCAGGACTGCTTCCGAAGCATAAAAGAAATAATCAGGGGCATCGCAGTACCTTGCTGAAATTTCAGGCGAGAAGTATTTGAGGTCAGGCAGATAAATGTCGATATAGCCGTTGAGCATGGAGAGCGTATCAGCGAGTTCATATCCGCCGGAGTTATAAACTATCGGGATACTCAGTCTGTGCTTAACGAGGTCGAGCGCGTTTATAATAACCGGAACAAAGTGAGTTGGCGTGACAAGTTCGATATTATCAGCACCTTTATCGGCAAGTCTGAGGAATACATCAGCAAGACTCTCCGTAGTAAGTGCCTTGCCGTGCATAAGGTTGCTTATAGAGTTGTTCTGACAGAAACGGCAATGCAGACTGCATCCGGAAAAAAATACCGTACCTGCGCCGTTTTTATAAGATATACACGGCTCTTCCCACATATGAAGGTAAGCCTTTGCCGCATGAACTGTACTGTTCTCGCCACAGTAACCTGCTCCGGAAGTACGGTCAGCACCGCACATTCTCGGACATAGCCGGCAATTTCTGAAAATTGAATCTGTATCCATGATAGCACCTTTTCGATAAATATATTATAATTGTATCACAAATCGTGCTGAATTGCAATAAACGCCCTTGAAAAATCGTCCGGAATATGTTAATATAAAGAAAACAGCAGACAATAGGCGGTCTGCGGAATGGAGTCAAGACATGAAAAGGAAGATAACAGCGGCTCTGTGTGCCGGTGCAATGGCATCAGCAGCTTTTGCTTCATTGGCTGCGATTACCGGAAGCGCTGAGCAGTCACAGCGTAAGGTTAAGATAATGCCGGTAGGAGATTCGATAACCGACGGCTACTGGGAACAAGGCGGCTATCGCAAATATATGAGCTATACCCTTACTCAGAAGGGCATCACGGATATTGACATAGTAGGACCTAAAGGCAGCGATTCTGAGACATTTGAATACAATGGGCAAGAGGTCGTATATGACGGCAACTATGCCGGTTACAGCGGATATGCGATACAGCAGATGTCAGGGACTGAGGCGCGTCAGGGAATACTTGAAACGCTTATGTCCGGCGAATATATCAGTACATTCAAACCGGACATCGTTCTGTTACAGATAGGCACAAACGACATAATCAGTAATTACAACGAAGGTATTACCGATAGACTTGAGAACCTGATAAACTACATACTTGATGAGGGAACAGCCGGAGAGACCGTTTTCGTGACAACGATACCTGATATGGATACAGCTGTCGTTTCAGAGTGGTTCTGGTCTTACGGTGAAAAGAAGTGGAACAGCACTCCGGAGGAATTTTCAGCACTTATACAAAGCTGTATTGACAGCTATAACTCGTCAATTAAGCAATTGGCGGCGAAGATGCAGTCAGAGGGTAAAAATGTCAGATTTGCCGATATACACAGCGTTGTAGACATGAAAGACGACCTCTACGACGGAGTTCATCCCAATGAGAGCGGCTACGAGAAAATGGGCAGATACTGGGCAGGAGTGCTCGAAGAATTTCTCAGCAATGAGACACATTCGACTGAACCGGTTGAGATCCCGCAGGAAGAGTACAGGATCGCAGATCTCGTAACACTTGGAAATTTCGTGCTCGGAAGGTATTCAGAAAACATTGATTCAGCATGGAAACGCCTTGATCTTGATAAAAACAACGTCCTCAACGGCTACGACTGTATATTAATGAGAAGAAAACTTTTCTCATTGTAACATATTTGGAACAAACTGCTTTGCTTGACATTATTTACATATTATGGTATAATTAATTAGTTATTGTAAAATTCATCTGAATGTCGCAATAATAGCGCACATTCAATTGTATAGCCTTACCTGCGGAGGGTTCCCATGAAAAGAATCAGAATCAATACAACACAGCCATATGATGTTGTCATAGAACGTGGAAGTCTTAAAAAGTGCGGTGAATACGTTGCTTCGATCACATCCTCAAGAACAGCTGCTATCATTACCGATGATATTGTTGAAAAGCTGTATCTCGGCGATGTCAGGAGATCACTCGAAGAAAACGGATTCAAATGCACTTCTTATGTCTTTCCAAACGGCGAGCAGTCCAAGAGTATCGAAAATCTGAGCAAGATATATGATTTTCTCTGCGAAAGCGAGATCACGCGAAGTGACATAATCATTGCTCTCGGCGGAGGAGTTGTCGGCGATATCAGCGGATTTGCCGCTGCTTCATACCTCAGGGGCGTTGACTATGTCCAGATTCCTACAACTCTGCTTGCACAGGTGGATTCCTCGGTGGGCGGTAAGACTGCTATCGACATTCCGGGCGGCAAAAATCTTGTCGGCGCGTTCAAGCAGCCGAGTATAGTTATCTCAGACAGTGACACATTGAAGACACTTCCGCCGGAAACTCTTGCAGACGGTATGGGAGAGGTCATAAAGTATGGCATGATACGTGATGAAGCGTTGTTTGAACTGCTTGAGAAGTACGATCTTGATACCTGTGACAGTATCATGGACGAGATCGTTGCAAACTGTGTGGACATCAAGCGAGTTGTTGTTGAGCATGATACGCTGGATAAGGGTGAGCGTATGATACTTAATTTCGGACACACTCTCGGTCATGCGCTTGAAGGCTGGCATCACTATACAGATTTCACTCATGGAATGGGTGTAGCAGCCGGTATGTGCATTATAACAGATAAGCTTGCATCACCGGAGATCGCAGAGCGTCTCAAAAACTGCGTTCAGAGATATAAACTCCCGACCGGTACTGATATACCGATGAGTGAGCTGCTTCCGTTCTGTTCCAAGGACAAGAAGCGTGAATCAGGCAGCATAAATTACATAATCTGCAAAACTATTGGCAATGCCGAGATCGTTAAAGTGGCAGTTCCTGAATTTGCACGTCTCATGGAGGGCTGATCGTGGATATAAGAATTACACCTTCTTTGCTCAAAGGAGCGGTTAGTATTCCCGCTTCAAAGAGCTGCGCCCACAGAGTTATCATAAGTGCGGCGCTTGCAGGCGGAAAATCTGTTATAACAGGCGTTACGATGTCCAATGACATTGACGCCACTATGAATGCGATGTCTGCTTTAGGAGCTTCATTCAGCGTTCACGGTGACACGATAACAGTAGAGGGCATAGAAGTCCCTACAACAAAGGCAGTTATCGAATGCAACGAAAGCGGCTCGACACTCAGGTTTGTAATGCCTATTGCAGCTGCACTCGGAACTGATTCTGAATTTAACGGACGCGGCAGACTTCCACAACGTCCGATAGACATATACAAGCGCGAACTCGGCAAGAACGGCGTAAAATTTATCACAGCCGAGATGCCATACAGACTGCGCGGAAAGCTTACAGGCGGCAGATACCAGATAGAAGGCAACGTCTCTTCACAGTTCGTGACAGGTCTTCTCTTTGCACTTCCGCTGATTGAGGAAGATTCTGAGATCGTGCTGACATCTCATCTCGAATCCGCACCGTATGTTGATATAACTATTGACATTCTCAGCCGCTTCGGTATTGTAATCGAGCGTACTGAAAACGGCTTCTTCATAAAGGGCGGACAGCAGTACCGCGCACATAACGAAAAGATCGAAGGAGATTATTCTCAGGCAGCATTTTTCTGTGTTGCAAATGCTCTTGGCAGTGATATTGAACTCGGAAATCTCATTCCTGAAAGCGTACAGGGTGATAAAAGGATATTTGATATTGTCAGCGAAGCGTGTGATAACGGCAGGATAAGCTGCTTTAAAGCTGATTGTTCGGATATACCGGATCTTGTACCGATACTTTCGGTATTCGGCGCATTCGGGAACGGTGAATCAGTGATTTTCAACGCTGAAAGACTCCGCATCAAAGAAAGCGACCGTCTTGTTACAACAGCCGCAATGCTGAATGAACTTGGCGGCGATGTAACAGTCACCGATGATGGACTTATAATCCGTCCTACCGGTAATATGCACGGAGGCGTAGTTGACGGCGCAGGGGATCACAGAATAGTAATGGCAGCAGCGATCGCAGCAACACGTACATCCGGCGAGGTCACGATCAAAGGTGCCGAAGCCGCTGAAAAATCATATCCCGATTTTTTCAAGGATTATTCAAAACTCGGAGGTAGCATAAATGTCATCCATCTGGAATAACAGGATCTCAATATCAATTTTCGGCGAGTCTAACGGACCCGCTATTGGTGTTACGGTCGATAATCTGCCTTCCGGAGAATACATTGATGTAGAAGCACTTGCCCGCTTTATGGCGCGCAGGAATATCGGCAGAAACAAGGTTCGTGAGAACGTTATGCCGCACGTTATGTCAGGCATATACAATGACAGGACGACTGGCACACCGTTGTGTGCTTTTATACAGAATGTATCTGTAAAAGCTCCGCAGCACTCAAATCTCGACAGACTTTCACGTACCGGTCATGCTGATTATACAGGCGCTGTACGTTACCGTGGAATAAATGATTTTCGTGATGAGGGACACTTCACCGACAGACTGACTATACCGCTTTGCTTTGCAGGAGCTATATGTGCTCAGATCCTCGAAAGACGCGGGATTTATACCGGTGCTCATGTTCTGAGTATCCATAGCATCAAGGATAATCCCTTTGATCCGGTAAATATTACGCGTGATGGCGTTAAGAGTATCAGGGATAAGGAATTTCCTGTAATAAATGACCGCCGCGGCTGGCTCATGCAGGATGACATATACAAAGCAAAAGAAGCAGGTGAATCGCTCGGAGGTGTCATCGAGTGCGCGTCCGTAAACGTTCCGGCAGGCGTAGGCGCACCGATATTTGATGGTCTGAAGAATAACATTGCTCAGCTTATTTTTGGTATTCCGGGGGTTACCGGACTTGAATTCGGTATTGGATTCCGTTCTGCACGTATGGTCGGAAGCCAGAATAATGATGAGTTCTACGTCAACGATCGTGGGTATGTACTCTCAAAGACCAACAATCACGGCGGTATAATCGGAGGAATATCATCCGGTATGCCAATAACTCTGAATGTAGCTGTCAAGCCGACTGTCACAAACCTTGACAGCGGTGAAGAGATACAGGAGACCTGTACAGTGCCATCGACAGTCGCAAGTGTTGAAGCGGCTGTAAACATCGCACTTCTTTCACACATGATAGATTATCCGAATTTCTGTTAAGGAGTTCATATGCAGGAAGAAAATATAAAAAAAATGGCAGCCTTTGCCGATACGGAGATCAAGGACGTTCCTACGCTCAATATACTTCTTTGTTATCTGCTGTATAAGATCGCAAAGCCTGTTGAGACCGAGCAGCTTTATGAGATCGCTATCGGAACAGGGATCGTAAACTATTTCTATTATCAGGATTCGATCGACTATCTGCTGAAAAACGGTCTTATTTCACTTGATAAGGACGAAAGCGGTCTTGATGTCTATGTTCTCCAGCCGAAGGGCAGGGAATGTGCGCGTGAATTAAAGACCTATGCACCGAAGTCTTACAGAGACAAGCTTGTGCTTGCTGCACTGAGGTATTTTGCCCGCAGAAAGGCTGAGCAGGAATTAAAGATCGAATACATAAAGGTCGAAAACGGATATTATGTATATATAAGATGTCTCGATGTCAGCTGCGATCTCATGGACATGAAGCTTTATGCGCCTGACCTCGCACAGGCAAAAATGATAGGGGAGCGTGTGCTTCTGAATCCAGCCGGATTCTATGGAAAAGTGGTCGAGCTTGCTCTCTCGAATGAAGAGCCGCCCTATGATCTCAGCGACAATTAATAAAAAATGGTCAAGATTTTTGCGGATAACGGTTCCCTTAGGGAAAGTCATATCACACGGGAATGAGAAATTCATCATAGCGTGATTAGCTGTTTCGATCTGTTCACCGTTTTCGTTGTAGAGAATATCAAGTTTCATTTCGACCGGTTTCTGCGACGGGGCAAGCAGTTCAACAGTATCTCCAGCGAAGAAGCGGTTGCGCTGAGTACAGTAGACCTTACCGTCCGCACATGATTCAACGACTGCAACAACGTCATAGTTGCGTATATAGCCACTATTTTCGTAATACTGCGATTCTTCCGGAACTCCGAAGAAGAAGCCGCTGCAATATTTACGGTGACTTACTTTGAATACCTCATCGCGTATCCAGTCAGGCAGCTTGAAATTGTATGGATCTTTGTAATACTCGTCAACAGCCATCCGGTAAGCATTCGTAACGACTGCTACATAGTAAGCGGACTTAGCTCTGCCTTCAATTTTAAGGCTCATAACACCGGCTTCTGCAAGCTTATCAATGTGATCTATCATGCACATATCCTTGGAATTGAGGATGTAAGTGCCTTTTTCGTCCTCATAAACCGGGAAGAATTCGCCCGGACGCTTCTCTTCCATGAGGTGATAGCCCCATCTGCATGGCTGAGCACATTCGCCGCGGTTAGCATCACGATTAACAAGGTACTGCGAAAGCAGACATCTTCCTGAAAAGGAAACGCACATAGCACCATGAACGAATGTCTCGATGTCGAGTTCCGGACTTGTTTTTGCTCTTATCTCAGCGATCTCGTCGAGCGACAGCTCACGCGCGAGTACAACTCTCTTAGCGCCCATATCGTACAGCTCACGCGCAGTAACATAGTTTACTATGCCGGTCTGAGTTGAAATGTGTATCTCCATATCCGGAGCATACTTCTTAACGAGCGAGAGCAGACCAATATCCGCAACGATAAGCGCATCCACCTTAGCAGATACTGCCTCCTCAACGAACTTCTGAAAGAATGGTATCTCATTATTTCGCGGCAGGGTATTGCAGGTGACATAAACCTTTATACCTTTTGCATGAGCGGTATTGACCGCATTTACAAGCTGTTCGTAATCAAAATTCATGGGTGAAGCGCGCATACCGAACTGCTGACGTCCGAGGTATACAGCGTCTGCACCGTAGTTTACAGCAGCGCCGAAGCGCTCCTCGTCACCGGCTGGTGCGAGGACTTCGAGTTTATTGTTGAGCATTTTCAGCACCCTCCTGCTGAGTAGATTCCTTAGCAGCCTGTTCAGCCTCTCTTGAAGCCTGTTCAGCTTCATACTCAGCCTCTTCAGCGTGTATTACATCGAGATTAGCAAGATGTTCTTCGTAGGAAACAGCAAATTTGGTCTCAGCTGTGTAGATATTAGCAGCGAAGTACTTATAATCTGTCTGCGGTGCATCAAGTACAGCGTCGATAGCGTCAGTACCCGGATTGCAGATAGCTCCCGGAGGAAGTCCCTGAGCAATATAGGTATTGTAAGCGTCAAGCATAGTCGGGTTAGGTACATCGAGGCGCGGCTTGATAGTAAGATTAGCGTAGTTCTTGGTAGGATCCGACTGAAGCTTTCCTGCAAATTCCTCCGGATCGTTTCTACGGTTCCAGAATACAGAAGCAACGTCCTTCATAGTGTCCGGTGAAGCAGCTTCGAGCTGAACTATCGAAGCGAAGGTGATGAGCTGATCGAGAGTAAGTCCGCGCTCATTCATTTTACTGTAACGTTCCGGAGTCATTTTCTTATTGAAGTTGAAGTATATCTTCTGGCATACCTCAGTTACGTCCATATCCTCACTGAACATATAGGTATCAGGGAAAGCGTAGCCTTCCATACGTCTGAATTTCAGGCTGTTGTCAGTTCCCTTGAGCTGATTTTCAAAGTCACATCCAAGGCCTCCCGAATTGAAGGTGAACAGGAAGTCTTTAGCCTTACATATCTTCTTTTCTTCGAGCTGTTCTGCTATCCAGTCGAGGTTCTTGCCTTCCGGTATAGTGAGTTCGACCGGATTCTTAGCCTCGCTCTGAGTAGTTGTGAGCTTTTGGATTATAGTTTCATAAGCCATATTGCCTTTTATGAAGTGTTCACCCGGAACGTAGGCAGCGTCAGATTTTCTGAGCTTCGAGAAATAGATGAAAGCCTTTGGCGAACGGATGATACCTTCATCCTTTAGCATATATGCGATCTCCTCGGTAGTAGCACCGTCTTTTACGACAATGAGGTGAGTTGAATCATCCTTGCCGATTCCGAGCATATCCTTGCCGAAAGCGATGATAACGAGGGAAAGAACGATAGAAACGGCAACGATGAACGTAGTGAGGATAAGAACACCCGGAACACGGCTGCGTTTCTTTTTCTTCTTTTTCTTTTTCGGATTATGCTGAGAACGCATAGGCTGCATAGGCTGTCCGAACTGCTCCTGAGGCGGCATATCATCCGGCATATCATGGCTTGGATAACCGTTGTCCTGAGAAACGTCCTCCGGAGTATCATCAGAAGCCTTCTGAACAGGTTCGTCCTCAGCCGGCGAAGGCTCAGGAGTCTCGTCAGTTACAGGCTTTTCATTTTCAGCCTTATTATCGAGCTCGTTAAGTATATTGTTAATGAGATCATCGTTATTGTTCATTACAATAAAACGTCCTTTCTTCGGTTATTATCATATCGACAGTGAAGTCGTGTTCAAGAACAGGCAGATCATCCGCAATCATACCTTCGTAAGCAAGTGCAATAGTGCGGATATACGGATGCTCAGCGAGAAACCGGTCGTAGAATCCGCCGCCGTAGCCGAGCCTGCCGCCGTATTCAGTGAAAGCAAGTCCGGGGACTATACATACAGTAACGTCAGAAGTATGTGGCTGCGGGAGAGAGGATTCAGGCTCGCGGATATTGTATTTGCCGGCAGCACCGCTTTTGAGCTGCGACAGATCAGTTATTATGTGGAATGTCATGTGACCGTTCTCTCCGCATCTTGGGAAAGCCACAGTCTTACCCATTGAGATAAGCTGTTCAGCCAGTTTCCATGTGCTGATCTCTGATCCGAACGAAGCGTAAAGCAGAACGAGATCGGCATTGATTACCTGTTTGAGTGACAATACATCAGCTGTAATAGTATTATCCCTGACGTCTGACTTCAATTCTTTTCTCAGCGCGGAATACTTTTTCCGCAGAGTTTTTTTGTCTGTCATTTCAGAAGCACATAATAGCCTTGCGCTGACGGTCGCTCTCAGCTTTTGAAACGGCAGCCTCGACCAGCTTGAGACCAAATTCGATAGCAGTACCTGCACCTCTTGAAGTGATGTAGATACCGTCCTGAACTACCGGATCTTTCAGTACCTCAGCACCTTCAAGCTGAGCTTCAAAGCCCTCATAGCAGACAGCCTTCCTGCCTCTGAGTAGTCCCTTATGACCAAGAACTGACGGAGCAGCACAGATAGCACCGATATACTTGCCGTTCTTTACGCAGAAGTCGATAGCGTTCTGGACATAAGCCGACTTTTCGAGATTCAGAGTCCCCGGCATACCGCCCGGCAGAATTATCATTTCGAGTTCGTCGTTAAGTGCGGCTTCCTGAGCGATAGTATCAGTTACAACAGTGACACCATGCGAACTTGTAATCATATTATCGCCCACACCGACTGTAACGACTTTTTTGCCGCTGCGTCTTAGCAGGTCGATAGGAGCGATAGCTTCAGTTTCTTCAAAGCCATCAGCAAGAAAAGCGTAGATCATAATAAAAATCCTTTCATTTGAATGTAACTATATTTTTTTCTACGAGGAAAGCCGGGTGATAGGAGAGTTTTGATTTTCTCAGTCCCTCGATCCCCATATCTTCTTCGCGGTTGATATATCTGAAGTCTGCCGCAGCGGACTTAGCAAAGCAATTGTTGATCGCGGCGTATATGCCGTTGAAGGAAGTATCAGCTTTTTCAATGTGTACACAGAACGTATCGGAATTAAGTCTTTCGCCTATCGTGAGAGCAGCGATCCTGCCGTCTATACGTATTATTCCGCCGGTCAGTCCGAGTTCCGAGTAATAACTGAAATAGGTGTTTATCGCAAACTGTTCAGCAATGATCGAACCCTCGCTGTAAGGGTACTTCTCATTGTAAGTCTGCGTACTGAAATATATACAGTCATCGAGATCCTTCTCGGTAATTATTGAAAATTCATAAGGTATCTCGCTGAATCTTGCGATATGATTGCGTTTCTGGTGATACTTTCTGCCAGCAAGACCTATGAGATCGGCGGAGTTATAGACGTAATCAGAAGAATCACGGTCAGGCACAATGCTGAACTGTTCGGGGAACAATTCGTAAAGAATATCGAGCACAGGCTTTGTAACACCTGTAAGTATCAGCGGACTGTTTTGTAGTGCCGAATAGTCTCTCAGGACACCTATAAGCTCTCTTACATCGCCCTGACCTGCCGGAAACACAAAATGCGGATGACCGTCATCGGTATCAAAAGCACAGCAGATATAGAAGTCCTTGTAGAAAGATCGTTTCTGAGTTCTGAATATCGCTTTATCATTTCGGCAGCTTTTCCGCATGACATTTTCCCTTCAGGACATTTACCGCCCGAAGCGCACGGCGGACCGGCACTTGCAAACAGATTCGGAGCAATACTCAGACAAAGCTTCAGCATTTCATCAGCGACTGCCCTTATCTCCCACTGAGCTCTGTTGCAGCAGCGGTGACTGAAAAAATTGAACAGCGAGCGGACGTTCATAGTAACAACAATCTTGGTCTCGCAGGCATTTGGGAGCAGAAAACGTGCATCCTCATTGGCAAGCTTACGCGCTTTTGAAGCAGCAGACTTTTCGTCCAGCCCCTGAGCGATGAAATCAGCTTTATGCTTTTCAGTCAGGAGGTCGGCGATCTTGGCGTAGCTTTCGGTGATCTCAGAGATAATGCGGTCAAATTCGGATTCAGCCTCCGGAAGTTCACTTATAGCAGGAGGAGTAATAAAATCAAAGCCGTTCTCGTTGACGTATCTCTGACTCTTCTGAGAGTAGGAGGCTATTCTGTGACGTACAAGCTGATGTGAACAGGCTCTTGAGATACCCTCAATACCGAAAGTAAAGGAAACGTGTTCCATAACGCTTTCATGACCGATAGAAACGAGCATATTTATGAAATCTTTGGTCTTATCTTCGGTGAGGCCATCCATGAGTGAGGAAATATCACTGTTTGAGTAGCAAAGCTTAGCCGCAGTAGCGACAATCTTTTCGGGATCGGGTGTATGAGCGAGCAGTTCGACTTTCATTATGTAGCCTCCTAAAAATGAACATATACTATTATTCTATCATTATAATAAGAAAAAGTCAAGAATATGTGAGCAAATATCTTATAATATAAATTTTTAATTTGATTTAACTGTGAAATTTTGAAAAAAATTTCGTTTTTACTATGGACAAATTCAAATTAATGTAGTATAATATAACAGTATTTGAAATTTGGTCTGTACTTTCGCAAACATGACCGGAAGTATGATTTTATTTTGAGAACATAATATCGGAGGAATCATAATGAGAAAATTCACTAAGTTTGCCGCAGCGGCAGCTGCATTTACTCTTGCTGCAACATCATTCGGATGCAGCGCTCCGGGAGCGGTGACTATCGGCAGCGGTACTAAAACAGCTCTTACTGTTGATGGATACGATATCCGCGCCGGCATTTTCATATACAACGAATTATCAGCCTACGATGAAGCTGCATACAAAATCGCTCAGAAGGACGGCGCATATCCTTCCGCTGATGATATTGAGAATTCACGTATAGATGACCTTGATGCATCTGACTGGATACAGGATAAGGCTACTGAATATTGCCGTCAGTTCGTTGCTACCGAGCGTGAATTTGAAAAGGTAAACGGTTCACTTACAGCTGATGATTACACTAAGATAGACGAAGCTGTTGCTTCTGCTAAGGAGCAGGATTTCCTCGGTGATAACGGAATCGGTGAGCAGTCGATCAGAGACCTTTACGAGAACAACTACAAGCTCAAGTATCTCTTCGACTACTATTACGGTATTGACAAGCAGTACGGTTGTTCAGAGCAGGAACTCAAGGATTATTACAAGGATAACACAGCAAGAATCAAGTATCTTTCGATCAGTCTTTCGGATTCTGAGGGCAATAAGCTTGAAGGCGATGAACTCAGAGAGGTCGAGAAAATGATCGACGGCTATGTAAATCAGATAAACTCAGTAAGCGGCGATGAGGAAAAATTCAAGGAATTCGACAAGGTAAAAGCTGATTACGAGGAATACCAGAAAAAGAAGCAGGAAGAAGCTACCTCAGAGGCTGCTGCTGAAGACGGCTCAACTACTGATACCACTGTAACTACTACTGCTGCTGCTGACGATGCATGGAGCAACGAAGACACAACCACAACAACTACAACAACAGATCCGTTTGCAAACGAAGTTACATTGGCTAAGTACACCTCAACAACTGCACCGGTAGGAGAAGCAGTAGAGGTCACAACTTCTGAGCCTTCGGACGCTGAAAAGGCAAGTACAGCTTTCAACGATAAGGTATTCAATGACCTTGAAAACTACAAGGCAGTTCGCTACGATTACGATTCAGCAACAGCTTACATACTTATCAAGGCTGACATTGAAAAGCGTATGACCTCTGATGATCTCTGGTCGGATGAAGTTAAGGAAAATACACTCAACAAGAGATATTCACAGGATTTTCAGGATATGATGAAATCACTTGCTGATACACTCTCAGTTGACAAGAACAAGAAGGCATATAAGAGATATGCACCGTTCAAGCTTGATCTTGAACAAAGCTGATAAAAATGGTAAAGGACAGTTCGTTTGAACTGTCCTTTTTTGTTTATAATTAGAAAACCCCCAGTTTGACTGGGGGTTCAAAATAGCTTAAAGCTATAAGGCTTGAAAGAAAAACTCCTTTTGATTATAATAA
>ONAI01000048.1 GCA_900315755.1 uncultured Ruminococcus sp.
GTCAGACGTGAGATTATAGCTATCATATACTTGCTGTCGTCAACAGGGAGTCCGAGTTGTTCCTGAAGCTTCTTCTTATTGACAGCTTTCTGTGATTTAACATTCTTTGCGGTATATTCAGCAAATATCTTCTTATCGTTGTTAGGATCAAAGACCTTGTAGTCGATACCGTTCACTAT
Organism: uncultured Ruminococcus sp.; assembly: GCA_900315755.1. Taxonomy (GTDB): domain Bacteria; phylum Bacillota; class Clostridia; order Oscillospirales; family Ruminococcaceae; genus Ruminococcus. The sequence goes on from ONAI01000048.1 coordinate 180, forward strand.
ACCGCGCAGCGAAGCTGAACGAGCTCTGAGCAGACCGTCAAGCTGTTCACCAAAGAACGGATACTTTATCTCTTCAGCATAGGTCTCGGAAACAGTTGTGATATAGTCCGCATAAACGAGACCGCCCTTGAGCATATTTGCATTCTTGTGGAATTCCAGTTTATCTGATGTGAACATATAATCCGGCAGAGCAGTATTGAATTTAAAAGTATCAATATCCCAAACACCCTGGAATTTGAGGTTGTGTATGGTCATGATAGTTTTAGTTGAGCTGTAAAAAGGATTTGTAGCGAAAGCTGTGTGGAGGAATACCGGTATCATTGAAGCCTGCCAGTCGTGACAGTGGATAATGTCCGGACGGAAACCGATGACCGGAAGGATTGCAAGAACAGCCTTGCAGAAGAAAGTAAAGCGCTCGATGTCCCACTTCATATCTGAGGAATAAGGGGTATCACACTTGAAGTAATACTCATCATCCACGAAGTAAAACTTAACGCCGCTGTATTCATATTCCATGATACCTACATGGAAGCTTTCGCTTCTCATACCGTAGTCCATATAGAAGTGAGTAACATATTTGAAATCGTTTCTGTATTTATCCGGAATACAAGTATAATATGGCATTATGACTCTTACATCAAATTCTTTTTTATTAAGGTACTGTGGCAGCGCTCCTACAACATCAGCAAGACCGCCTGTCTTTATAAAAGGAACGCTTTCGGAAGCTGCAAATAGTATATTTTTCATAGTTTTTTCACTCCATTCTAAAATAATCGCGCTGATATACAGCTTTACATATAACATTATACATCAATCCGGTAAGTTAGTCAAGATATTTTTATGAAAAATATCTAATAAACGCACTGCTTTCAACGCAAATATTTGTAAACTTTTTGTGAACAAGCAAACGTCCGAGAACTAACTGACACTAAGATGTTTCTCAAATTTCAGCCACAAACGAGTATTGTGCCTTTAAATGGTCATTCGGCATTATCTTCTCTTTCTTTTTTACTTCCATGAAATACAAACCATGATACTGCCGGTACAGGGATATACATTATTATAATGTCACTTATCAGCTTAAAATGTGCTAAAGCGACTCCTGCGACAATAACTGCAAGCGACATTATAAATGTATACCTCTTGTTGAAACGTTTTTCTTCTCTTTCAATAGTTTTCTCAGAGAAATGTCTGATTATAAACATGAATATCATAGGAATGAATATTCCCAGTATCACTGTGAAGAATTCTTGCAGAAAGAATGCAAACGAATGTATTCCGCCGGAAACCAGCGATACCAACGGTGAAAAATCAGCGCCGTCAACATACAGCTCATCAACTGCTTTCTTTCCTGTATCAGATGTAACAACGCCGCGTATAATCAATAATTGAAAAATACTGAGCAAAGAAAATGAAGCACAATATTGCAGAACGGATTTTTTCAAAGTCATTATCTCCTGAGTTTTTTGTTAAGTATATCACAAAAAGCTTTGTTTGTCAAATATACAAAGCAAATACACTTACAAATTTGATCTATCAAATTTTAACATATTTTGATATGCAGTCAATCATTTAATCTTAACTAACAAATTTTTCGTGTTTTATGCTTAAAAAGGTTGACAATTATTTGGATATATGTTACAATTGATTCGGTGATTCTTTAAGTCACCGAAATTTAATATAAGAGAGGTAAAGGCAATGTTCAAAAAATTGTCAAGTGCGTTTTTAGCATTATGCCTCGCTTTTTCATTGTTGGTATACTTACCTTTCAAAGATCAAGCAGCATCGGCTAAACCCGCCCCAAGCGATGTAACTCGCTACTCAGTCCTGGTTCTGGATGTTTCCGGAAGTATGTCCGGAACTCCTATCAGAGCTATGAAACAGGCAGCAACAAAATTCTGCAGCTCTGTTCTTAACGGCATAGGCACAAACTATGTCGGAGTTGTAAGCTATTCAACTTATGCTACAACTACCTGTCAGTTCACTGACAACTACACGACTCTTGCAAATTCCATCAACTCACTTCGTGACAGTGACATGACAAACGTTCAGGGAGCTCTTGCAAAGGCTGACTCCATGCTCGATGCTATCCCGAACGATGCAAACGTTATCAAGAACATAGTTCTTCTTTCGGACGGTCTTCCATGCGAAGGCAGAACGGAGTATTCAGGTCCTTACAGCTCCTCTGACTACTACGACTATCCTCACGCTAACTCAGCTTACACTGAGGCAAAGTCTATTCAGAATGAAGGAACTTATATCTACACTCTTGGTTTCTTCCATTCATTATCCGGAGAATATCTCCAGTTCGGTCAGCGTTTCCTTCGTGATATCCAGAATGCCGGTTATTATAATGTTGATGCTCCCGATGACCTCAGCTATGTTTTCGGCGAGATCGCAGGCTCTATCACAAAGGTAAACGGCGATTTCATGTATCCTTGCAAGACTGCTGATTACAGCACTGAATTCTTCTATGATGATAACTACTTCACAAGATCATCCTACAACGGATACAATTCTCACCTTGCAACTATGTCACTCTGCCTTGAACTTTCTGTTTGGCCGAGTATCCCTTACGTAAACAACGGTGACTATGCAGGTTCAAGCATAAACGCTGAGAATCTTCTCTCAACTATCGGATTTGAAAAGTTCCACACAAATCCTCTTTATCAGGTAAAACCAACCGAGGATTCTATCGGTGTTGGTATCGCTCAGAAGAAGCTCTACATCAATAATGAAGAAGTAACACTCCTCGCTGTTGCAGTCCGCGGCGGCGGTTACGAAAAGGAGTGGGCAAGCAACTTCAAGATCGGTGCAAGCGGCGATGCTACCGGCTTCTCCGAAGCAAGAGATGAGGTCCTCAGATACATCAGACAGTACATCTCTGATTACGATGTATCAGGTCACATCAAGTTCTGGGTAGTTGGTTACAGCCGCGGCGGTGCTACTGCCAACCTCACATCAGCTGCTCTCGATGACGGTATCTCTTACCCTAATTGTAATTACGAAGCAAGCGATGTATTCGGTTATACATTTGAAGCTCCTATGGGAACAACAAATTCATCCTATAACGATTACAAGTACTATAACATCCACAATATCGTAAACCCTAACGACTTTGTTCCTATGGTCGCACCTGCTGCATGGTCATTCCACAGATACGGTCACGACTATGCTCTTCCTACTGCTGTAACAGCAGGCAACTCCAGTGTTGACAAAATGCTTGCAAAGTACAACGCTCTCGCAAGCACTGACGAATACCTCAACGACGAAGGCGACAAATACTTCCTGGATGATTTCCAGAAATACTATGTTTATGTAGATACATCAAGTGTATGGCCGGGCGGTGATCCGTTCATCTCAATCCAGGGCAGAGGTTATGGCACTCAGGGTACCTTCCTCAGCCAGTTCATGAACAAATTCGCAAATGCTTACGTAAGAACAAGAAGTAATTACTATTATTCCTATCAGGACGATGTTACATACCTCATGGGCACTCTTATGGGACTTACTTCCAAGCAGCTCAGCGATATTGTAAATTCAGCAAAGCCTAAATTTGAAGGAAAAGGCAAATGGGCATCCATCCTCATGCCTGCATATTCTCCGAATGTTTTCAGATACGGCTTTGATCCGCAGAACCGCGAGGATCAGATTTACAGAAACATCGCTTCACGTATAGGCGAGGCTCTCAATGAAAACGGAATTAGCTTCAGCCAGTCAAGACTTGATGACGCTTGCGTTCATCTCCTCGATCTCATCATGGCAACAGGTACTAATGAAATGGATGACGCTGTTACATTATTCAAAACTGTTTCCTGCATCGGAAACGCTCACTACACAGAGCTTTGCATGGCTTGGCTCCAGTCTCAGGATACATACTATACTCCAGAGGGAAAAGCAAACTTCAACGCAGGCTCTTACCGTATAATCAGAATCAACTGCCCTGTTGACGTTAAGGTATACGATTCTGAGGGCAACCTCGTAGCTTACCTCTCAGACATCAACGAATCAAACGAAGAATACGACCTCGTATGTGAGATCAACGAAAACGGCGAAAAGCTCGTTTATGTTCCTACTGACAGTCCATATACATTTGAACTCATCGCAACAGGTGAAGGCAATGTATCTGTTTCTGTTGACGAAGTAAACGCTCTCACAGGTCAGGTAACAAAGATTCAGTCCTTCGACACTGTAAATGTAAAGGAAGGCGACGTTATCACAGGCGTTATCCCTGCATTCTCAGAGGACGATCTCAAGGATCTCAACTCAGGCTCTTCTGTTGTTTACACAATGAAGGATCCTGAAGGCAAGGACGTTTCAACAGACAAGCTTTTAAGTGAAGAAGACGCAAACACATTCTATAAGGTAAGCTTCAAGGAAGCTGAAAAGAATACTGTACCACGCGGTATCTTAACAGGTTCAGGTGTTTACAACTACGGCGACTTTGCTCAGATAAAGGCTTCTCCTTACGAAGGCTTCAAATTTGAAGGCTGGTACATCAATAATGAACTCGTAAGCAGCGAAAGCACTTACCGCTTCAAGGTAACAGACGATGTTGAGATCGAAGCACGTTTCTCTGCCGGCGAAACAAAGCTCACTGTTGATAAGGAAACTAAGAACGGCAAGATCGCTGGTATCGAAACAGGCAATTTCAATGTCGGAGACATCAAGGAGATCAAGGCTGTTCCGGATGAAGGCTATCAGTTCGTTGAATGGGAAGCAGAAGGCATTACTATCGAGGACGCTAAGAGTGCTGAAACACGCATCATAGTTCCTGCTGCTGAAGCAAAGCTTTCAGCTAAGTTTGAGCCTATCCCGGAAACAACTACTACAACCACTACAACAGTTACTACTACAACTACTTCTGAAAACACAGCTTCATCACCTAAAACAGGCGATGACTTCGATGGCGGCATCATCACACTTATGGGTATTATGTTCGTGATAATGCTTGGTGCTGCACTCAGCAAAAAAGCTACAAAGAAGTCAGAAGAATAATTCTGATTAAAACCACTCGTTAATTTCAGCCTTACGATGATCAAGCATCGTAAGGCTTTTTTCTTTAATGCTCTATAACATATCATTGTATAAACAAAAAGCCATAAAGAAGCTAAACGCCTCTTTATGGCTTTAATTATTTATTGCTTAATGACCTTATTACTTGAAATATGCCACACCGGATTCAAATATCTTCTGATCCTTAGCACCCGGAACATTCTTTCCGATGAAGCTTCCGATACGCTCGGAGTGTCCCATTTTACCGAGAACACGTCCGTCCGGAGAAGTGATACCCTCGATAGCCTCAACAGATGTATTAGGATTGTATCTTATATCCATTGAAGGACTGCCTGTAAGGTCAACATACTGTGTAGCGATCTGACCATTCTTAGCCATCTGCTGGATAAGGCTTGCAGGTGCTACGAAGCGTCCTTCACCGTGAGAGATCGGAATAGTGTGAATGTCGCCTACCTCACAGCCATAGAGCCACGGGCTCTTGTTGGATGCGATACGTGTATTTACCATCATGGACTGATGTCTTGCAATAGTATTGAATGTAAGTGTAGGAGAATCGTCTCTCATGTCGATTATCTCGCCAAAAGGTACAAGTCCAAGCTTTATAAGTGCCTGGAAGCCGTTGCAGATACCAAGCATAAGACCATCACGGTTCTTGAGAAGATCGTGTACAGCGTCCTTGATCTTAGGATTGCGGAAGAATGCTGTAATAAACTTACCGCTTCCCTCAGGCTCATCACCGCCTGAGAAGCCGCCCGGTATCATAATGATCTGTGAATGACGGATAGCTCTCTCGAAGTAGCTTACAGAGTCCTCAATATCACCTGCTGAGAGGTTGCGGATAACGACAGTTTCAGTCTTAGCGCCTGCTCTCTCAAAAGCACGGGCTGTATCGTATTCACAGTTTGTACCCGGGAATACAGGAATGAGTACCCTCGGCTGAGCAACCTTGATAGAAGCTGTAAGATGAAGTCTGTCTGTATTGGAGTAGATCTCAGGAGTTACATCAGTAGTCTTTATGCGGCATGGGAATACCGGTTCAAGCTTGCCTTCCCATATTCTCTGGAGATTATCAAGACTAACAGTATAATCCATAGAGAGTATCTTGTAATCACTGATAGTATGACCGATAATATTTTCATCCTCATTAGCAGCACCGGCAAGTTCAATAACGAATCCGCCGTAGCAAGGCTTGAACAGCTGCTTGGATGTAAGCTTCTGTGTGAACTCGAAGCCGAGCTTGTTACCGAAGCACATCTTTGCGATACCCTCAGCAACACCACCGTATCCGATAGTCCATACTGCATTTGCTCTGCCGTCAGCAATAATCTTCTCGACCTTGTCAAAGCAAGCCTTAACGCTGTCGAATACAGGCAGACCGTTTTCATCGTAATCAGGAACGATCATGATAACATCGTCGCCGGCATTCTTGAATTCAGTTGAAACTATCTTGTCAGCCATAGCAGTTGATACTGCGAACGAAACAAGTGTAGGCGGAACGTCTATATTCTCGAAAGTACCGGACATTGAGTCCTTGCCGCCGATAGAACCGCAGCCCATTTCAAGCTGAGCCCTGAATGCACCGAGAAGTGCTGCCATAGGCTTGCCCCAGCGCTTAGGATCATTCTGTGTTCTCTCGAAGTATTCCTGGAATGTGAGCCAGCACTTCTTATATGTACCGCCGGCTGCAACCACCTTAGCGATAGAGTCAACAACCGCCATCATTGCACCGTGGTAAGGCGACTTCTCAGATACCTCCGGATCATAGCCCCAGCCCATGAGCGAGCAGGTATTGGTCTCGCCTTCAAGTACCGGTATCTTAGCTGCCATAGCCTGTGAAGGAGTCATCTGGTATACGCCGCCGAACGGCATGAGCACTGTGCCTGCACCGATAGTGGAGTCAAACTTCTCAACGAGTCCCTTCTGTGAGCATACATTGAGGTTAGCCATGAGCTCATTCCATGACTCTGCATCATCAGCAGGGATTTCCTCATTATTATCAGAAGGTGCTTCGACCTCGATGTCGGTATACTTTGGAGCGCCGTTTGAATTGAGGAATTCACGCGAAAGGTCAACGATAGTGTTATCGTTCCACACCATTTTAAGGCGAGGCTCTTCAACAACATCTGCAACGAGTGTTGCTTCGAGGTTTTCCTTTGAAGCCTCAGCCATGAACTTGTCAACATCCTCAGGAGCAACAACGACAGCCATTCTCTCCTGAGACTCGGAAATAGCGATCTCAGTACCGTCGAGACCATCGTACTTCTTCGGAACAGCATTGAGGTTGATGATAAGACCGTCTGTAAGCTCACCGATAGCTACTGATACACCGCCTGCACCGAAGTCATTGCAGCGCTTGATAAGCTTAGTTACCTCAGGATTGCGGAAAAGTCTCTGGAGTTTTCTCTCCTCAGGCGGATTACCCTTCTGTACCTCTGCGCCGCAGTTTTCGAGGGATTCAAGTGTATGTGACTTGGATGAACCTGTTGCACCGCCGCAGCCGTCACGTCCGGTCTTACCGCCGAGAAGGATGACAACATCGCCCGGAACAGGTCTTTCTCTTCTGATATTCTCAGCAGGAGCAGCGCCGACAACTGCGCCGATCTCCATTCTCTTTGCAACATAACCGGGGTGGTATACCTCAGCAACGTGTCCGGTAGCAAGACCTATCTGGTTACCGTAGGAACTGTAACCGTTAGCAGCACCAACAGTGATCTTTCTCTGCGGAAGCTTACCGGTGATAGTATCTTCAACAGGAACGAGCGGATTAGCTGCACCTGTAACACGCATAGCCTGATATACATAAGAACGACCTGAGAGCGGATCACGGATCGCGCCGCCGAGACAAGTTGCAGCGCCGCCGAAAGGCTCTATCTCAGTCGGGTGGTTATGAGTTTCGTTCTTGAACATGAGTATCCAGTCTTCAAGCTTGCCGTCGATGTCTACCTTTATCTTGACGGAGCAGGCATTGATCTCCTCAGACTCATCAAGATCAGGAAGAAGACCGTCATTGCGAAGCTTCTTAGCAGCAAGAGTACCGATGTCCATGAGTGTGACCGGACGATCGCTTCTGCCGAGTTCCTCGCGGACATTGAGATACATATCATAAGTATCCTTGATGTAAGGAGTCTTGATGTCTACCTTCTCAACATTTGTAAGGAAAGTTGTATGACGGCAGTGGTCGGACCAGTATGTATCTATCATCCTGATCTCAGTTATAGTAGGATCGCGGTGTTCCTCATTCCGGAAATAATCCTGACAGAACTTGATGTCATCGTAATCCATTGCAAGACCGAACTTGTCCACAAAAGCATGGAGTCCGATAGCATTGAGCTTTGTGAATCCTTCAAGCACCTCAACAGTTGTCGGAATGTCATAATTTGTATCGAGGCTCTTTACTGTTTCGAGAGAGGCTTCGCGGCTCTCAACAGGGTTGATTATATAAGACTTGAGCTTCTCGAACTGTTCATCGGTGATCTGTCCGGAAACTATGTAGATACGAGCATTTCTTACACGGCAGCGCTCTCCCTGACGAAGGATCTGTATACACTGTTCACAGCTGTCTGCTCTCTGATCGAACTGTCCCGGCAGATACTCAACCGCAAACACACGATCATTCTCGCCTGTTCTCGGCATATCGTCATAAACGAGATCGACAGCAGGCTCTGAGAAAACAGTGCTGATAGCAGCCTTGAAATCCTCCTCACTGAGCTTATCTGCATCATAACGGTTAAGGATCCTCAGACCTGTGAGATTGAGTCTGAGCGCAGTTCTGACATCACTGAGGACTGACTGTGCCTCAACTGCAAATTCAGGCTTCTTTTCAACATAAATTCTGAATACGGACATATATTCAAGTCTCCTTCTCCCCGAAGGGGGTGTATTAAGCCGAAAGCAAGGCTTACTTGCTCCCAGCCATTAATCATAACAAATATCAGCGGTCGGTCTGCCATAACAGCATTCATGACCGGCTACTTCTATTATAACACTAATTATGCGATTACGCAAACTTTTTTCAGAATTTTTTCGTGAAATTTTTATTAACGTACCGTCAGGAGCGTGTCCCTGATGAAATTCGCTGGAATTCTCCCTTTCAAAAAGTACAGGGACTGTCCTTCCGACGAGTTTTTTCAGGTAAATATCACGGGTTTTGTCGGCTTTGGCTGTCATAAGCTTCCAGCGTTCGCTCTTGACAGATTCCGGTATCTGTCCGGACATCCTGTCCGCGGCAGTACCTTTTCTGCGCGAATACCTGAAAACGTGTACCTTTGCAAAGCCGACTTTTTCAATAAAATCTGCCGATTCACGGAAATCCTCATCCGTCTCCTGTGGAAATCCTACCATAATATCGGTCGTGAAGGCACATTCAGGGAAAAAACTTCTTATACGCTCTGTTAGCTCAAGATACTCAGCAGAAGTATAGTGGCGATTCATCGCCTTTAGCGTCCTGTCACAGCCGCTCTGAAGTGACAAATGGAACTGCGGACACATCTGCGGTACAGCAGCAAGTCTCGCAAGCTGCTCGTCCGTAAGCATTTCCGGTTCAAGTGAACCAAGCCTGATACGTTTTATTCCTTCAATGCCGGCGCAGATCTCTACTGCATCAGCAAGTGTCATTCCCCATTCAGCCCCGTAGAATGCAAGGTTTATTCCGGAAAGCACTACCTCCTGAACGCCGTTTGCAGCCACAGCAGCAAGCTCTGAGCGTATATCGTCAGGTGCTTTAGATCTGCACCTTCCCCGCGCATAAGGTATCATACAGTAAGAACAAAAGCGGTCGCAGCCGTCCTGAATTTTCATGAATGCTCTTGTATTATCATCGTACTGTGTACAAATCAGCGGCTCGAACTTCTCGCCGCGCTCATGTGCCGGAATGTTCACAATACGGCTGCGCTCTTCAATAAATCCGCTCACAAATTCCACGATCCGTCCTCTTTCCTTAGTTCCGCAGATTATATCAGCATCCTGAAGTTTAGCGGCATTTTCCGGATCAGCCTGCGGATAACAGCCTGTCATAGCAATAACAGCATCAGGGAACTGAGTTCTGATCTTTCTGAGGGCAGTAAGAGCACGGCTGTCTCCGGAAGAAGTTACGGTGCAGGAATTTATTACCACACAGTCAGATAATTCCGGAACAGATACAACTTCCCAGCCATTTTTTTTGAAGAGCTCCTTCATACATTCAGTTTCATAGTGATTGACCTTGCAGCCAAAAGTAATAAAATATACTTTATACATATTTCACCTTATTATCACATTATTTTCGTTGCTTCAACATATACAGCTTGCACAAAAATCACAAATATTTTTTGTACACTCTCAATAGTTATCTGCTATGAATAAAAACCGGCTTAGCTTTTCCGATTTTATTATACTAATTTGACGAATTTACTTTCTGTGCCTTGACAACGCGCCTTTTTAATGCTATTATATAGTTGCGGAAACGGAAAAGCCGCATGAAAAAGAAATAAACAAGAAAAAATCACACACCAACAAACACCATTAAGAATCAGGAGGTAAGAATATGACTAAGACAACTGTATTTTTACAGGCTATCAACGATGTTAAAGAATTCGTAACTATCGTAATGCACTATGACTTCGATATCGACCTTGTATCCGGAAGATATGCAGTAGATGCAAAGTCTATCATGGGTATTTTCAGCCTCGACCTTTCCAAGCCTATCCAGCTCAATGCACATACTGATGACGCTGAAAACTTCCTCAAGGAGATCGACAAGTTCATCGTTAAGTAATGTTTAACAGACATAATTAAAGGACTGCTGCTCAATGCGGCAGTCCTTTTTTCGCTTCATAAATACACCTTTTCAGCTTCATTCTGAATCCGAATCATTAATTTCGTACCGTGCGCGAGTACGTGTATGCCCATTTCACAAAGCAAGCGCGTGAAACAAGCGTCAGCGTGGAAGCCAGCGAAGGCAACCACTTCATTCAGAATCCGAATCATTAATTTCGTACCGTGTGCGAGTACGCGTATGCCCATTTCACAAAGCAAGCGCGTGAAACAAGCGTCAGCGTGGAAGCCAGCGAAGGCAACCACTTCATTCTGAATCCGAATCATTAATTTTGTACCGTGCGCGAGTACGCGTATGCCCATTTCACAAAGCAAGCGCGTGAAACAAGCGTCAACGTGGAAGGGTGCAGCGTCACGCTGCCTTAATCCCAGTCTTTTTTGTTGAATCGGTGGAAGAATTTTCTTATCGGATTTCTCACTCTTATGCCCTCAAAATGATGGTACAGGACATCCTGATTACAGCCGGCATCTGTGGAAGCTATACGTGTGTAATAGTCCTTGAACTGATCGAGTTTCATGCCAACATTTGCCTTGAGGTCGATGTCCTTATCGGTGAACACAACAGCACCATAAACAGGAGTGTTCTCAAATCCGCCCTTTTTAAGGTGATGTGTAACATTATCAATATGTGTCTTGTTCTGCATTTCGGGGTTATAGAGTTTATGCTTAACCGCGCCCATTGAGTGTTCAAGCTTTTTGCCTTTTCCGGAAACAGTACCGGAAATGCCTTTTGTTTCAACAACAAGAATGCCGAATCTTCCGAATACAAGGTGATCTATCTCACAGGTCTTACGGTAAAGCGGCAGAAAAGCGTTATTGATTATACGTATGTTATCATTTTTGCCAAGCTTTTTGAGAGTTCCTGCGACCTTGCGTTCAGCTGCTCTCCCCTTTCGTTTACCTTTGCTGAAATAATTCGCAATGCAAACGATGAACAGCAATACCAGTAACGCAGCGATTATGATGAGGATTACCTTTGTTTTTGTTTCCATAATTTTCACCCAACTTTCTGAATATTTAACATTATTTTTGCAATAATACTTTCAGACGCGCAAAGCGTCGAGAAATCCCGAATAAAGAGGTGTTCTCATATGTGGGACAAATTAGCGCTTATTCTTCTTATCATAGGAGGAATAAACTGGGGATTAGTCGGAATTTTTGAACTCGATGTTATAGCATGGCTCTTTGGCGGTTCAGCAAGCATCATCAGCAGAACTCTCTACATTCTTGTAGCGATCTCAGCAGTATGGTGCATTTCCCTTCTTTTCAGAAGAGACGAAGAGCTTGCTTATGAAACAAGTTCAAGCCGATAAACTCCCTCATACGCTCCGTAAGATGCCGTCGGAGCGGATACATATACATGATAAAACAAAAGGAGGCTTTAAAAGCCTCCTTAATTATACGATCAATCACTAACGTAAGGAAGCAGAGCGATGTGTCTTGCTCTCTTGATAGCAACTGTAAGTTCACGCTGATGATAAGCGCAGGTACCTGTAACTCTTCTCGGAAGGATCTTTGCTCTTTCAGTCATGCACTTTCTGAGTTTTGTGAGATCCTTGTAATCGATCTTTTCAACTCTGTCTGCACAGAACATACAAACCTTCTTGCGAGGCTTCTTTGCAGGACGGGAATTTCTTTCCTTTTCCATGATACAAACCGCACATCTTATAAGATGTGGCTACTCCTTTCGTAAAAATTGAATTCAGTTTCCGTAATCAGAACGGAACTTCGCCATCACTGAGGATCTCTTCAAAATCGCTCAGTTCGCCGTAAGACATACTGTCATTATTCTGTGCAGCCGGTGCCGGAGCAGCCTGCTGCTGAGGAGTTTTGAAGTTATTCTGGTAGCCGTTATTCTGATAACCGCCCTGACTTCCGCCGCTTTCGCCTTTACCGCCTACGAACTCAACGTTATCAACGAATACATCGGTAGTATAATGAGTAACATCCGAGTGGTTCTTATCGGTATAGCTGCCTGTTCTGAGACTTCCTTCAACTGCGATAAGCTTACCCTTGCTGAAATAGCGGGAAACGAACTCAGCTGTCTGTCTCCATGCAGTGCATGAAATAAAATCAGCCTGTCTTTCACCGGTATTCTTATCGGCAAATCTTCTGTCAACAGCAACTGTGAAACGGCATGATGAAACACCGCTCTGAGTCTGCCTGAGTTCAGGATCAGCAGTAAGTCTTCCAACTAAAATAACCTTGTTCATCTGACATTCTCCTCTTTAATAATGAAGCTTATTCCTCGACAACAGTTACGAGTGAACGCAGAATGCCGTCGGAAATGTTAAGACGTCTTGAAAGCTCAGCGGGATAATCCGGAGCGGACTGGAATGTATAAATTACATAGTAGCCCTCTGTCTCGTCCTCGATAGGATATGCAAGCTTGCGCTTACCCCAATCCTCGTTGACTTCAACAGCTTCGGCGTGACGCTGGATTCTCTCCTTGAACTTTTCGATGAGAGCCTTCATAGCCTCCTCGCCGTTCTTGAGACTGAACACAACCATTACTTCATACTTAGCGGATACCTTTGCCATTAATGTACACCTCCTTCTGGCTTATGCCCACAACCAACTGCGGGCAAGGATAATAAGTATCGTCAATACGATACTTGAATATTATATCACGTATTTCCGGACTTGTCAAGAAAAATTTCACATTTTTGCAAAAAAGTCCGGAGACACATCGCGCGTCTCCGGAACATTTGTCACTTATTAATATTTTCCTTTACGACCTTAACGATGTTCTCAGCAGAAAGTCCGAACTTCTTGAGAAGATCAACTGCCGGGCCTGAATAACCGAACTCATCGTTCACACCTATCTTCACAACTCTTACAGGGCAGCTTTCTGTAACTGCTTCTGCAACAGCTGCACCAAGTCCGCCGATAACGCTGTGCTCTTCGGCTGTAACTATAAGACCTGTCTCCTTTGCACACTTAGCGATAAGTTCCTTGTCGAGAGGCTTGATAGTGTGGATATTGACTACTCTTGCATTGATGCCGTCAGCTTCGAGGACTTTAGCAGCTTCAAGAGCCTCATTTACCATAAGTCCTGTTGCAACGATAGTAAGATCGCTGCCTTCCTTCATAACAACACCCTTGCCGAGCTCAAACTTATATGTTGCAGCATCATTGACTACCGGCACTGCAAGACGTCCGAAGCGCATATACACCGGACCGTTGAAGTCGAGCGCAGCCTTTACAGCAGCCTTTGCCTCGACATCATCGCATGGATTGATTATAGTCATGCCGGGAATAGTTCTCATGAGAGCAATATCCTCGTTGCACTGATGTGTAGCGCCGTCCTCACCTACTGAGATTCCGGCGTGAGTTGCGCCGATCT
>ONAI01000059.1 GCA_900315755.1 uncultured Ruminococcus sp.
TAGAGGTTGTTCTGGCTCTCAGCTATCTTGAGTATCTGTGTGGGAGTCATCTTGATATCGCCGGTAGTACGCATCAGAGCCTCATAAGCCACTATCTCGCCGGTATGAGTTTCAATAATAGGCTGAAGATGATATGTAAGGAGATTTTCCTGTATGATGCGTGAAAATACCTGTGCATCGCGGTAGGAATCCTTATCGCGGTTATAGTTCTCTTCGGAGAACCAGTTGATAACTCCGCGGCGGAAATTTCTCGCCTCATAGAGTGCGAACTCCGAATAATTCACAAGCATATTGAAATCCGAAGCCTCTTCCGGATAGGACGAACAGCCGATCGAAAGACTGAGACTGCTCTTATCGGAAATATCAATGATCTCGCCGAAATCATCGGTAAGAGTGCAGTGCTGAACAGCCTCATCCATACTGTTAAGGATGTTATATATACTCATTTTATCGGTATCACGGAAAAACGCGCATATCTCATAATTCGACTTCGAGCCGATAATGATATTATCGCTGACAAAACTTTTCAGCACCTCGGCAGCGGAGGTTATACAGCTGTTGGTATTGTCAACGGTAAGATAAGAACCGAGCTTGTCGATACCATTTATGTAAATGGTCGCAAGACATCCATGCTCAACATCCGGAAGCATATTTCTTATCTTCTGGGAGAATGACGGGAATGAGGGAAGTCTTGTAACAGGATCATACTCAACAAAATCACGCTTATCATTTATATCCGAGATCTGACGTGTGAAGTCCTGAACGAATCCGAGCCACTCATCACTGCTCTCGTAGATGTTCATTTTGATGTATCTTGTTATATTGTTTTCAGTGAAACGATAGATATGCTTCTGACCTTCAACAGGATTCTTTGAGATCATTTCGAGAAGGTTGAAGAATTCAAACTCATTGAGTTTTTCCCCGGAACATGAAAGCATACGGCAGGCAGCCTGATCGAAATATGCAGTCTTCTCCTTTGCGATGTAGGTAAAAGCGCCTATATTGCCGACGAACTGCTGAAAGACCTGCCAATCGTGGCTCAATCCCGGAGTTTTTTTACTGAAATCAAAAATACTCATAATTACTCCATATAACGAAAACGCACGTATCAGAGGGAAGATCACTGCGTTTTTCGTGCTGCACTGTAAACGGCAGGCAGCTTACCGTATTACGAAATTAATCATATTAATTATACCCCATATAAGCAGAAATGTCAATTGCTTTGACTGCAAAAACAGAACATCCTGCTACTTCTGCATACAGCTTTCAGCATAAGCCATAAGATATGGCGCTATACCTTTTGCATCATTTTCAACTATCTGCTCGCTGAGATAGTATCCCGCAGAGCCGTCACGGAAAGGCTCACCGCCGAGACCTGCCATGAGACAGATATTTCTCAGAACAGGCATACCTTCCGGACTGAAACGTATATATCCCTCACTCACCGCACCGAAAGCCCTCTTCCCTGCCGCTCCGGTATCAGTGCCGACAATTCCCAGACGCGCCGCTTTCATAGCAGAATAGGCAAACAGCAGAGTTCCGCTGCTTTCGGGATAATTGTCCGCGAGTTCCTTTCTAAGCGGAAGCTGCATAAGCATACCTTCCGGTGTCATATTCTCAGAAAGCGCAGAGAGAAGTCCTGCAAGCATATCTTCGGCAGAGCCGGGCATTATATTGCAAATATCCACAAGTCCGGCTGCAAGCCAGCCCATTGAACGCAGCCAGAATTCACTTGAAGTCCCCTTCACTTTATCCGCCCACGACATTTTTCCGGATTCATCAAGGCCGTGATAATACAGTCCGGTAACGTCATCGCGCATTTTCTCCCTGATGACCGACAGCTGCCTGACTATATCGTCCTCAAGCTCCTTATCGCCGTTCATAGCCGCATATTCTGCGGCAAACGGCAGTGCCATATAAACGCCGTCCAGCCACACCTGCTGCGGATAGACCGCCTTGTGCCAGTAATTCCCGGATACTGTCCGCGGCTGACGCTGAAGCTGTCCGCGCATAAGGAGTTCCGCAGCCGCAAGGTATTTTTCCTTTCCTGTATTTCTCCACAGCCACAGCAGATTAGATCCGCCGCAGATGTTGTCGAGATTGAAGTCATCAGCGCTGAATGTGGGTATATCGCCGTTTTCAGTCAGGTAAGAATCAGTGAGTTCAGCAGCCTTTTCCGCAAGCCGATTATCTCCAACTATCTCGCTCAGCATGATGATCGCCTTTATCATGCAGTTATCAATATAATTCCACTTGTGCCGTTTTCTGAAAATGATATTTTCCTTGTTCCAGAGAGGCATAAGCGGATCAGAGGGCAGTATCAGCTTTTCGATGTAAGCTTCGGCAGCTGATCTCTGCTTTTCTGTAATACTCATCCTGTCAATCCTCCCGCGGTTATACCGCTGACGAATTTTTTCTGTGCCAGTGCAAATACTCCTATCGAGGGTATAAGTCCTATCACCGACATTGCCAATATTTTGCGCTGTTCATAGCCCTGACCGGTACTGTCCGCAGAAAGTCTCAAAGCAAGTGAAAGAGGGTATTTTTCCACTGAATGTATCATGATGAGCGGTTCGAGGAAATCGTTCATCGTCCAGAGGAATGTGAATACTGCTATCGAGACAACAGCAGGTCTTATACATGGCAGAAGCACGTAAAACAGCGTTCTGAGAGTACCGCAGCCGTCTATCCTTGCGGCTTCATCGTATTCCCTCGGAACTCCCTTGAAAAACTGTATCAATATGAACACGAACATCCCCTCGCAGGCAAACATAGAGGGCGCGATGAGAGGAATGTAGGTGTCAAGCAGACCGAGCCTGCTCCAGAACATATACATCGGCATTATAGTTGCTATCGAAGGCATGAACATCCCTGCCATGAGCATAGCAAAGAAGAAACGCTTCAGCGGGAAATCAAACCGCGCAAAGCCGTAAGCTACAAGCACAGACGATGTTACGGCAAAAACTGTTTTCGGAATGATTATCATGAATGTGTTCATGAAATAATGTCCCATATTATAGGGGGTGACAGTCTGCCATGCGTTTCTGTAAGACGAGAAGTCTATGCTTTCCGGCATGAACCATACAGACGAAAATATCTCGTCATTGGTCTTGAACGAAGCGCCTATCAGCCAGATAAGCGGATATATCATCACTACCGCTGCGATGGTCAGCATGAGGTAAAAAGGCAGTCTTTTCATCGCTCATCCCCCTCTCTTCCGTGCCGCAATACCGCAAACATTATCCCCGTTACAGCCGAGATAATAACAAATAAAACCCACGAAAGCGCATTCGCATATCCGACATTCATATCATTGAATCTGAACATCTCATCATAGATCATCATACCAACAGTATATGTACTCTTCATAGGTCCGCCGCCGGTTAGCATATACGGCGCATTGAACTCCTGAAATGCCGCGATGGTCTGAAGCACAAGATTCACGAAAATGACGTTTTTAAGCTGGGGCAGAGTTATCGAGAAAAACGCCCTTATCCTGCCGCATCCGTCGACCTTTGCCGCTTCGTAGAGTTCAGCCGGTATGGCTTTCAGTGCTGTGAGGAATAATATCATAGTCGAGCCGAATTCCCAAAGTCTGAGAAGGATTATCACAAACAACGCCTTATCGGGATCGCCGTACCAGTTTACAGGTGAAGCGCCCATTATCCCGAGGAACTGATTCACCAGTCCGCCGGATGTGAACAGATACTGCCACA
Source organism: uncultured Ruminococcus sp. (assembly GCA_900315755.1). GTDB lineage: Bacteria > Bacillota > Clostridia > Oscillospirales > Ruminococcaceae > Ruminococcus. The sequence goes on from ONAI01000059.1 coordinate 3,717, forward strand.
TTATCACAACAGCAAGATTTGAGCCAAGTATCGAGGGAATGTAGAAAACGGTACGGTAAATGCCTATCCCGCGTATCTCAGCAGACAGAAGAAGAGCAGTAAGCAGTGAAAAGAGCAGCTTCATCGGAACGAGCAGCACCGCATATTTCAACGTTACGCCGACTGATCTCCTGAACGTATCATCGTGCAGCATCCTGCGGTAGTTGTCAGCACCGACATACTCAGGCGGACGCACATTATCATATTCTGTAAGTCCGAAAGCAAACGAGCATACGAACGGATACAGCGTAAACAGCAGAAATCCGGCTATAAACGGTGCTATCAGCAGAAGTCCGGTATACCTTCCGACTCCGACCGGATTACTGTAAATGCGTTTTTTCATTTTCTTATTTTCTCCAGATATTCCGTTATCGAATCATAAAGCTCCTCAGCCGCCTCTGAGGTATCACAGGTGCTGTAAGAAACGCTCTCTATCGCAGAATTGCAGAATTCCTTGACGCGCGGAAGCTCCATATAAGGGCTTACCGGCAATGTATCCATAGAGTAAAGCTTAGTATCGTTTTCAATGGCAAGTCCTGTTAGCCTTCCGCTCGCCGCAAGACTGTCGTAAGCCTTTTGTGAAGCCGGTATTCCGCGTGTTGTACCGAGGATCTCAGCACACTCGCTGTTGTTGAGCAGAAAGTCCATGAACGCCGCTGCCTCATCGGGATGCTCTGTATGCGCCGAAACAGCGTAAAGCATCGAGGGCTTTACCATCCAGCCGCAGTTATTGCCAGAACTGCTGAGAAACTCGCCTGATACCAACTCGCCATCCGGAAGTACCTGCTCATACTTTCCGACAGAACTGCCCCACTCACACAGACCTGCAATACGTCCGCTTATAAATTCCGGCGACTGATAGAGCGCAGCATTTCCGTCCTCGCCGCTGCGCTCGCTGACTTTTCGGATGATGTGTTCGTCCTCAAGTCTCTTGTAAAAGTCGAGAGCAGTACGTATATCATCCTTTGTGAAGCCGAGCCTGCCGTCAACAGAAATGAACTCCCTGCCCGTAAGCTGCTGAACATACACGGCAGCAAGATACCATGCTGTTCCGCCGGACTGTATATCCAGATCGAGCGGATATTTGTCGTTTTCGCGGAATTTATCTCCAAGCGCAAAGAGTTCATCCCATGCAGCCGGATATTCAGCTCCGAGACTTTGATAGGTAGCGGAATTGTAAAAAAGACCTCTTCCCGTAATCGAGACAACCGCTCCGTTAAGATGTCCGGACACTCTTCCGAGCGAAAGCACATCCTCATCCACCCCAGAAAGATCAAGGTGATCCCTCAGTTCATCAAGATCATAGAAGCCCTTTCCGTCCGGCGACATTGTTACGAGCCAATCGTAGTTTATCTGCATAATATCAGGCTCTGTGCCGCCGCTTATCTGAGCCGCAGTCTTTTCGCTCCAGCCGTCCCAGCCGCCGTATTCGGGAACTATCTCTATTTCCGGATGAATGGTATTCCACAGTTCTATCGCCTTGAGGGTAGCTTCATGACGGTCATCACCGCCCCACCACGAAAACCTTATCGTACAGCTGTCAAGACTTCCGTCAGGCGGAGTAACGCTTCCATCTGATCTTCTTCCGCAGGCGCACATGACCGCTGCACATAACGCCGCTGCTGTTCTAAGAATAAAGCTTTTCACATTCATTCTCCCATTTTTACTATCCAATAGCATAAAAACGTACCGGCAAAAAGCCGGATCCAATAAATATAATGATGTATATATTATACATTATCCGGATAAATAAATCAATAGGGATACCCGATAACAAAAACGTCATAATCTTTTCACAGAACTGTCAATAATGTGAAAAAAGCTTCACATAACATTTTCAAAAGCTATACAATTACTGCAAATTCATATCACACAGCACGGATATAATAAGACCATAGCCTGAGGGAAGACCTCAGGAACAAAATCTATGACGAAAAGGAATGTGAATTTTATGAATAACCAGTTTGATAACAATTACAATAATTTCAATAATTACTCAGAGGATAACACTTTCAGCTGTGATGCAAATATCAAGCCGGCAAAGAAGAATCACACTGTTGCAAAGATCATTGCAGGTATCATGGCAGTTGCTCTGATCTCAACAGGCTCGGTAAGCGTTTACAGAGCTTTTGAAAATAAAGACAGTTCAACACAGGTGATAACACAGTATGTTGAAAAGCCGCTCTCATCATCCTCAAATGCCGCTTACGCTGATCCTATGGGAATGATCGAAAACATCGAGACCTCAAACGATGTTCTTTCTACCGAACAGATCGTTGAAAAGCTTCTTCCGTCAGTAGTCGGCATCGAATCAGAGTTCACAGTAACAACCCAGTCCAACGGCGGAATGTTCATGTTCGGCGGCAGCGCACAGCCAAGTACACAAACAGGTACAGCTACCGGCACCGGTGTTGTCATCTCGGAGGACGGATATATCGTTACCAACGCCCATGTTATTTATGATACAGAGCACGGCGCAGGTCTTTCCAAGAATATCTCAGTTATACTAAATGACGATTCAAATTATGATGCAGAGGTCATCGGATATGATACCGACCTCGATATTGCAGTGTTAAAGATCAAGGCAGAAGACCTTACAGCTGCTCAGTTCGGCGACAGCGATCAACTCAAGCAGGGCGAATCAGTTGTTGCGATCGGCAATCCTCTCGGCTTCAAACTCAAGAATACTGTAACTACCGGCGTAATTTCAGGTCTCGACAGAGATGTTACTATCAACGACAAGTCCATGACTCTTCTCCAGACCGATGCTGCTATAAACTCAGGAAACTCCGGCGGTCCTCTTATCAATAAGTACGGTCAGGTAATAGGCATCAACTCATCAAAGATGTCCTCATCATATTCATCCGCTTCGATCGAGAATATCGGATTCGCTATCCCTTCAAATGAGGTCTCAAAGATAGTCAAGGACATCATGGATTATGGCTATGTTACAGGTAAGCCGCAGCTCGGCATAAGCTGTCAGGACGTTGATGAGTATACCGCAGCTAACTTCCGTCTGCCTGTCGGAATCTACGTTACATCCGTTACCGAGGACAGCGCAGCCGAAAAGGCTGGTCTGAAATCAGGCGACGTTATCACTGCTTTCGACGGTCAGGACGTTTCAACCTACGAAGAGCTCAATGCCGAAAAGAACAAGCACAGCGCCGGCGATACAGTAGAGATAACCTTCTCACGCAACGGCGAGGAACAGACTATCGAAGTAACTCTCGATGAAGCTGTTAATAAGGCAAAATAATTCAGGCTGCTATTTACAAATCCTCCCGGATGGTGTATAATATTACTTGAGCATATGCTCACAATCTTAATACCGGAGGAATTATATATGTATATCACCTGTCTCGATCTCGAAGGAGTTCTTGTACCTGAAATCTGGATCGCTTTTGCTGAAGCAAGCGGAATACCTGAACTCAAAAAGACTACCCGTGACGAACCAGACTATGACAAACTCATGAAATGGCGTCTTGGCATTCTCAAGGAGCATGGGCTCGGTCTCAAGGAGATACAGGAGACTATCGCTAAAATAGATCCGATGGAAGGCGCTAAGGAATTCCTTGATGAACTGCGTTCACTCTGTCAGGTAATCATCATCAGCGGCACTTTCTCGGAATTTGCCGCTCCGCTCATGAAAAAGCTCGGTATGCCGACTATATTCTGCAACTCTCTTGAAGTTGCTCCGAACGGCGAGATAACAGGCTTCAAGATGCGCTGTGAACAGTCAAAGCTCACAACCGTGAAGGCACTCCAGTCTATCGGCTTCGAGACTATCGCAAGCGGCGACAGCTATAACGATCTCGCTATGATAAAGGCAAGCAAGGCAGGCTTCCTCTTCAAGAGCACTGATAAGATCAAGGCTGATAACCCTGAGCTCCCTGCTTTCGAGACCTACGCTGAACTCATGGCTGCTATCAAGAAGGCTATGGACTGATCCGGTGTAATGCTATGGGATTAAAATTCACTAAAAGCATAAAACTCGGTAAATTCCTGAAGATAAACAAAACCAAAAAAGGTGCAAGTGTAACAGTCGGCGGCAAAGACCTGAAAGTCACTGTAAATGATAAGAAGAAAGTCAAGGCTACCCTCACAGGTACTGGGATTTCTTACGATACCACCTTGAAAAACAACAAAAAATAACGAATGATACGTTCCTGCCGGATGACAGGAACGTATTTCCTTTTCAGTACAGTTTATCCGTCAGCTGCATATAATGTAGTGTACCCTGTTCAGGCTGGACTGCACAGTTCAGGTCAGGGGGGATATTTTTGACAGTATGCAATGTGGAGATGCCGTCTTACACCTACGCTGTAAAAGCCGAAAAGCTTCTGCGCGCAAGAGGGTATCCCTGTGAGATAAAAAGGATCGACCGTCCCGGCAGCAGCACCTGCGGCTTTATGCTATCAATAAGAGGTCACTGCCGTGAGGCTATCGGTATCCTGAAGAATTATTCCGTGCCTTTCACTCAGATCATCGGAGAGGAGTTCGACAATGCCGGTAAACTTCGATAACGCAGCTACAACTTTTCCGAAACCTGAAATGGTCATCCGTGCAGCCTCATACGCTATGGAAAAACTTGGCGGCAATGCAGGAAGAGGCGGTCATGCGCTGGCAATGAAAAGTGCTGCGGAGATCTACTCGGCGCGAGAAGTCATTGCCGGATTCTTCGATGCACAACCTGAAAATGTAGTATTCGCACTGAACTGCACTCATGCGCTGAATATGGCTATACAAGGCATTATGAACGATGGCGGACACATGATAATAAGCAGTCTGGAACACAATTCGGTCGCAAGACCTGCCGCAGCACTCGCATCGGCGAGGAAGGCTTCAATGTCCATTGCAAGGGTTTACCCGGAGGATCAGCGTACCGTTGAAAGCTTCCGGTCGCTGATACGCAGCGACACAAAGGCGATAGTGTGCACTCTCGCAAGCAACGTTACGGGACAGCTTCTGCCGTGGCGCGACATAGCTGCTCTTTGCCGCGAACGCAATATTTGCTTCATTGCCGATGGTGCTCAGGCTTGCGGTGTTACCGATGTAAAGCTTTCAGACGGCATAAATATACTCTGCACAGCCGGTCACAAGGGACTTTACGGTCTTGCCGGAACAGGTCTGCTGATAAGCGACGGCAAATTCCCGATAGTCCCCATAATACAAGGCGGGACCGGCACTGCTTCATCAAGTCTTGCACAGCCAATGCTGCTTCCGGAAGCTCTTGAAAGCGGAACACTCAACCTCAGCGGCATAATGTCTCTGAAAGCAGGTGTTGAATTCGTCAAGCGGATAGGCATCGAAAAAATATACGCTCATGAAAACATCCTTTGCCGATCATTCATGAACGAACTGAAAGGCAACGAAAAAATAACGTTCCTGCGACAGCCGCAGGCTTCTTATGTTCCGATAGTATCATTCACGATCGACGGCATACAGCCGGAAACTGCCGCTGCAAAGCTGTCCTCAGCCGGATATTACCTGAGAGCCGGCTTTCACTGTGCAGCTCTCGCACACAATTATCTCGGAACAGAAAATGGCACGATAAGATTCGCACCGTCAGTTTTCAGCAAAAAATCTGATGTTTCCGGACTATGTGAAAAAATAAAATTAATTATACCGTAATAAAAATTATGTGAAAACTATTGAAATTATCTGAATTTGTGGTACAATATTATTATGAGGAATTGTGCAGTCAGCCAAGAGGGATTTTCTCCCTCTGTACATAGATAACGATTATTTGTATATGTGTAGAAATACCAATCCGAAAGGAAGTGAAACGTGTGAACTTAAACGATATTAAGTACGCTTTCCTTAGTATCATCAGCACCCTTAAATTCATTGATGTTGTGGACGTTGCTATCCTCGCCTACTTCATTTTCATATTACTTAAACTCATACGTGAAACAAGAGCCGGTCAGCTTATAAAAGGTATCGTCCTCCTCGTTGCTGGTTACTTTCTCAGCGAATTCTTCGGACTTAAAACCGTAACATACATTCTGAAGAAAACTCTCGACATCGGTCTCATCGCTATGATCATCCTATTCCAGCCTGAACTCAGACGTGTCCTCGAAAAGGCAGGACGTACAAAATTCGATGTGCGTATGCTTGGTCTTGGTCAGAGTGCTGACGAAAAAACTCAGATGTGGCAGCCCGCTATCGTAGCTGTTTGTGATTCATGCGTCGAGCTTTCAGCTACCATGACAGGCGCTCTGATAGTCATTGAACGTGAGGTGCGTCTCGGTGAACAGATAGAAACAGGTACTATCCTGAACGCAACTCCCAGCAAAGAGGTGCTCGGAAATATCTTCTATCCCAAAACTCCACTCCACGACGGCGCTGTCATCATCCGCGATGGTATCATACTCGCCGCAGCCTGCTTCCTTCCTAAACCACAGAAGGATGAACAGATCAACAAGCGTCTCGGTTCACGCCACAGAGCTGCAATTGGTATGAGTGAAAATTCCGATGCTGTTGTTATCGTTGTTTCCGAGGAAACAGGTCAGATCTCAGTAGCTATGAACGGCGTTCTCACAAGAGATTACACTCATGATAAATTGAAATCACTCCTTGAAAAGGAGATCTATTCTCCGCAATCAGATATTTCTATCCCCGCAAAGAAGCTGCTCTCCTCCCACTCTGAAAGGAGGAAAAAAGATTGATAATACTGAAAAATATAAGAAAAAAGATCGTGAAGGGCGCTAAGGATAACCTTGCATTGGCAATATACTCGGTTATTATCGCCATACTGCTGTGGTTCGTTATCTCAATGACCTTCTACCCTTCCGTTCCTAAGACGCTGACCAACGTTAAGCTCAGTCTCGACATCAGCGGAACTTCTGCTGCCGACAGCGGTCTGAGTGTAATATCATGCGATGTCGATACCGTAAATGTAAGAATAAAGGGCAGCCGTACACAGGTCGGTACTATGACTTCCGACAGCCTTACCGCTTATATTGATGCGGAAAATATCACTTCTGTCGGCAAGAAAACACTCAATATAAAGGTCAAGGGCGGAAATGGTATCAGCTATGAGGTCGATTCTATATCACCTTCAACCGCAAACGTAGTATTTGATAAGTATGATACTCAGGAGTTCCCTGTTTATGCAAAAACTCCGAACATAACCCTCGCTGAGGGCAAGACTATCGACACCGATGAATACTCGAAGGAAATTGATATTGTTTCGATAACAGGTCCTTCCGAGCAGCTCGATAAGATCTCGAAATGCTATGCTGTTTCGGCTAAGGCAGAAACACTCTCAGCTTCATATACCGTGCCAAGTGATACTATCGAGCTCTTTACAGAAGACGGCTCGATCATAGATCAGTCGATGCTTACCTTCAATAAAACAAGCTTCCTGATAAAAGTTCCTGTGCTTACGCAGAAAACTGTCGATCTCGCTGTTGTGCTCAAAAAAGCTCCTTCCAGTTTCAACACAAACTGGCTCATGAACCGATTGTCGCTGTCTACCGATACTCTTACCATCGCTTCTGCAAATTCTCAGGCGGATCTGCCTAAGAGCCTTGAAATAGGCATAATCAACCTCAGCGATGTAACACTCGATTACTCGGTTACATTCGATGTCAGCAAGGTGCTTGAAAAGGCTGGTCTCAAGAATCTCAGCAACACCTCTTATGTTACTGTAACATTCGACAGCTCCGGTCTTGCAAAAAAAGACTTCACGATCAGCAAGGAGAACATTCACCTGAGCAATAAGCCTTCAAGCAATTATGAGTATTCTGTACTGTCGAACAGCCTTAACATAACCGTTATCGGGCCTGAGGACATTCTGAAGGATCTTACACCAAATGACTTCATCGCAGAGGCTGACCTTCTTGCAAGTGAAGCTTCTCTTACAAGTGACTCTGATGTTTCTCAGTATTCAGCTGATGTTACAATATCATGTTCAGATCATAACAACGTCTGGGCAATAACAAAGTCAAAGATCAATATACAGAAAACTCCTAAAACCGACGAGATCTCATAATGCCACAATAATCTGCCGGACATACGTCCTGCGTTCATATGGGAGTTTATCAGTAATTTATTGAGGGAAACCCTTTTGAGAAAGGGTTCCGCCAACAGCGGCGGTCCCCTTTGTCCTTCGGACATCTCCCCGCACTGCGGGGAGTCACCCTGTATAAATATAGCCGGAAGTCACAAAGACTTCCGGCTTTGTTATTCTATTCAAAAAGCGTATACCATTACGGAAAAAACGAAATAAAAGTCTTTGGAAAGGGGTCCGGGGAAGAACCTTTCCTCAGAAAGGTTTGCCCCGGTAAGTTGCCAATAAAATGCTATTTGAGTACAGGACATACGTCCGGCAGTTTGCAAATTATCAATAAGGGCTGTCTGACTATTGCCGGACAGCCCTGTTCTATCTCAAAGCAGCTGTCCGGAAAACGTTCGGCGTCCGCAGCTATTCAAGGGTACAAGTACCACTCCGGACAACGCTTCTTTTCTGCCGCTTACATTATTCTATGCTGAAACAGCCGAAAGGTACAATGAAAATTCTTACAGCCGGCAGATATATTATTGTCATTTTTGTCAGCATTATGTAATCTTTATAATAATTGCGTAATCGCAGCTATTCCAAACTGTCTTATAACTGAAAACTCTCTGTTATTGCAAATCCGGCGCAGATGAAGTATAATAAAAGCGTAAACAAAACAACTGTAATGATACCTCCAAAGACGATCAGCGGCTGCACACCGCTAAAATCTCATACACACCTTTCAGAGTATAAAAAAAGCAGGGGCAGCCCAATAGGGCTGTCCTTGCTGTTTAATGGGGATCATTTTTTCTTTTTAAGCAGAAACATCATACCGCTGAATGGCGTTATGTTCATTCTGATACTGTTTCCGGAATACTCATAATCCGATTTTCCCTCGGGAGTTGTTCCGCTGTATTTCTGGCTATCCGAATCAAGAAGCAGTTCAACATCAAGATCGCTGCCTATATTCACGCAATAGTCAGCCTGATACCAGTCTGAGAGGTTGAGCACTGCAAGAATATCGCCTTCTGCACTCTTTCTGCGTATTGCGTATACGCATCTTTCAGTTGAATTGCAGTCCTCCCAAGCAAAATTAGTCGGGTCATAGTCATAGTGCAGTGCATTGTATTTAAGGTATATCCTGTTGAGTTCGATGATGTATTCCCTGAACGAATCATGCAGCGGGTATTTAAGCATATCCCAGTCCTGCTGACGTTTGCAGTCCCATTCACGCAGCTGTGCGAATTCGCTGCCCATGAAATTGAGTTTTTTTCCGGGATGCGCTATCATGTACATATAAAGTGCTCTTGCCTGAGGAAATTTCTCAGGATACTGTCCATTCATCTTCTGGGCGATAGTTGCCTTTCCGTGTACGACCTCATCATGTGAAAGCGGAAGGATGAACTTCTCATTGTAAAAATACAGCATTGAAAATGTAAGCTTGTGATAATCGCGGGTACGATAGATCGGTGCGCTCTGAAAGTATTCGAGTGTATCGTGCATCCAGCCTAAGTCCCACTTGTAATCGAAACCGAGACCTCCGTCGAAAACCGGTGCTGTGACCTTCGGATACGATGACGAATCCTCAGCTGCTAATATTGCCGAAGGATGACGCGCTTTAAGTCCGCTGTTCATTGATCTGAGGAAATCTATCGCTTTAAGGTTTTCGCCGCGGCTCTCTTCACCGTTCCAGTAGATCATATTGCGGATAGCGTCCATACGCAGACCGTCAAAGTGATACACGCTCAGCCAGTAATTCGCAGCGGATTGCAAAAACGACTGCACCTCACCCTTTGAATGTATAAAGTTACGGCTTCCCCACTCATTATAACCTATATCATCAGTAGGATGTTCATAGAGCTTAGTGCCGTCGTACTCCGTAAGTGCATAATGGTCAACAGCAAAATGCACCGGCACAAAATCTATGATAACTCCGATATTGTGTCTGTGGCACTTGTCAACAAACTCCATGAGCTGCTGCGGATCGCCATATCTTGCAGTCGGTGCAAAGAAGCCCGTACTCTGATAACCCCATGATTCATCGCAGGGATGCTCGCTCAGCGGCATGAGTTCGATGTAGTTATAGTTGCTGCTGCAAACATAGTCTATAAGCATATCTGCAATTTCAGAGTAAGAATACCAGCCCTCTTCGTCCTCATCGGACTTCCTGCGCCACGAACCTAAATGAACCTCGTATATATTCATGGGCTTATCGCGGCAGTCGGTACGCTTTTCGAGCCACTGAGCATCCCCGAACTCAAAGCCCTCTATGCTGCGGATAACAGAACAGGTTCCGGGACGCAGCTCCATACCGAATCCATAGGGATCGCAGTGGTCGATAAACTTCCCTGATCTGTCGTAGATACGGTATTTATAGCGCATTCCCTCTTCAGCTTCATGAACCTCGATCTCATACGACCTGCCGTCCCTGACCGGCTGCATAGGTATCTCTTCATCCCAGCCGGTGAAGTCTCCGATAAGTGAAACTTTAAGTGCATTTGGAGCATATGTGCGAAAAAACGTACCATTTTTGCTCAGATGAGCACCATAATACTCATATGCTTCAAAGACCTCTCCCCTGTAAAACCTGTTAATATCCAAAATGTCACCTCTTTATGCAAAACATATCATCAGCTGTAATTTCTCGCGATCCGGAAATCTACCGAGCCTGAGAAAGGGTCATAAATAATATCGTCATTATCATCGTATGCCACAAGGTAGCTGTTCTTGTAGAACACCGGTACAAAATCGCCTGCATCGAGCAGTTCGCGCTCGAATCCGGTACACTTCTCAACAATATCGGGAACAGAATCGCAGTGAAGGAGCTCAAGCGAACGCTTCCTGCCGTCCGAATCCTTTTTCAGTATACTGTCGTTTTCAAACTCGCTGAACAACGAAACCGTACTGTTCAGATCAGCTTTTAACGGATAAAGTGCAACACTGTAATCACCGTTTTCAAGCCGCTGATAGAACTCATCCTGCTTGACTTCTTCGATACCGATATAAACACCTGTAACATCCTGCCACTGCTGTGAAAGCAGGTGTACATACCCCGAATCTATGGTGTCCGCACTGATAAGGATCTTCACATTATTGAACGAACCTACATTGAGCTCTTCTTTGGCTCTCTGCACACATTCAGCAGCTTCATCCGGCTTGTATACATCGAATATCTTATCAGATACCTGATCTCTGTACTTCTTTCCCGCAACCTCAACAGCAGGAGGTACGATGCCGCAGGCAGCCTCAACATCATCGCTCAGTTCGTCAGCAAGCTTTGTGCGGTCGATAGAAAGTGAGAGTGCTTTTCTGAGATCCTCGCTTTTGAAATAGCCTTCCTTCTGGTTGAAAACAAGTCCGAGAGTAACAGCGCTCTTCTCAGTAACCGAATACTTTGATGAACTGTAAGAACTGCTGAGAGTCGTAAAGCACTCTATCTCGTCATCCTTGAAGCACTGACGAACATCATCCTCATTTTTCTCAATTGTGAAGCTAAGATACGAAGGCAGCACCTGACGTTCAAGATTTGCGTTTATATCACACTTTTTCATATAAAGTATATTATGATGTCCATAAGGATCATAGTACCACTGACGCATATAAAATGCTCCGTTGGACATGACAGACTTATCATCAAGACCGTATCTGCCCTTAGTCGAAAGGAAGAATTCCTCATTGCAGGGCGAAGCCGGAGAAAGTGCGAGAAGTCTCAGGAACTCCGCCGAAGGGTAATCGAGGGTTATTTCGAGGGTATAGTCGTCAACAGCCTTAACGCCAGCCTCATCCGGCGACAGCCTGCCGCTGATGATGTCCTCGCCGCCCTTGATACATGAATAGCACTCAGCGTAAGGCGACTGCATTTTCGGATCAAGCAGCCGCTGAAAGGCGAAAACATAGTCCTTTGCAGTTACCGGGAAATACTCTGATTTCTCGATAATATCGTTTCCGTTATCGTCCTTGAACCAGTAATTATCCTTTCTGAGTTCAAATGTATATGTGAGACCGTCCGGTGAGACTGAGTATTTGCTTGCATTGCAGCACGAAATAGCGCCGCTCGGCTCAGTCTGCATAAGACCGCTGTACATATTCTTTATTACAGTGTTCGATGAAGCATCATTTGCATACTGCGGATCAAGACTCTGCGGATTCCCCTGAAGAGCCGCATTATAAAGGTGACCTATACCGTCACCCTTATCTTTATTCCCGCATGAGACCGCCATCGAAGCGCACATCGCTGCACATATCAGGAATGGGATCTTTTTCACTGTTATCTCCTTTATTCAGAATATTTGTATATAGGCGAATACGTCCCCCTTTCGGGGGACGCTGTTTTTTAGTTGAGTGTCAATGTAACGATAAAACCATCGGAATTATTTCCTGAGATCGTATAGGACTTGTTCTGCGGAACAGGAACATCGGTATTTCCCTCAGCAGATGCCGGAACGTAGTAGACCTGATAAAGGGTCTGTCCGACTGTTATTTCAAGCGGTGCAGTGTTAGTATATGACTTGATCGTTTCGATATACTCTTCAAGGCAGAGATTGTTCTGCTTCATATAATTTGCATGAGGCTTTCCAACGTAGCGATAGGTCTGAGTTCTTGCCTGTTCACCGGTGATCGACTCCTTGCCAGCCGGGAATCTCTGGATAAATCCGTAATTAGCAGCATTTTCATCGAGCCATGCGTAGATGCCGGTAGGAGTATAATATCCCGAGCTTGAACCGTCCTTCGGGAAAACGCCCATATCAAAGGTCCTTGCTGTATGGTAATCAGTGTAACCGCCGCGGAAGCTTGAATATCCGCTGTTGAACTTGTCGTTCTGCTCTTCGAGTGTACGGAAACCGCCGATAATAGTAACATCTGTGTTCTTATTAGCGGCATAGAAATCGTTCATCCAGTTGTCGATATTACTGAGGGTTTCCTTATCGAGCCTGATAACGTAATCGCTTACGTTGTAATAATCGTTCGCCTTGTTGTTATAAACGGTAACAGGATCTGTATCGTCAGCCGGGAATTTATATTCATTTCCGGAATTTACGAGCACAAGATTACCTCTGTAAACGTCAGTTTTAGCGTGAGTTTCAGTAACGAACTGAGAAGCATCCGGTCTGAGAGTGTCGATAGCAGTTGTAAGGATGGTATCAGACTGCTTGCTGGTATCGAGGTTATCAATTATGGATGACTGTGTTGTTTCAGCAGCTGCTGTTGTGGTCTCATTTTCCTTATCTGAGCTTTCATCGCTTTTTGAGCAGCTTTTAACGCATGAAGTAAGTATAACGATAAACACAACTAATACAAGCACAACAGCAGCGATACGGTCATATCTGACTCTGTATCTCTTTGAAGACCGCTGTCTCCTGTGATTTCTGCGATAGTTGCCGTTACTCATATATATAGATCTCTCCTTAGAAGTAAAATGGTCATAATTCATCAATCTTAAATATTATAGCACATTTCACGTTATTTGTAAAGAGTTTTTTCAGATTTTTCAAATAAACGGCATATATTTACTCTTCGGATTCAAGTATCTTTTTGCGGTATTCAGTCGGAGTGCAGCCCTTATGCTGTTTGAACTGGCGCATGAAGTAAGAGTCGCTTTCGTAGCCGCATTTTTCTGCTATCTCGCTCAGGGTCAGACTGTTATCCCGCAGGAGCTCAGCGGCATATTGCAGGCGGCTCTCAATGGCGTCCTGACGGCAGGTAACGCCGAAAGCTGCAAGGTATATCCTATGAAAATAAGCGCGGCTTATGCCCATTTTTTCTGCAAGGATGTCGGCTTCCCAGATCTCAGCCGGCGAACTGTATATCTCATCGCGGAGCTTCCTGAGCTTATTCAGGTGCGGAACATCCTTCTCATGTACACCTTCTTCACTGCCGTTAAGTGCAATAAAAATAGTACGCAGAGAGAGCTCCATGAACTCATCGTTGGCACTGTTCTGGCGCATAGACTGCGCCTTCATACAGCGAAGTATCCCCGAAACAACGTAATCATCCCCTACCTCTATCGGTTCATCTATGGGAATGCCGCTTGCTGAGAGGTACTGCTTATCGCCTGCGGACATCCTGAACAGGACATAGTCGCAGCAGAATTTTGTACCGAGAGCCGGTTGGAAATTCTGCATATATCCGCTTGAAAAAATCGCAGCCGAGTTGCCGCGCATTTTGATACGTCTGCCAGCTTTGCTGAAAACGACAGGGCTCTTGAAGTAAAACAGTGCAGAATCCGTACTTATATCGCGTTTCATTTCAGCTTCTTCACTGCAGTTTAGTTTGATTCTCGTGATCTTCATTTCCGGACTCCTTTACACTTCATATAGTAATAATACCACATAATCTTAAAAATAGCAATATCCAAACAAAAAGAGCGGACTTTCGTCCGCTCCTAAAATACTATTCAACGATCATATCTCGTTAACTTTTCTCTTCACATAAGTTGTGTGGAGAACCTCATGAGCCTTGTGGCTGCCCGGCTTCTCGAAGAATTCCTCATAAACCTTCTTGATAGCAGGGTTTTCGTGAGACTGTCTGATAGGCATTGACTTATCGAGGTTGTAGAGGACCTTAGCTCTCTCTTCTCTGATGTCAACGAAGTTTCTTACGCCCATTGGTACCTGTGGCTGACCGCCGCCGTTTACACAGCCGCCAGGACAAGCCATGATCTCGATGAACTGAGCATCGCACTTGCCTGCTCTGATGTCGTCGAGGATCTTTCTTGCGTTAGCAAGACCGCTTGCAACCTTGACCTTAACATTGAGGTCGCCGACATTGTAAGCAGCTTCCTTGATTCCCTCAGTACCGCGAACCTCAGTGAGGTCAGTAACATTCTCGCCAGTGAGAGTATGAACAGCTGTTCTGAGAGCAGCCTCCATAACACCGCCGGTAGCACCGAAGATAACACCAGCACCTGTTGAGATTCCGAGCGGATCATCAAACTTCTCTTCCGGAAGTGAATTGAAGAGGATGCCTGCACGCTCGATCATTCTGCCAAGCTCACGTGTTGTGAGAGCGTAATCAACGTCAGGAACGCCGGCAGCACTCTGATCGTCTCTGCCGATCTCAAACTTCTTAGCAGTACATGGCATGATAGAAACCATAACGATATTCTTAGGATCAATGCCCATCTTCTGAGCCCAGTATGTCTTAGCTGTTGCACCGAACATCTGCTGTGGTGACTTACAGCTTGAAAGGTGATCGAGAAGATCAGGATAGTAGTGCTCACAGAACTTTACCCATCCTGGTGAACATGATGTGATAAGCGGGAGAGTTCCGCCGTTCTGAACGCGCTCGATGAACTCGTTAGCTTCTTCCATGATAGTAAGGTCAGCAGCAAAATCGGTATCGAATACCTTATCGAAGCCGAGTCTTCTGAGAGCAGCGACCATTTTGCCCTCAGCGTCTGTACCGATCGGGTTGCCGAAGCACTCAGCAAGACCAGCACGTACAGCAGGAGCAGTCTGAACGAGAACTGTCTTCTCAGGATCTGCGATAGCTGCGAGAACTTCCTTAGTGTAGTCCTTCTCAGAGAGAGCGCCGACAGGACATACAGCGATACACTGACCGCATGATACGCAGCTTGTCTCACCGAGTCCCATATCGAAAGCAGAGCCGATATATGTCTTGAAACCACGCTCGTTAGCACCGATAACGCCGATACCCTGTGTCTTTGAACATACTGCTACGCAGCGGCGGCAAAGGATACACTTGTTGTTATCACGATACATATGTGCAGCTGAGTTATCAACTTCATATTCATTCTTAACGCCATCGTAAACTGAAGCGTCTTCAACGCCGTAGTCCTTAGCGAGCTTCTGGAGTTCGCAGTTGCCGCTTCTGACGCAGGAGAGACACTTTCTATCGTGAGTTGAAAGAATGAGTTCAAGAGTCTTCTTTCTTGATTCGATAACCTTAGGAGAATTTGTGAGGATCTCCATATTGTTTGAGCATGGGTATACACAGCCTGCTACGAGACGGAAACCTCTGCCCTCGTTTACCTCAGTAACGCAGATACGGCAAGCGCCGATCTCGTTTATCTCTTTCATATAGCAAAGTGTAGGAATTTCAAAGCCAGCCTTATGAGCAGCCTCAAGAACAGTGGTGCCCTTAGGTACTTCTAATTCAACACCGTTGATTTTGACAGTAATATTTTCCATTAGTATTCCTCCGCTTACTTCTTGATGATTGCCTTGAACTTACATGTTGCGATACAAGCACCGCACTTCACGCACTTATTCTTATCGATCTCCATTGCAGCAAGCTTCTTGCCGGGAGCGATATAATCAGTTCTTGTGATAGCGGAAGCAGGACACTGCTTAGCACACATTCCGCAGCCGATACAGCTATCCTTGATGATCTCAAAGCTGAGAAGATCCTTACATACACCAGCAGGACACTTCTTATCAACAACGTGAGCGACATATTCATCGCGGAAGCATCTGAGTGTTGAAAGAACAGGGTTAGGAGCTGTCTGACCAAGTCCGCAGAGGGAGTTAGCCTTGATGTGATAAGCGAGTTCTTCGAGCTTATCGAGGTCTTCGAGAGTACCCTTACCCTTTGTGATCTTGTCGAGGATCTCGTACATTCTCTTTGTACCGATACGGCATGGTGTACACTTACCGCATGATTCATCAACAGTGAATTCGAGGAAGAACTTAGCGATATCAACCATACAGTTATCTTCGTCCATAACGATAAGTCCGCCTGAACCCATCATTGAACCGATACCGATGAGGTTATCATAGTCGATCGGGATATCGAAGTTTGAAGCATCGATACATCCGCCGGAAGGACCGCCTGTCTGAGCAGCCTTGAACTTCTTGCCGTTCGGGATACCGCCGCCGATCTCTTCGATAACTTCGCGGAGGGTTGTACCCATAGGAACTTCAACGAGACCAGTGTTCTTGATCTTACCGCCGAGAGCGAATACCTTTGTTCCCTTTGACTTCTCAGTACCCATTGATGCGAACCATTCTGCACCATTGAGGATGATCTGAGGGATATTAGCATAAGTCTCAACATTGTTGAGGATAGTTGGCTTCTGGAAGAGACCTTTTTCAGCCGGGAAAGGAGGTCTCGGACGCGGCTCACCGCGGTTGCCTTCAATAGAAGTCATAAGAGCAGTCTCTTCGCCGCATACGAAAGCGCCTGCGCCAAGACGGAGGTCGATGTCGAAGCAGAAATCAGTGCCGAAGATGTTCTTGCCGAGCATACCAGCTTCACGAGCCTGCTTGATTGCGATGTTAAGACGCTCAACAGCGATCGGGTACTCAGCACGAACGTAGATATAACCCTGTGTAGCGCCGATAGCGTAACCAGCGATAGACATAGCTTCGAGAACTACGTGCGGATCGCCTTCGAGAACGGAACGGTCCATGAATGCACCCGGATCTCCCTCGTCAGCGTTACAGCAAACGTATTTCTGATCAGCGTTAGGAACGATATTTCTTGCGAGCTTCCACTTCATACCAGTCGGGAATCCGCCGCCGCCTCTTCCGCGGAGACCTGAATCGAGGATAGTCTGGATAACGTCCTCAGGAGTCATAGTTGTGAGGACCTTACCGAGAGCCTCATAGCCATGTCTGCCTATGTACTCGTTGATGTCTTCAGGATTGATAACGCCGCAGTTTCTGAGGGCAACACGGTGCTGCTTCTTATAGAAAGCAGTATCATCGAGAGCCTTGATATTATCGCCGTCAACAGTTTCCTCATAGAGGAATTCCTTAACAGGATTGCCGCCGATGAGGTGCTCATCAACGATGCGTGGGATCTCCTCTACCTTAACGCGTGAATAGAATGAACCCTCAGGATAAACGATCATGATAGGTCCTCTTTCGCAGAGACCGAAGCATCCTGTTTTTACGATCTGAACTTTATCTGTAAGTCCCTTAGCAGCGAACTCCTTTTTGAGTTCCTCGATGATCTTCGGAGAACCGGAAGAAGTACATCCTGTACCGCCGCACACGAGGACGTGTCTTTCATATTTTGAAGCAGCATTGCCGTGTGTTCTGAGGGCTACCTCACCAGCCATGCTGTCTCTGATAACCTTGAGTTCTTCAAGAGTTTTCATAAATTAACCTCCTAAGTGATATTATGTTGGATCAAGCGTATTTAGCGATGATCTTGTCTACATCGTCGACTGTGAGACGGCCGTAAACGTCCTCATTTACTGTGAGAACAGGTGCAAGACCGCAAGCGCCTATGCAGCGGCAAGCGTCGAGCGAGAATTTACCGTCAGCAGTACATTCGCCGCCGCCGATGCCAAGCTTTTCCTGAAGCTTGTTGTAAATATCACCGGAGCCTTTAACATAGCAGGCTGTACCAAGACAGACTGAGATTGTATATTCACCCTTCGGGTAGAGTGAGAACTGTGCATAGAAAGTTACAACACCGTAGATCTTCTCAAGCGGGATACCGGTATTGTCAGAAATGATGGTCTGAACTTCGATAGGGAGATAACCGTAGATCTCCTGAGCTTTCTGGAGAATCGGCATTAAAGAGCCCTTATCGTCCTTCTTCTCTTCGATGACCTTGAGAAGCTGCGCCTCCTGTTCAGGAGTACCCTTGAAGGGAACAGTTGATTTAGCTGAATTCATTAAATGAACCTCCTTGTATTTAGCTGTGAAAAATGTAACAATAAGTCTTAT
This sequence comes from uncultured Ruminococcus sp., assembly GCA_900315755.1. GTDB lineage: Bacteria > Bacillota > Clostridia > Oscillospirales > Ruminococcaceae > Ruminococcus. The sequence goes on from ONAI01000059.1 coordinate 22,398, forward strand.
GA
>ONAI01000019.1 GCA_900315755.1 uncultured Ruminococcus sp.
GGACAGGCTTTTTTTATTGCAGTTTTACATATCAATAGCTGAATCCCTGCATACTTTTCTCACAATAAAAAACTAAAAGCCGCTCTCTTCTGAGAGCGGCTTTAATTACTATATTATCTGCGATCAAACAAGCTTGATTATAGCCATTTCAGCAGCGTCACCACGACGTGGACCGATCTTTACGATCTGTGTATATCCGCCGTTTCTATCAGCGTACTTAGGTGCGATCTCGTCGAAAAGCTTCTTTGCAACGGATTCCTTTGTTACGTATGCTAATACCTGACGCTTGGAGTGCAGATCATCATTTTTACCGATAGTAATCATTTTTTCTGCAACAGCACGAACTTCCTTTGCTCTTGTAACAGTCGTTTCGATCTGACCGTTCTCAAGAAGGAAAGTTACCATGCCTCTGAGCATAGCCTTTCTATGGTCAGTTGTTCTGCCCAGCTTTCTTGTACCCGGCATTGTAATTCACTCCTTTTCGTATAAGTGTTTCGGTTATTGATCCTCTTCTGAGCTAAGATCGAATCCAAGTGACTGGAGCTTCTCCTTAACCTCATCGAAGGATTTCTTTCCAAGGTTTCTAACCTTCATCATTTCTTCCTCAGACTTGTTGATCAAGTCATCCACGGTATTGATTCCGGCACGCTTCAAACAGTTGAAAGAACGTACCGATAAGTCAAGATCCTCAATGGTCATTTCAAGGATCTTCTCCTTACCCTTCTCATCCTTTTCCACAAGAACCTCAGCAAGACCTGCCTCTTCAGATAGGTCGATGAAAAGCTTGAGATGTTCGCCAAGAAGATTGGCTGCCTGTGAAAGAGCTTCCTTTGCGGAGATAGTACCATCTGTCCATACTTCCATAGTAAGCTTATCATAGTCAGTTACCTGACCGAGACGGGTATCCTCAACGGTATAATTTACCTTCAGAACAGGAGTATAGATGCTGTCTACTGCGATCACATCAACTGGGAGGTTGATCTGCTTCTTGTTTCTTTCAGCTGAAACATAGCCTCTTCCTCTGTCGATAGTGATCTCCATGTAAAGCTTAGCGTCCTTGCCCAGTGTTGCGATATGCATACCGGGATCGAGGATATTAACCTCAGAGTCGGTTTTTATATCACCGGCGGTTATTTCGCATTCGCCCTCTGCCTCTATATAGACTGTTTTAGGTCCTTCTCCGTAGAGTTTAGCAGTAAGTCCCTTGATGCTGAGGATAATCTCTGTGACATCCTCTTTCACACCCGGAATTGTTGATAACTCGTGGTGAACTGTGCCATCCTTGCCCGAAAGCTTAACTGATGTTACAGCCACACCCGGAAGTGAGGAGAGCAGCACACGCCTGAGGCTGTTTCCAAGTGTTATACCGTATCCACGCTCCAGCGGTGCTAAAACGAATTTGCCGTATTTGCCGTCACTTTTAAGCTCGACAATATCAATATCAGGCTTATTAATTTTTTCCAGCATAAAAACCCTCCTATTTCACATTTACTATTGATTTCGAGTTCTGAAATATCAAGTAACTGATTACTTGGAGTACAGCTCGACGATAAGGTGTGTAGCAACCTCGTAGTCAATATCCTCTGCTGATGGCAGACGGTTAACTGTTGCAGAGAAGTCGTCCTTATTAGCTGTGAGCCAGATCGGAACGAGTCTGTCCTTAGTTTCTTCTACTGTTGCCTTGAACTTATCAGAAGTTCTGTCCTTTTCACGGAGAGCGATAACATCGCCGACCTTTACGCGATAGGAAGGAATATTTACTTTCTTGCCGTTAACTGTATAGTGGTTATGAACAACAAGCTGTCTTGCTTCTCTTCTTGTGAGAGCGAGACCCATTCTGTAAACAACGCTGTCGAGTCTTGATTCGAGACAAGTGATGAGGTTGTCACCAGCCTTGCCTTCCATCTTTTCAGCGATCTCGAAGTAGTGATAGAACTGCTTTTCGAGTACGCCATAGATAAACTTCAGCTTCTGCTTTTCCTTAAGCTGAAGACCATATTCAGAGATCTTCTTTCTGTTATTAGCGTTCTTGAATCTGATAGATTCCTTCTTAGAAACGCCCATAACTGCGGGGCTTATGCCCAGATATCTGCACTTTTTAAGAATAGGTTCTTTCTGAACTGCCATTTAAAACACCTCCAAATGTGATTAGACACGACGTCTCTTGGGCGGACGGCATCCATTATGCGGGATAGGAGTTACGTCCTTGATCATCTTTACCTCAAGACCTACTGTCTGAAGTGCTCTGATAGCAGCCTCACGACCTGCACCTGGTCCCTTAACGTATACTTCAACGTTCTTGAGACCGTGTTCCATAGCAGCCTTAGCAGCTGTTTCTGCTGCTGTCTGTGCTGCGAAAGGAGTAGACTTCTTTGAACCTCTGAAGCCAAGCTCACCAGCGCTTGCCCATGAAATTGCATTTCCGGCTGTATCTGTGATCGTTACGATCGTATTATTGAAAGTGGACTGAATATGAACTGCGCCGCTTTCGATATTCTTGCGTTCTCTACGTCTTCTGACGGTAGTAACTTTTTTACCTTTCTGCTGTGCCAAAGCTCATAACCTCCTTACTTCTTCTTGTTAGCGATAGTCTTTACAGGGCCCTTGCGGGTTCTTGCGTTTGTCTTGGTTCTCTGACCTCTTACAGGGAGACCCTTTCTGTGACGAACGCCTCTGTAACAGCCTATTTCAACGAGTCTCTTGATGTTAAGAGCTACTTCACGGCGAAGGTCACCCTCAACGGTATAGTTTGCATCGATATAGTCACGAAGCTTAGCAACGTCCTCTTCAGCGAGATCCTTTACTCTTACATCAGGGTTTACGCCTGTTGCAGCGAGGATATTAGTTGCAGTCTGACGACCGATTCCGTAGATATAAGTGAGACCGATTTCGATTCTCTTATTCTTTGGAAGGTCAACACCGGCTATTCTTGCCATATTATAATTGCACCTCCATTAATGCATTACGCGGATTAACCCTGACGCTGCTTGTGCTTAGGGTTTTCGCAGATAACCATGATTCTGCCTTTACGTTTAATGATCTTGCACTTCTCGCAAATAGGTTTTACTGAAGGTCTTACTTTCATTTTAAATACCTCCTTTAGCGGATAAGGCTGTTGTAATTCCAACTGCCGTTGATCTTTACTTTACGCGCCATGTTATACGGCCTTTTGAAAGGTCATATGGTGACATTTCAAGCTTTACCTTGTCACCCGGCACGATTCTGATATAATTCATTCTGAGCTTGCCGGAAACGTGTGATAATACCTCGTGACCGTTCTCAAGCTGAACCTTGAACATTGCATTTGGCAGAGCGTCGATCACAACACCCTCAACCTCGATAACATCTTCCTTGGACACTTTAGTTACCCTCCTTGCACTCACTGCTGGTAAATTCTCTCAGCAGAGTTCTGAGTTTTTTATCGGTAATATCGTTAATACTTATCATACTGTCTGTCGGGCACAAATGTTTTGCGTTCTTGCGTTTGGGCTTAGCGAGTTTTCTGCTTTTCCCGTTCGCAATATAGCAATAGTCATTGTCAGTTCCGGTAACAACGAAGAATCCTCCGCTATCTCTTCCGGCAGCCGCCCTGACGACTGAGCCTTTCATAAACTTCACAATTATTCCCCCTGTCAGGGCTGCGTCAAAATGACGGGACCGTCAGGAGTTATTGCGATCATATGCTCAAAATGAGCAGAAAGTGAACCACTTTTGGTAACCACGGTCCAATTGTCCTTCATTACCTTAACATCATCGCCTTTGACATTTATCATCGGCTCGATGCAAATGGTCATACCCGCAACCAGTCTGGGACCGTGTCCGGCTTTTCCCCAGTTCGGAATTTCGGGTGATTCGTGAACTTCTCTGCCAATACCGTGGCCGCAGTAATTTCTTACGATTCCGTAGCCTCGTGAAGCACAGAACTCTTCAACAGCATGAGATATATCTCCGATCCTTGCGCCCACCTGAGCCTGAGCGATACCTTCGTAAAGGCTTTTCTCAGTTACCTCAAGCAATGCCTTGGCTTCATCAGATATTTTGCCGACAGGAAAAGTCCAGCAGCTATCGCCGTTAAAGCCTTTATAGGCAGCACCTGTATCGATGCTGACGATATCGCCTTCCTTTAATCTGTGGCTTGCTTTCGGGATCCCGTGTATGATCTCCTCATTAACTGAGATACAAGCATTGCCCGGGAATCCATAAAGCCCTTTAAAGCAGGATTTTGCGCCATGCCTTGCGAAATATTCGCCAACAAGCTTATCAACATCGAGTGTCGACATACCCGCCCTTAATCTTTCGCCCGCATACCATATTGCGCCGCAGGTTATTCTGCCTGCTTCACGCATTATGGCTAATTCGGACTTTGATTTGATTGTTATGCTCATTTATTTCTCTACCCCTACCGCAGCAAGAGTGAGTTTTGAAGTTTCAGCGACCTCTTCCTGTCCCTTAACGGTAACAAGCTTGCCCTGTTTCTCGTAATAGTCCTTGAGAGGAGCTGTTTTCTCGTGATATGTTGCAAGTCTGTCGAGAACGACTTCCGGCTGATCATCCTTACGGATAACAGTCTTATCGCCGCACTTATCACAAACGCCCTCAACCTTGGAAGGCTTATACTCAACGTGATAAGAAGCGCCGCAGCCCTGACAAACTCTTCTGCCTGAAACTCTCTGCTTGATAGTTTCATCAGCAACATCAATCTCGATAACTTTATCAATTCTGATGTTCATCTGATCGAGAGCCTCTGCCTGTGGAACGGTTCTGGGGAATCCATCGAGGATGAAACCGTTTTTGCAGTCGTCCTCAGCGATTCTCTCCTTCAGGATACCGATTACAATATCGTCTGAAACGAGAGCGCCGGCGTCCATAGCAGCCTTTGCCTTGAGACCGTACTCTGTACCGTTCTTGGCAGCTTCACGAAGAATATTGCCTGTGGAGATCTGGGGGATATTCAGTGCTTCGGAAACGACCTCAGCCTGAGTACCCTTACCTGCGCCGGGAGCGCCTAAAAAGATAAGATTCATATTCCGTTCCTCCTTTACTGTAAGAAGCCCTTATGATGACGCATCATAAGATGTGATTCAAGTGTTCGTGTTGTTTCAAGAGCAACACTGACTGCGATCAGTATAGTTGTACCGCCCATTGAAAGCGACTGGAGATTCTGGTCTGCCATTGCGATGAATATCGGGATGATAGCCACAATGCCAAGGAAGAATGCACCAACGAGAGAGATCTTATTGAGAACCCTTGCGATGTAATCAGATGTTGGTTTACCAGGTCTGATACCGGGGATACCACCGTTTGACTGACGAAGGTTATTTGCGATCTCGATCGGGTTATACTGGATCGAAACATAGAAATAGTTGAAAGCGATGATGAGCAGGAAGTAGAGTATAGCGTAGCTCCAGCTTGTTCTCTTGAAGAACTCGCAGAAGTGATAGTAGAATCCGCTTGTTTCAGTTGGCTGACCCTTAAAGAGCTGAATTGTCTGTGGGAGAGCCATGAATGACATAGCGAAGATAATTGGCATAACGCCGCTCATACATACCTTTATCGGGATATGTGTCTTCTGACCGCCGAACTGTTTTCTTCCTACAACACGCTTAGCGTACTGTATCGGGATACGTCTTTCTGCCTCGTTCATGAAAACGATGAAGCCGATCTCGAAGAGAATGAATACGAGATAGCCGAGTGAAACGAAGAGGTATTTCTCAGGAGTCTGCTTGGTAAGCTTGATGAGAAGACCTGCATCGGTCGGGAATCTCGCTGCGATACCGGCAAAGAGTATGATAGAAACACCGTTTCCTATACCGTTATCGCTTACACGGTTACCCATCCATACTACGAATGAAGCACCAGCAACAAAGCTGAGGATAATAACTGCCGCAGAGAATACGCCCTCACTGCCTGAAGTATACTTGATAGCATCTGTCTGGCGTTTTAATGTAAGGTAGTAAGCATAAGCCATGAAGAAAGCAAGGATAAGAGCAACGAAGCCCGTTATCTTATCAATTTTCTTTCTTCCCTCTTCGCCCTCGTCACGCATACGTTCGAGAGGCGGCAGTGCAAATGTCAGCAGCTGCATGATGATCGAAGCATTGATGAATGGTGTGATTGAAAGTGAGAAGATAGTTGCCTGAGAGAGCGCACCACCAGTGAGGATATTGAGATACTCAAGGAAGTTTCCGTCAGTAGCGCTGTTATCCATCCAGTCCTTTACTACCTCTGAATCGAGGAAAGGAACTGTGATAGCACTTCCCAGTCTGAAAATAACTATCATGAGTAATGTGTAAAGGAGCTTTTTCCTGATCTCAGGAACTCCCCAAGCCTTTTTCAGGGTCTGAAACACAATTACATCACCTCTGCCTTCCCGCCAGCCTTTTCGATTTTTTCGATAGCGCTCTGTGAGAATTTAGCAGCCTTTACTGTAAGATTAGAAGTAAGCTCGCCGTTTCCGAGAACCTTAACTCCGTCGCAAACCTTCTTAACGAGACCTGAAGCCACGAGAAGTTCTGTATCAACAACAGTGCCATCCTTGAACTTATTAAGGTCTGATACATTGATAGTTGCATACTTTGTTGCGAAGATGTTATTGAAACCTCTCTTAGGAATACGTCTTGCAAGAGGCATCTGTCCGCCTTCAAAGCCGATTCTTACACCGCCGCCGCTGCGGGCATTCTGTCCCTTGTGACCTTTACCAGCTGTCTTACCGTTTCCGGATCCGTGACCTCTGCCTATACGCTTTGAAGCCTTGTTTGAATCGAGAGCGGGTGTTAATTCATGAATTTTCATATCGTTGCACCTCCTTGCTTACGCTTCTGTAACCTCAATGAGGTGAGAGATCTTAGTGATCTTGCCCTGTGTCTGAGCGTTGTCGGGCTGAGTTGTTACATCGCCGACTTTTCTGAGTCCGAGAGACTGAGCAGTAGCTATCTGGTCTTTCTTTCTGCCGATAAGGCTCTTTACGAGCTTGATATTCTTAGCCATTGTTACTGCCTCCTTAACCTAAAATTTCCTTAACGGTCTTGCCTCTCTTAGCAGCAACTTCCTTAGCAGAAGTGCAGTTTAAAAGACCGTTGATGGTAGCTCTAACAACGTTGCAGGGGTTGTTTGAACGAAGTGACTTTGTTCTGATGTCCTTGATACCAGCAACTTCGATTACTGCACGGACAGGACCGCCTGCGATAACGCCGGTACCGGGAGCAGCGGGCTTCATAAGCACTCTGCCTGCGCCGAATTCACCAACGATTTCGTGTGGGATAGTAGTTCCCTTGAGAGCAACCTTCTTCAGGTTCTTCTTAGCATCCTCGATGCCCTTGCGGATAGCATCCGGAACTTCTCCGGATTTTCCGAGACCGAAGCCTACTGTACCATTTCCATCGCCTACTACTACGAGTGCAGCAAACTTCATGATACGTCCGCCCTTAACGGTCTTTGATACACGGTTGATAGAAACAACCTTCTCAACGAGCTCAGGAGCCTGTGTTTCAATATTAGCCATTGTTTTACCTCCCTCTTAGAACTTTAATCCGTTTTCACGTGCGCCCTCTGCGAGTTCCTTAACTCTTCCGTGGTAGAGGTAGCCGCCTCTGTCGAAAACAACTTCGCTGATGCCCTTTGCAGCTGCATTCTTAGCGATCATTTCTCCGACCTTACGTGCGCCTTCAACGTTGCCGCCGTTGCCTTCAAAGCCCTTGTCCATGCTTGATGCTGAAGCAAGAGTAACACCGTTTATATCATCGATGATCTGAGCATAGATGTGCTTTGATGAACGGAACACATTCAGACGTGGACGCTCGGGAGTTCCTGAGATCTTTGCACGAACTCTGCGATGTCTCTTTAATCTTGCCTTATTGCTGTCAAATTTCTTAATCATAGCAATTTGCTCCTTCTAATTACTTCTTGCCCTTACCGGCCTTACCTTCCTTGCGGATGATGCGCTCGCCGGCATATCTGATACCCTTGCCCTTATATGGCTCAGGTGGACGCTTTTCGCGTACTTCAGCAGCAAACTGACCTACTGCCTGCTTGTCGATACCTGTGATAACGAGCTTGTTAGGCTGAGGAACATCGATCTTGATCGCATCTGTTTCCTCAAGGATAACCGGATGTGAGAAACCGAGGTTAAGAGTAACCTTGTTTCCGCTCTTTGCAGCACGGTAGCCGACACCCTCGATCTCGAGAGTCTTTGAATATCCGTTTGTTACACCCTCAACCATGTTAGCGATGAGAGTTCTTGTAAGACCGTGAAGTGAACGGTGACGCTTGTCATCGCTTGGTCTTGTAACTGTTATTGTACCAGCCTCGACCTCAATACCGAGCTCTGTGCTGAACTGTCTCTTAAGTTCGCCCTTTGGTCCCTTAACAGTGATGAGATTGTTATCGTTCTTAACCTCTACACCAGCAGGAACTGTGATAGGCATTCTTCCTATTCTTGACATATAGAAGTTCCTCCTTACCAGATGTATGCGAGAACTTCGCCGCCGACATTAAGCTCTCTTGCCTTCTTATCAGTAACGATTCCCTTTGAAGTTGAAACGATAGCGATGCCGAGACCCTTGCGGACCTTTGGCATATCTGCGCAGCTTGAATAAATACGCAGACCGGGCTTTGAAACTCTTCTGAGCCCTGTTATTACAGGTGACTTATTGTCGCCGTATTTAAGCGTGATCCTGATTATGCCCTGCTTACCGTCTTCGATGAGCTGGAAGCCCTTCACATAACCCTCATCAACGAGGATCTGAGTGATGTCCTTCTTTACTCTTGAAGCGGGAACGTCAACTGTGGCGTGCTTTGCAGTATTCGCATTACGAATTCTTGTTAAAAGATCAGCTATTGTATCAGTGATTTGCATACCGAGTGACCTCCTTTTAGTATTTTACCAGCTTGCCTTCTTAACTCCGGGGATCTGACCGTCATGAGCAAGCTCTCTGAAGCAGATACGGCAGATGCCGAACTTTCTGAGATATGCGTGCGGTCTGCCGCAGATCTTACATCTGTTGTAAGCTCTTGTGGAATACTTGGGAGTTCTCTGCTGCTTATTGATCATTGCCTTCTTAGCCATTTTATTTCCTCCCTATTACTTGATGAACGGAGCGCCCATAAGTGAAAGGAGCTCTTTTGCTTCTTCATCAGTATTAGCTGTTGTGATGAAGTTGATATCCATACCTCTTACCTTATCGATCTTATCGTATTCGATCTCAGGGAAGATGAGCTGTTCTTTGATACCTGTTGAGTAGTTGCCCTTGCCATCGAAGGAGTTAGCGCTGATTCCTCTGAAGTCACGAACACGTGGGAACGCAACATTGAAGAGCTTATCAACGAATTCATACATCTTCTCGGCTCTGAGTGTTACCTTAACACCGATCGGCATACCCTCACGGAGTTTGAAGTTAGCTACTGACTTCTTTGCGCGGCATACGATAGGCTTCTGACCTGTGATTGCTGCGAGGTCTGTCATGATAGCGTCAATAACCTTTGCATTATCCTTAGCTTCGCCGGCGCCAACATTGATGACAACCTTTTCAAGCTTCGGGATCTGCATAACGCTCTTGTATCCGAATTTCTTCATCATAGCGGGAGCAACGTCACTAACATAAAAATCTTTTAATCTTGCCATTGTCGTTCTCCTTTACATTATTCAAAAGACTTTCCGCACTTCTTGCAAACGCGGAGCTTCTTGCCGTCCTCAATTATGTGGCCGACTCTTGTTGGCTTGCCGCACTTAGGGCAAACGAGCTGAACCTTTGAAGCGTAAACAGGAGCTTCTGTCTTGATGATTCCGCCCTTTTCACCCATTCTTGTGGGCTTAACGTGCTTTGTGATCATGTTGATACCCTCAACGATGACCTTGCCCTCCTTAGGGCTGACTTCTACGACCTTACCAGTCTTTCTGTCGTCCTTGCTGGTATATTTATCCTCATACTTACCGGTGAGAAGGATAACAGTGTCACCGGTTTTTACGTGTACTTTACTCATAATCGAATGACACCTCCATTAAAGAACTTCCGGTGCGAGGCTGAGGATCTTGGTATACTCCCTTTCGCGGAGCTCCTTAGCAACCGGTCCGAAGATACGAGTTCCCTTTGGGTTCTTATCTTCCTTGATAATAACAGCAGCGTTCTCATCGAAGCGGATGTAAGTTCCGTCCTCTCTTCTGAGACCCTTTGCTGAACGAACGATAACTGCCTTTACAACATCGCCCTTCTTTACAACGCCTCCGGGTGTTGCTTTCTTAACTGAAGCAACCACAACGTCACCGATATTTGCATATCTGCGGCGTGTACCTCCCAGAACTCTGATACACATAAGTTCCTTTGCACCTGTGTTATCAGCGACTTTAAGATAAGTCTGCATCTGTATCACAGCGAGTTCCTCCTTTCAAGCTTAAAGCTTCTATCAAAATTACTTAGCCTTTTCAATGATGTTTGTTACACGCCATCTCTTATCTTTTGAAAGCGGACGTGTTTCCATGACCTCAACGCGGTCGCCGATTCTGCACTCATTCTTCTCATCGTGAGCCTTAAGCTTAACGGTGCGCTTGATGATCTTCTTATAAAGCGGGTGTTTAACGTTATCAACGATAGCAACTACGACGGTTTTATCCATCTTATCGCTTACAACCTTACCTACTCTTGTTTTTCTAAGGTTTCTCTCAGTAGACATTAGCTAAATCCTCCCTTTCTTACTGCTCAGCGCTCAGCTCTGCCTCACGCAGAGTTGTCTTGATGCGTGCAATATCCTTCTTTACAGCCTTAAGACGTGCTGTATTATCAAGCTGATTTATAGCGTGCTGAAAGCGGAGCGCGAAAAGCTCTTCCTTCAGGCTGACAAGCTTCTGATTGAGCTCATCAACTGATAATTCTCTGATCTCTGATGCCTTCATTACTGCTCCACCTCCTGCTCTGCTTTAGTAACGAACTTACACTTGATAGGAAGCTTGTGCATTGCAAGACGCATAGCTTCTCTTGCAGTTTCTTCAGCAACGCCCTTGATCTCGAAAAGAACTCTGCCGGGCTTTACTACTGCAACCCAGTATTCTGGTGAACCCTTACCGGAACCCATTCGTGTTTCAGCGGGCTTTTCTGTGATCGGCTTATCAGGGAAGATCTTGATCCATACCTGACCGCCTCTCTTGATGTAACGAGTCATAGCGATACGGGCAGATTCGATCTGGTTGGATGTGATCCAAGCAGGCTCAAGAGCCTGAAGACCGTAATCACCGTAGGTTACCTTGTTACCTCTGTATGCCTTACCCTTAAGACGTCCTCTGTGGACTCTGCGGTATTTAACTCTCTTTGGAAGCAGCATTACTGGTTACCTCCTTCTCTTTTTGCATCGCGGTTCTGGTTGTTTCTGTTGCCGCCGCGTCTGTTGCCGTCGCGTCTGTCGTCGCGGCGACGTCTGTCGTTATTTCTTGGATCGTTCTTTCTTTCGATCTTTTCTCTCTGAGCAGCAGCCTTAGCAGCATCGCCCTTGAGAACTTCGCCCTTATAGATCCAAACCTTTACGCCAAGCTTACCATAAGTTGTATCAGCCTCAGCAAAGCCGTAGTCAATATCAGCACGGATTGTCTGAAGCGGGATAGTACCTTCGTGATAGCTTTCGCTTCTTGCGATCTCAGCACCGGCAAGTCTGCCTGAAACCTTGACCTTGATACCCTTTGCGCCAAGACGCATTGTTCTGCCGATAGACTGCTTCATAGCTCTTCTGAAAGAAACTCTGTTCTCAAGATCGAGAGCGATCTTTTCAGCAACGAGCTGGCTGTCCATATCAGGCTGCTTAACTTCGATGATGTTTACGAAAACCTGCTTTTTCATCATAGCCTCGAGCTGTGCTCTGAGCTTTTCGATCTCTGCACCCTGTCTGCCGATAACGATACCCGGCTTAGCGCAGTGAATGTGGATTCTTACCTTATCGGCAAAACGCTCGATCTCGATTCTGGGAACACCAGCAGCGTATAAGTTCTTCTTGATGAAGTTACGAACGTTGTAGTCCTCAACGAGAGTATCGCCGAAATCTGCCTTGTTAGCATACCAGCGTGAATCCCAATCTTTAATAACGCCGACACGAAGTCCGTGCGGATTAACTTTCTGGCCCATTTCTCAAACCTCCTTGGGATTATTCTTTTTCTGTAAGAACAACTGTTATGTGTGATGTTCTCTTTAAAATTCTATATGCTCTGCCCTGAGCTCTTGGCATGATTCTCTTCATGATCGGACCTGGTGTTACATAGCACTCAGAAACCACGAGATTATCCTTATCCATGCTGAAGTTGTTCTCAGCGTTTGCCTGAGCAGACTTTACAAGCTTTGAAACGATAGGGCTTGCAGCCTTAGGAGTAAGATCCAAAGTAGCTAAAGCGATGTCAACTGGCTTGTTCCTGATAAGATCGAGAACGATCTGAACTTTTCTTGGTGATATACGAGCATTTCTTAAATAAGCTCTTGCTTCCATCTCTGAACTCCTCCTTCCGCTTATTTCTTACCGTTGTTAGATGTCTTAGAGCCTGCGTGACCCTTATAAGTTCTTGTAGGTGCGAACTCGCCGAGCTTGTGACCTACCATATCCTCTGTTACGTATACCGGAACGTGCTTACGACCGTCGTGAACAGCGAATGTATGACCAACGAAATCAGGGAAGATTGTTGAAGAACGGCTCCATGTCTTAAGAACCTTCTTTTCGCCTGCTTCGTTCATTGCAACGACCCTCTTCAGGAGAACTTCCTGGACATAAGGTCCCTTCTTAATGCTTCTGCTCATTATTCAGTTCCTCCTTTCAGATTACTTACCGTTGCGGCGCTTTACGATGAACTTATCAGTTCTGTTGTGCTTCTTACGAGTCTTATAACCAAGAGCAGGCTTGCCCCAAGGTGTTACAGGGCCCGGACGTCCAACAGGTGATTTACCTTCACCACCACCGTGTGGGTGATCGCATGGGTTCATAACTGAACCGCGGACAGTAGGTCTCCAACCCATATTTCTTACACGACCAGCCTTACCGTAGTTAACGTTCTCGTGGTCGATATTTGAAACCTGACCGATTGCAGCCTTGCATCCGATCGGAACTTTTCTCATTTCGCCTGAGGGAAGTCTGATAAGTGCATAAGCACCTTCCTTACCCATAAGCTGAGCCTGGTTGCCTGCGCTTCTTACGAGCTGAGCGCCCTTTCCAGGATAAAGCTCGATAGCGTGAATGAATGTACCAACTGGGATATCCTCAAGCTTGAGTGCGTTACCCGGCTTGATATCAGCCTCAGAACCGGACTCGATCTTGTCTCCTACCTTAAGACCGTTAGGAGCGAGGATATATCTCTTTTCGCCGTCCTCATATTCAACGAGAGCGATGAAAGCGGATCTGTTCGGATCATATTCAAGAGTCTTAACGACAGCGATCATGTTGTCCTTATCTCTCTTGAAGTCAATGATACGGTACTTTCTTCTGTTTCCGCCGCCTCTGTGGCGAACTGTGATTCTGCCGTAGCTGTTTCTTCCCGACTTCTTCTTCATTGGTTCGAGAAGGCTCTTCTCCGGCTCAACCTTTGACAGGATCGAGTAATCAGTAACTGTCATCTGACGTCTCGAAGGTGTCGTAGGCTTATAAGTCTTTATAGCCATTTTTAATTTCTCCTTTAATGCGTTTTTCGCGGGAGCATTACTCCCATAACCTGAATCTGATCAATTATCAGACCATACCCTCGAAGAACTCGATTGCCTTAGAATCTTCTGTAAGAGTAACGATAGCCTTCTTCCAATCGGAAGTCTTGCCGAGATATTTACCAACTCTCTTAGCCTTACCGTTAACATTGAGGGTATTTACCTTAGCTACCTTAACATCGAAGAGTGTTTCAACAGCCTTCTTGATCTCTGTCTTGTTAGCGTCAGCAGCTACCTTAAAAGTATATTTTCCTGCCTGAAGATCGTCCATAGATCTTTCTGTGATAACAGGCTTGAGGATGATATCCTGAGCAGCTTTTATCATGCGTATACCTCCTCGATCTTTCCAACGGCATTCTTAACAACAATGAACTTGTCATAGTTGAGGATGTCGTAAACATTGAGTGTGTTTACAGCAGCAGTCTTAACACCAGGGATGTTAGCTGCGCTCTTGATTACCTTTGAATCTGCTTCAGCTGTAACGATGAGAGCCTTACCCTCAACGCCGAGAGCCTTAAGCATTTCAACAACAGTCTTAGTCTTGTAGCTGTCGAGTGTGAGAGCATCAAGAACGATCATGTTGTTATCGAGCACCTTTGTAGAAAGAGCTGATCTCATAGCGAGTCTGCGAACCTTCTTGTTGAGTGCATATCTGTAATCTCTGGGCTTTGGTCCGAGAGCGATTCCGCCGTGAACCCACTGAGGAGCACGTGTTGAACCCTGTCTTGCATGACCTGTTCCCTTCTGTCTCCAAGGCTTTCTTCCGCCGCCGCTTACTTCTGTTCTTGTAAGTGTGGACTGTGTGCCCTGTCTCTGGTTAGCGAGGTAATTAACTACCATTGCGTGCATAACAGCTTCATTTGGAGTAATTCCGAAAACTGCATCATTGAGTTCTGTTTCGGAAACCTGCTTACCTGTCATATCAAATACTGAAATTGTAGACATTTACGCTTCCTCCTTCCTTAAGCCTTAACGCTGTCAACGATACAAACGATACCGCCCTTAGGACCGGGGATAGCGCCCTTGATAGCGATGATATTGTTCTCTGCGTCTATTTTAACTATTTCGAGATTCTGTACAGTTACCTGTTCAGCGCCCATGTGACCAGCGAGGATCTTGCCCTTGAAAATTCTTGAAGGTGAGGAGCAAGCACCCATTGAACCTGCCTGTCTGTGAACAGGACCAGTACCGTGAGTTTCCTTGAGTCTGTGCTGGTTGTTGCGCTTGATCGGGCCAGCGTAGCCCTTACCCTTGCTTGTGCCGACAACGTCGATAGCGTCGCCTACTGCAAAAGTATCAGCCTTGATAATGTCGCCGACATTGAGTGAATCGCAGTCGTCGAGTCTGAACTCTTTAAGAGTTGACTTGCAAGCAACATCAACTTTCTCGAAGTGACCTCTGAGAGGCTTGTTCATTCTCTGGATCTTAACATCGCCGTAACCCAGCTGAAGTGCTGCGTATCCGTCGTTTTCAACAGTTTTCTTCTGTACTACTACGCACGGACCGGCTTCTACTACTGTTACAGGAACAACTTTTCCTGTTTCATCGAAGATCTGTGTCATACCGATCTTCTTGCCGATAATACCTTTCTGCATATCGTTTTCCTCCTGTTAGGTTATTGGTTGACAAAGGTTGTCAACATGACCGGCGGACTACCGCCATTCCGTTTCCCAAACGGTGATTTCCAGCGTAATTTCGGTTAATTACTTAACCTCCATAACAACGTCTACGCCAGCAGGGATCTCAAGCTTGTCAAGAGCAGCAGTTGTCTTGTCAGTAGGACGGATAACGTCTACGAGTCTCTTGTGAGTTCTCATCTCGAACTGCTCACGGCTGTCCTTATACTTGTGAACAGCACGAAGGATAGTAACGATCTCCTTATCTGTCGGGAGCGGGATAGGTCCTGAAACTCTTGCACCGCTTCTCTTAGCTGCCTCAACGATCTTAGCTGCTGCAATATCAACAGTAGCGTGATCGTAACCCTTGATCTTGAATCTGATCTTTTCGTTGACTGCCATAATTTCGCCTCCTTGAAAAATTTACGGGGACGCTTTCTGGGAATTCACACGTTTCCGTGTGTTTCATGCTTTATCTGATAAAAAAACTCGAAAAACCGTTGTTTTCCGAGCCGTAACAGACATAATGAGACACAAATATAGCATTACCGCACATACGCAAGCTGTGCGATCATAACCACAAACAGTGTCCGTTATCCCATTCGCCCGGTTTAAAATCGGACATACTCCACGGAAATTACCTGCCATACCGGCAGCAACCTTCCGTTTCAACGCATATCTTCTGCAGTCAGCGCACTTTCAGCGCGCTCAACAGGTATAATTTTACCATATATCTGGTCAGATTGCAATAGTTTCAGGACAAAAGTTTGCAAAATAATTTGTAAATTTTTCATGAACGATAATTTTGTTTTAACAATTTATGCAAGCCGATTCTGCTCACATAAATAAAAACGAACACATATATATTATATACCAGTCTGCTGCTTTGTCAAGTCCAATATAAAAAGGGAGCGTTACCGCTCCCCTTTATCACTTCTTGTTGTAATACACGCTATTATATACATTATAATAAATGCTGCTGCCCTGTACATATCAGTTGCCGCTGTTCAAAGCCTCGGCGATATCAGAGGGCTTTGTTGTCTTTTCGATAACAGCCTCCTCAGCGATCTTCTTTGCCTCCTCGATGGAAATTTCCTTCTGAGGGCTCAGAATTGCATATACTCCATATTCCTTGTAGCCTATCATTATCTCAACCGGCTTATCATCCCTTACAGCAATATATATGCTCTTGTTTTCAATTACCGGATCATCATAGATAGTGTATTTAGCGCCGCTCTTCTCAATTGCTGCGGTACGATCTGCTATGCTCTGATCGTATTCTTCGGTATTATCCGCCATATACATATCAAGGCTAAAATTGTCCACAACAGCGTTTGCCGATGCAGAGTTAGCTGAAGCACCTAAAGCATCATTTGATGTTTCAGACAATGTTAACGTATAATACACATCCTGTGCATTTGATTCCGTCTGTGACTTATCTTTGAGTTCAACGCCCTCAATGAAGTATCTGAGTTCCTCGTCAGGCACTGTATTGTGAACAGCAAGCGACACGATATAGTCGCTATCAGCAAACCGGATCACAACATCTCTGTTGAAATAGCCTGATGCCGAGCATCTTGCCCAGTCATCCTCAGAGACGCACCAGTCGCCGTCAAATTCCGGCTCGTGAGGGCCTTCCTGTCTGTAACTGATATAAACGTGTCTTTCATTATCACCCTCACCAAGAACATAGTCCTCAACTCTTGCCGAGCGGTAATTTCCGTCCCTGTTGAATTTGAAATCAAGATAATCCTCCCACTTCTGAGCAGTATTAAAATGTGCAAGTGTAGGAGTTATGCCGCCTGTCTGACGCTTGCCGTTGATATAGTATCCGAACTTCCAGCCGTCCTTATCCCGGATGAGATTCTCAGGGATGTTGTTATAAACTACCTGATACTGTTCTGTGCTGTCAAAATCATCGCGTTTTTCATCAATTAAATATTTTTTTCTTTCCTCTTCACGCTGCGATGCGACTGCCTTTTCGTGCTCCATTATATCTGTCTGCGCCTCTGTGAGAGCCTCTGTTGAAGCTTCAGCAGCAAGAGTTGTTGTTACGGCAGTTGTTTCATCAACTGCTGCGCCGAACTTATCGCCGCCGCCATTTCCGGACAATGAAAAATGAATAACGCCGACTGTTGCTGCCGGAATGATGAGGATAGCTGCGGCAGTTGCTGCGATACCTGCATTGAAACGGCGTGTTTTCTGTGTTATTCTTCTTTTCTCCATAGTATTTCCTCCTTGCAATTCTGAGCGCCGGCGGCAATACTTCTCTGAGAATACGTGAGTTTCGTTGGATTCAAACGCTTCCTCAACGATTTTGTTCCAGTCAGTTTTCATTTGGATTCTCTCCTCTCAGTTTTATTATCCGCCTTTTCGCACGTTCAAAACGCTTCCGGACAGCTGCTTCACTCATCGAAGTCCGCTGTGCTATCTCCTTGTAAGGCATTTCGTATCTGCATCTGAACATCACTATCGTCCGGTCGGTCTCTTCAAGACCGTTCATTATCTCACCGGTGCTTCCTGCAATTATCTTATCCTCAACATCTGTCAGCGGATCGGATAATTGCATAATATTATCATCAATAGGCTGTTCATACATATACTTGCGTTTATTCCGGCGATATATGCCGATAGACGTGCTTTTTATCACTTTTACGATATAGCTTTTCGTTTTTGGGCTTTCAGCGTCTCCCAACCGGTTTATTTTGCCGATTATCCTGACAAATGCTTCGGATACAGCGTCCTCAGCCATTTCCCTGTTGTGCAGAAACGCATAGGCGATACGATACATCGGCTGTTCGTATATCTCGTACAGCTTCTGTATTTTAATTGATTCTTTGAGATCCATTATATCACCTTCCCTTCGAGACGTCTCATATAATATAACGCTTTGCAAGGATGATTTGTGACACAGCTATAAAAAATTATTCTGAAGAGGAGTATGAAGGATCAGCGCTTATCCGACAAGTCCTGAGCGCTCGATTCCTTCGGTGAAATATTTCTGAAGGAACATATACATTATCAGCAAGGGGGCTATCGAGATCAGACATCCAGCCTGTTTCCAGACAACCTGTTCGCGGGCATCAAGCTGTATCGTAGCATCTCCGAATATCCTCTGGGCAAGAATACTGTCGAGGTTATAGAGCGCAGTCGAAACAGTCTGGGTGTTGTTGAAGAATACCGCGCTTATGTAATAATCGTTCCAGTACCACACTACCGAGAAGAGGAATACAGTCAGGAACGCGGAAAGTGCATTCGGCATCATAACACGGAGAAAAGTCATGAACGGACCGCAGCCGTCAATATATGCGGCATCCTCAAGCTCACGCGGAAGCCCCTTGAAAAACTGACGGAATATAAATATCATAAGTCCGGAACGTATGCCGTTTGCAGTCATTGCCGGAAGATACATCGTCCACATGGTGTCGATGAGGTTGATGTCAGGACTTCCCAGAAAATACCTGAACTGAAAGAACAGCGGCAGTGAGATTATCTGTGTTGGAACAAGTATCATCATTATAACTATACCGAACAGCAGCTTCTTTCCCTTGAAGCTGAATCTCGCAAAACCGTAGCCTGTCAGAGCACATGAATATACCTGCACTATCGAACAGCCGATATTCAGCAGAAGTGTGTTCTGCAATGTCTGCCAGAAGTCCATAGCCTCCGCGGTCTCACGCATTACTGAGAGCGTAGTATGGCGCGGTATCCACATTACTGTCGGATCGTTCATATCGCTTCTTTCGCGGAATGAACAGCTTATCATATAGATAAGCGGATAGAGTATGATGAAAGAAAGCCCGATGAGTATGCAGGCTCTGAATATCACCCAAACCCATTCCGAAAATCTCTTGTGCGCCTTTCGTTTCATTTTCAGAGCGGAATTAACAGTATTATCCATATTCCGCCCCCTATTCCACTTCGTAGTAAACGAATTTGTTTACTACTGCTGTAACTATGCCGACAGCAGCAAGTACAATTACAAAATATATCCATGCCATTGCCGAAGCAAGTCCGTAATTGATGTCCTGATTCTGGAACACGAGTATTCTCTCCATTACCTTATTCAGCGGGTTTGTAAACGAGTCTATTACTGTATATATAAGGTTTACCAACACAAAAGGACTCACATACGGGAAGGTTATCTTCCAGAAAAACTCCCACGAGGTCGCGCCCTCAAGCTGAGCTGCTTCCTTTGCCGACGGCGGTATATTCTGCAAAGCCGCCAGAAACAGAAGTATCTGTATACCGGAACTCCATACTATACCAAATACATTATCCGCAACTGCTGTTATAAACTCAGTCATGCGCGGACTTATGTTGTATATGCCAAGAAAACGCATAAGATCGCCGACAAGATCAGTAGAGAACATAGTTGAGAATTTAGCAGAGCCGTTATTGCCTGTGGACTCCATATCACCGCTGATTATCTTGAACACCGGTCCTGTTGCTATTATAACAGGCAGAAAGAATATTGCCCTTGCAAAACCTCGTCCCTTGAATTTCTGATTAAGTATCACTGCAATGAACAGCGAGAAGATCAATATAAGCGGGGTTTTCCATAGTGTTTCGATGAGAGTATCAACAAGATAATCGGTATAATAGGGATCCTTATTGAGAGCAGCACGGTAGTTTGAAAGACCTATCCACTTCATATTCAGTCTGCCCGGCTCGATAGTAACGGTATTGAATGAATACCACAGTGATTTTCCGAGAGGTATCAGAAAAAAGGTGATCGTTCCGATAAGCCACAACGAAATGAAACCGTATCCACAGAGCGATTTTCTGCGCTCATAAGAAAGCCGAGGATGCTTTGTCTCCCTTTGCTTCTTCATCAGTATCTGATCTCCCCTTCCTCAGCCTCTTTTCCGAGGCTTATCAGTTTTTCATTGTACCATATATTCTTATCCTTAAAATCAACTCTTACGACAGTACCGTTTGAATAGGTAACTGTTATCCTGTTACCGGCCTTGTCATTTTCGTAATCCGTGATCGTACTTGTGCTTATATCGCTCAGAAGCGGCTCAAGGAGAGAATACTCCGCAGCGGCAGTATCCTTCCAGTTAGCCTGATCGGCATAATAGTAAATATCGAACTCAGTATCCTTGAGCAGCGATGTTTCCGCACTGAGCATATCAAAGCTCAGACAGCTTCCGGTAGCTGCCGACATGAGAAGCAGTGTTTCCGGATCAGCCGAAGCATTTACCGCCGGCGATGAATATGGCACTATACCGTGCATTACCATCTGATAGAACGGTATATCCTCATCAAAAACATCAAAGCGGCTCGAACTGAGCGGTACTTTCTTTACAGCGCTCACATACGGAAAAGCATAGGCATTTGCGTTATCGGCAAGTATTCCGCCGCCGAGACTATCATTCAGTTCCGCATAGCTCTCTGTAAGTTCATTCATAGCGTCATAGCGTGAAATACGCTTCCTGCCGTAGTCGCCGTAAAGCGAGGTCGTGAGGTTCGAGATACAAATGCCTTCAAGTCCGGCGCTGTCATAACTGTCAGCGACTTTGCCCAGCACCTTTTCAAAATAGTGCGGAGTAAGCAGGAGTTTATCCTTGCTGAAGCTGTCTGTAACGCCGTAAGCCATATCGTAGCTTACTGATTTTGAATAAACTCCGGATATTCTCACCGAAGTGCCATTGAACGAATAATAGCCGTTTCCGGAATAGAAGCTGCTGTTATCAGACACCGGATAGAACCTTACATTATTCTCTTCAGCATAATCCTTCAGTGAATTGAACTCTTTCTTTCCGCCAAGTGTACGCGAAGGCTTCGCAGATGTATCTATCTTGTTGTTGATACCGTCATTAGTCCAGTTGACGTAGGAAGCCACAATATCATCAACACCGCCGTCCCTGAGGTCAGAAAGAATATCCTCCGCCTCATCATATTCAGTAACGGCAGTTTTCATAGTAACAGGTATGCCAAGCACGGACTTCTTCTTCTGAACTCCGCCATACAGGTCGATAAACAGCGGTGCGTAATCCGGCTCGGACTTCTGCTTCACGCCTTTTTCATCCATTAGGTATTCGCGGTAACGAGCGGCAATGTCAACACAGTCCGCCCCCTTTCCCGAAATAGGATAGTAGCGCACCTCAATATCGTCACAATTAATGCCGCCGCGTTCAAATACTGTGAATTCCTGATTGCTGCGTCCGGACATATAATAAGTATCCGTTCCCCTGAGCGTAAACACGAAGCTGCACAGATTATATCCGGTATTCGAGCGCAGAGCAGGCTTAGCCGAGATAAGTGCGTTTGAATCGCCCTTATCAGCTATCGCAAGAAGAGCGTTATCCTGCTTCACTATGCCATATACCGGCATATATATCTGTTCGGTCACAGGACCGCGTGAGAGCGGAACAGCTGTAACATCTCTGCCGTAAACTCTTTGCAGATAATTCTCGGTGCTTCTGCTGCCCTTACCATTGAAGCGCATGATCGCACCGCAGCCGTCAGGGATGAGATAGTACCCCTCCTCGGACGTATCAGCTGCACCAAAGTTTCCGAGCAGCGTTATCTCGGTAGCGATATTGGAATCATTGCTCTCGGTTATCTCCGATATTTTCAGACTCGCCCTGAGATGATCCTCCTCAAGAGTATATTCCACCGGATAGCTGAATCCGGCTTTTTTATAGTCGTATGTCACATTTACTCCGCCGCTGATGTCCTTTACGGTTATCGAGCAATCGGAGGAATGTCCCGAACGCAGGATATTATTGTTGCTGCGTTTTGAAGGAACTCCGTATTTCAGGGTGCTTGAAGAACGCAGGTCATCAACGAGCAGGTCTGTTGCGTACTCATCCTGCGAAGCTCCGAGCGGCGATGACCACCATATATAACCGGTCTCTTTATTCTCAATGCCAAGCGTAGCGTACCTGTCGTCGATAAGCAGACGAAACTTCTCATTCTCAGAGCAGCAGCGATAAACACCCAGAAAGCGCTTTCCGTCTTCTGAGATCCATGCGGCAGTTCCTGCTGTTTCGCTTTCATAGAGCCTGTAACCGTCACCAGTCGAGGCGTATGTGTAAACAACATCCGTTTTCTTGTTGTCATCTGACATAACAGCAAGAGTTTCAGTTCCGTCAGTGAAAAAAACATTCTTACTGTCGAGCGATGATACTATCCTATATGCTCTGCTGACGTTTCCATTGCTGAATTCAGCAATAAATCTGCCTTTTTCACTGATGTATCTTTTGGATTCCGACGTTGAAGAGATCTCCTCGAATACTGCTGCCGGCTTTCCGCTTTCAGTGTAGAGCGCAGCAGCTGCGCCCATGTTTTTTATCGAGGCTATTTCCTCTTCAGCAGCCTTTTTGGCAGTTTCCTGATCTGGATCAAGCTTAGCCCTGCGGGCAGGCCGTCCTTCGGGGAAACCGTATGACGTCCATATCTGTTTTTCATCCGGTTCACTGCTTCTGAGGTAGAAATCGAGCCCCTCGGCACTTCCGGCATACGTGAAATACTTCTCCATCACTGCCATATCTATTTCAGGCTCTTCTACCGTTTCACTCCGCTTGCTTTCGGACTCTTCCTCGGATGGGACTTCCTCCGGAACGCCGGTCTTGACACTGAAATTTTCATCATCCGCGTAGATATTTCCGTTAACGCTCAGCAGTGAGACCGCAGCAAGGCATAACAGAAACCTTTTTATCTTGCCTGCCATGACCTCACCCCACTCTGAAACGGTAAGTGATCTCAGTCCAGACCGTTGAAACGAACATCCATATCTGCTGAACCAGAGAAATAAACAGCACCAGCAAGAACAGCATTACAAACATTGATGCAATAGTCATAACGATAGCCATGCAGGTCTTTCCGGCTGAATACTGATGCACCGATCTTATCGCTGAAAACAGCAGAACAGCACTCCAGCCGACCCCTATTATCTCTATCACCTGCATGAAAACTTCCTCATCTCGGACAAGGATGTGGGAAAGGAATACATTCACGTAGGTCTGCACTATGTAAGGTATCAGCGAATATGCGCTGTAAATGCAGATATTCCGTGCTGTACCCTCGCCGTCAAGAAGAGTGCATACAGCCCAGTTGCCGATAGTCCATGCAGCGAACAGCACCACGCTCTTCACGAAATAAGGAACAATACTGAATGTCTTGTCGTGAGGCTGTCCAAACTGAAAGCCGTATAGACTTGCGTGAGCAACCTGTGCAAAAAAGAACAGCAATACGATGACTACTGCTATTTTCAGCGAGCCGGACTTCTTCCAGCGCATATCCTCAAAGCCCTCTATCGGATGTGTTACCGCGTGTTTTACCCATTCGCTCTGCTTAAGGTCCATCATCTGAATGCTGTTCCTCCCTTCTTTTTATGCTTCCGGCGCTTTTTTCTGTATCTTCCCAGTATCAACAGCGCTGTTACAGCTCCGAAAAACGACAAAAATATTGCCGTGAAATGTTTTTTTATAAACTCTGCACGATAGCCCTCGAACGCCTTGTTGTATATCTCCGGCGAATCCGCTATGCGAGCATATTTCATTGCGCCTTTGTAGTCGCCTTTTCGCAGGAGTGCCGAAGCTACTCCGATATTTGCACGGCGGTAATTGCCGTCGTGACGCAGCACCTCATACCACGGTTCGAGTGCCTCTTCATAGTAACCATCGTTATACAGCTTAGTCGCCTTGTGAACAGCCGCGCCGAAAACGGTCTCCTTAAAAACAGTGATCGTATCCTTTGTCGAATCAAGAACATATATCTTATCGCCGTGAGATTCAACTGCCGCGGCGGTATTCACTCCGCCCAGCTGATTTGCTTTAGTACCGGTGATAAAGAGCAGATTACATTCCTCATCATACTGAAAAACACGTCCGGAAGTAAGATCGAGACAGTTTATGCAGCCATCCTCAGAAATGTCAATATCAACTATCGCAGGAGCAAACAGTGTGTTCTGTATCGGATCGTATATCGGAACATTATCCCCGAAGGTTGCCGAAAGATCGGCAAAGATATTCTTTCCGGCAGCATTGAGCTTCTTTACTGTATCGGTACGCTGAGTAGATGACGAGGTGCAGGTAAAAATAAAATCGCCCTCAATATCAAAGCTCGTGATACCGGTCGGAACACTTCTCGAACGCCGCGACCTCTTATTCTCAGACATGAACAATTCACGCAGATAATTCCCGATTATCTCCGCAGTGGGCTGAACTCTGTTAGCACCGTAAAAGCCGATGAATCTGCCTTCGGGACTGAACATCGCCGCACCTGTTGTGATATTTCCGAGAACGGCGTAAATATTCCCTGCCTTGTCTGCAAGCACTCTCTGCGGCTTGAAGGTCGGAGCATTATACATATCATCATCAGGAGCTTTGATCTCCATGATCACCTTTGCGGACTTATCCGAAACGAGTATCCTCTCATTTTCACTGTCAGCGATGTACATAAGACTGTTATACGGTGAAATATATATTCCCTTCGGCTTATCAAGAGTTGTCTCAGTGCCTCCGGGCATGATAAAGCTGTCATATATCCTGACAGTGTGCGTCATGTCCTCATCAACAGCGACTATGCGGTCGTTTTTAGTGTCAACGATGTACATAAGCCCATCTCCGGCGAAGAAAATATCACTCGGAGAATCAAAGCCGCCTGCACCAAGTTCCTGACCTGATACCGCACGGTCGGGAATATACCCTGCCTGTGAGGGAATAGCCTCACCCCAGCTGTCGTAGTTGTAGGATTCGTAAGGCTCGCCTGCATTAGCCGGAAAAGCGGAGACACTTCCGCACACCACAGCAAACGAGCACATCGCTGCCAATATTCGCTTTTTCGTATCATCCGCCTCCTTCTCCGGTTTGTACATATATCACATTACTGGCTTACTCTTTAATTCCCGAATGTGCCATTGTAGCGATAACGTGTCTTTGCGCGAGCATGAACACTATAACAGGCGGTATCAGCATAAAAACTGCCGCCGCCATTGCAACTCCGGCTCTTGCCATTCCGGATGCCGCTGCCTGCGTTACGACAGTCGGCAGCGTTTTATACTGCTCCTGAAATATAAGCGATCCTGCCTGGATATTCCATGCCGCCTGAAAAGCAAAGATTATAAGCGTCATGAGAGCCGGCTTCTGATTCGGCATGACTATCTGCCAGCATATCCGGAAAAGACCTGCACCGTCGACTTTAGCAGCTTCGATCATAGCATCCGGCACCTGCATTATTGATTGTCTCATGAGGAAAAGTCCCATAGGTGAGGCTACTGAGGGCAGTATCAGCGCAAGAGGATTGTCGATAAGGTGCATCCTCGCCATAACTATATACTGCATTATGTAGATAACATTGCTCTGGTAAAGCAGCGATATTACAATAATACTGTTAATCAGCCTGCTTCCGGGGAATTTGCACTTTGCAAGCACAAATGCCGCCATTGAAGCAAATACGCATTGCAGGAGCGTCACCGAAAGAGTTACCGATATGCTGTTAAAAACATATCTTGAAAACGGTACCCTGTTCTGTCTCAGCGATTCAAACATATCGCTGTAATTTTCAGTTGTCGGTCTTAGTGTGTAAAGCTTCGGCGGGAATATGAACAGCTCTTCGACAGGCTTCACCGACATTACGACCGTAAGGTATATCGGAAGCGCCATGAATATGCCCAGTATAGACAGGAATATGAATATAGCGACAGTTCCGCCGATCTTTCTGCCGGCGCGTCTGTTTGAAGCCTTCAGTTTTGCGGTATTGACCTGAGCCATTCAGCCGCCTCCTATTCCATATATTTGCTTAGTAACCTGCTTATGAGCTTGTTGCAAAGGAACATCGCCACGAACAGTATCATACATATTGCCGAAGCATAGCCCATTTCGTAACGGACCCAGCCGTAATCATAAGCATGAGTCATTATAGTATGCGCCTTGTAATCCGTACTCGGGAATCCGACAAGATTCTGTGCGACAGTACCTGCTGTAAACGAGCTTACTATCTGCATAACAGCCGCAAACATCATCTGAGGTCCCATAGAAGGTATAACGATGTATATGAGTTCCTGCCAGCGCGTACGTATTCCCTCAACAGCGCCAGCCTCATACAGTTCGGGATCAATGTTCTGGAATCCGGCACGGAGTGCAAGAAAGCCTGCTCCGAGCGAGATCCACAGCTGTACGACTATCGTGACACCGAGGACGTATCGTCCGTCCGTAAGCCATTGCACCGGTGCATTTATCAGACCGAGATCCAGCAGGAACGAATTCAGGTATCCATTCATATCTCCGCTGAATATCAGCTGCCAAACCGTGTAGACATTAGCCATTGAAGGTATATAGAACACCAGCGTGAAGAAGGTCTTCAATTTCTGAGGAAGCTCGTTTATCATCCACGCCAGCATGAAACACAGCACATAGCTTATCGGACCGGTAAAAAGTGCAAATATCAGCGTTACCCTTATCGACTTTACAAATACCTTGTCCGAAAGGAAAAGCGTTGTGTAATTTGAAAGCCCGACATATTTCGGCGGCTGTACCATATTAAAATCAGTGAATCCCATCGGCAGTGACATAACTACCGGTACTATCGTGAATATGGTGAAGAATATCATGAACGGCGCAAGCATAAGATAACAGGCTTTGTTCTGCTTCACAGAACGCCATAATCCTTTCTTATTCCGTTTTTCCTTTGCCTGTGCCATTATGATAGCCTCCTTTCTATCCGTCCTCTCCTGTACTGAGTCCGAGATTTTCACGTTTTCTTGTTATTTCTTCATTGATGTCAATGTCATACCACATAAGCGTATCACGCGGATTGCGCTTTTCATTTACCGTTTCTCTGAATGCGTTCATGATATTTCTCGTGACTGCATAAGAGGAAGGTATTACAGGTATCTCTTCAAGCTCATCCTGCTGTGCACGGAGTCTGCGCAGTTCCTCCGCCGACCATGAAAGCTCGCCAAGCGCCCTGACATTTGCAGTATCAAATCTGCCCATGATACCAAGCAGCCCCTCTGTCTGCTCTGCGAATCTGACCTGAGTATCTGTATCAGTGAACCATTTTATGTACTCCCAGCCACTCTGCTTATCGCCGATCTTATTGAATATCACCGCACCTGTGGTGTTGGAATTAGCTGCATGAGAAACAGTTCCGTCCGTTCTGCGAGTTCCGGGTACAGGACAGAAATCCCACAGACCTTTTATCTCTGGCGAAGCAGCGTTGAGCTGATTTGCAAAGGTATAATTCGCTATGACAAGAGGATATTCACCTGTTCTGAACCGGCTGAATGCGTCATACGTCTGATCGAAGCTGTATTTCGTATAAAAATCCGTCCACTGTTCAAAGGCTTTGACGGCTTCAACAGTATCAAAAGTCGTTCTTGTCTGGCTCTGGTTATAATAATTCATCCCGTTCTGGAGCATAAGCATCGCAAATGTATGACCAGTCTCGGTTGCCGGAGAAATATTGGTCGGCGGAAGAACTAACCCTGCCGACATATAATTACGCTGTATCGCCGGAAGCATATCTATCAGATCAGACCAGGTTTCGGGTGGATTAGTGAATCCAAGTTCTGTAAGTATATCCGTCCGGTAGAAAAGCATCGGGAAATTCTGGCTTATCGGCAGACCATAAACTCCGCCTTCATAAGTATACTGCGTCAGTGCATTTTTCTGAAAACGTGACCTTACATCATCGTAATCACTGAACTGAGAAACGTCTGCAAGCAGACCTCGTGCAGCAAGATTCACCGGAAATTCCCCTCCGAGAAACAGCGCTACATCAGGTCCTTTACCTGCAAGAGATGCCTCGACTATACCTCCCGTGACAAGCTTCACCGAAACCGGTATGCCGCTTTCCGGCATAAAATCTTCCTCGGAAAGCTCCTTGACGACTTGTGCCTGATCGCGTCCGAGCGCTACCCAGACCTCGATCGCCTCCTTGCCGGAAACATCGGAAAGCGTAGTATAGTCCTCAAAGAAAGAGCCTATGAATGCGTCCCAGCCAAACTTTACCGATTCTGTGAGCTTTTTCTTACAGCTTGTGAACTCAGCATTTCCCGAGGCAAATTCTATGTAATCTATCTCAAGCGGCTGATCGCGGTAATCGCGCATCCATGCTGATATTGACGTTATATTGTCCTTTATCTGAGCAAGATAATCAGGAATACGGTGTGGCTTATCCACACATTTATCAAGTATGACTGTCATGCGTTCAAGCACAGCCGCCTCAGAGCCTGCAACTCCTGAAATATCCTCAATACCGTCCTGAATATCGCTTAGTTCATCGGAAAGGTGCTCGAATTCATCTATCAGACCTGGGATCTTCTCATGGACATAGTAATCGGTATACTTATCCGGCACAGGTCCGGTTATCATGAGTATTTTCCTGTAATAGACGTTCAGTTCGCTCATGACCTTTTCAAGTCTTCTCATGGAATCTCCTATTTCACCCGGTACTGCCTCAAGCGTTATCGTATGCTCCCGCGTATGATCGAGATAGACGTAAACATCCTCGCCGCTGACAGTCTGAGGAACTTCAACATCCCATTCCTTATCATAATCGAAGCGCACTCTGTTGAGTTCCGAAAAAAGCACCTTGCCGTCTATGTAGATACGGCGGTTCGAGCAGAGTCCGCGCATGGTATTCTGACGATATTTTATCCCAATGCGATACCAGCCGCTGTTGCCAATATCCTCTCTGCTTATCTTCCAAGTAATGCTTTGCTGAGACTTCTTCCAGCCACCCGCACCAATGGTATTATAAACCACCTTTCGCGGATCAGACGGCGAAACGTTATAATTTGTATTGTCATATGTCGGATAGAGTGTCTGTTCGGACTTATACAGCGCATCCTCACCCTCTATCCTGAAAAGCCTGTCCTGAGTTTCCGGCTTATTGACAGAAGCTCTGTATTCAGCATAAGAAGGGAGACTTTCCGGCGAAAAGAAGCGTATGCTCTCAAGTGCGAATCCTGCTCTTTCAGAGGTGAGAGTTATCTCATGCTTACCCGCTTCGAGCGAGAATATAAGAGGCTCACTGAAAAGCCCGTCAGTATCCCCGACTGTTCTGGTCTGCCACATTTCCTTCTGTATCTGCGGCGGACGCACCTGATTTCCACGCGTATCACTGGAAATATCATGTTCGTTAGTCCATACTCTGCTGAGTGTAAGACGTGAAGCTGTCTCAAACGGCAGCTTGCCGTCTATTTTCATTGATAGTTCTATCGGCGAACTATTCCCGGAAATACCGCAATAGGTCATATCAAGGCAATATATGCCAGCCTTAGGCACATCAAAAGAGTAACTGACCTCACCGGAAGGAGAATCCCAGATGAGAACATTACTGCGTTTGTCGCCATCCGCAGTATAATTGCCGGAAGTCAGCCCTTCAGAGGCTGACTTATAATCGCCGCCGATCATTTTTATTTCAGTTTCCGGAAGCGCATCATTACAGTGAATATCATAATAATCGCTGTAAGACAGAACTTCCGGGTCTATCGGTGATATTGCGTAATAGTCGCTTTTCATGCTCTCTATAACTGACTGCGGAACTTCAC
>ONAI01000061.1 GCA_900315755.1 uncultured Ruminococcus sp.
TGCGTCCGTGTTGGTACGCCTTTTCAGGCGTGGCTTGTATTCTGAGCCCCTATGGGGCGTTTACGGAAAAACCCCCGGCTCTGCCGGGGGATGTTTATTATTATCTAAATGTCATGGCAGTTGGAATACAACAACATCTTTGCAGTCGGTCTCAGGAGTGCCGTCCTTCAGGCTGATAAAAGGCGAGAAGGTGGTATGCACTCCTTCGTTGTCAGTGATGCTGATGCGTACATCGCTTGAAACATCGCTGTAATTGCATTTAAGAAGGAAAGGAGAGCCGTTATAGCTGCTGTAAATCCTGCCGGTTTCTTTGTCTGAGGTGAAATCATATTCTGTTACAACGACCTGAGCTTCCGGATCTTTTGGGATAACGAGGAAAAGCTGCGTTCCAAGATGAGTTTGTGCATAATAGTTTTCAGGCAGCTGCGCGAGGAATCTGAATTTGTCAACAGCACCGCTGCTCATGAAGAGGTCATTAAGCTTAGGATCTGCGTCTCTGTAATCCATGCTTTCTGCATAGCCGATATAAGCTATACCGCAGAATGAGTTATTCTCTTTCAGTTCACTTCGCTGCGGAACATCCGGCAGCCACTGAGCAGCAGCTGTTTCAGAGAGGTCGATTTCATTATCTAAGATGTTTGAACCTTTGAGTGTATTCTTATCGATGTAATACCAATCGCAGGTGCTTGTATGTCCGTCGATAATGTCATAGAGATGGATAGTAACGATTTTTCCGTCATCATTTTCAATTTCGCAGAATTCAGGACGATAATTGCTTCGTGAAGCGTAGTATCTCATAGCGAGATAGGTGAGGTCATTTTCTGAGCCTTCTGATGCTTTGCCGGAAGCTTCCGTGAGACTTGCAGCCTGTTCAGAAGCGACTGTTGTTATAGCGGAAGATACTTGAGTTTCAGAAGCTTTAGTGGAGTCCGAAGTCTTTTCTGAATTATTGGATGCAGAGGATTCCGCAGTAGTCGAAGAAGAGGCTGATGTTGAGCCTTGCTCGTTTGAACTGATATTGTCATGCCCACAGGCTGATGTCATAGCGAGAGCGCAAATTGCTGCTATCAGTGATAAGGATTTTTTCATACATTGTCCTCCTTTTATGTAGTAATAAGAAACATATACTTAATATAACATATTTCATGCGTAATTTCAAGTGGCAACAGAGCGGATTGATATATTCCGAGCTCTTTTTATGTTTTCTATCCTCTGAATATCAGCACAAGATAACGTCAAACGAGAAATGTATCCATTGTGACGTCTAAATATGTGGCATATGTAAATAATTGACGAGAGCACCGTGAGCGAAAGCAGATTAAGTTTTATGTAAAAAGTGAACGAGTAAGACGAGTGCCCCCGTGGAAGGGGGCACAGGCACTGTGCAGATAACAGGATTTGAAGCTGCATGGGATTGCACTCATATGGAACTGAGAGATAGGTCACGTTAGTGAAAAAATCAAATCCGGAATCCATTTTTTCCAGTGGCGATATTCAGTATCAGCTCTGCAAGCTCGTGTGGAGATTCGTTCATCCCGCTGCTTAGCCACTTGCGTATGATAGAAAGCGCACCGGACACAACGAACAGTGAGCAGTATTCCGCATAGCTGCTCATACTGTCCGGTATATTTTCGTGCATATCAGCGATACAGCCGACTGTGCCCTCAATGAGCTTGTATGGGAATTCGCCGTCCGCGCTGTTTTCCAGCAGAAGAGTATAAAGCGCAGAATTATCCCTGATATGGGAAAGGAGACCCTCGACCTGCTGGATTATAGACTCCTTATCGTGGGCATTGACTCCAGCGATACAGCTTGCGCTGGCAGAAAGTGCCTCCTGTTCTATCTCCTCGTATATATCCCGGACATTGTTGTAATACTTGTAGAAGGTGGAGCGGTTGATCTCGGCGTCCTCACAAAGCTGACTGACGGTTATATCGTAGATAGTCTGCTTCCCCAGCAGCTTTATGAGGCTTTCCCGGAGAAGTCTTTTTGTAAGCCTTACGCGCTGATTGTCTTTGGTATTCATTTTGCACCTCTGAGTGTCAAATTATTTCTTTCTGCCGAACTGCATTGTTGCCAGCTTGTCTGTGAGGTATATTACCAGCGGCAGAACGAATACTACCATAACTACTGCAACAGCAGTACCGCAGGCTATCATCGAACAGGTCTGAGAAATGGCTTTCTGCGTCATAAGAAGTCCTGTCGTGAGACAGCATCCGATAAGTATAAGTGAGGAGGTGAGGATAGTTTTTACAGAGCGGTTCATAGCAGTGCCTATCGCCTGTTTTTTATCGGAAGTCCTGCGCTCCTCGATGTAGTTGCAGGTGAAGAGAATGCCGTAGTCGATAGTTGCGCCCATAAGTATGCACTGAACGAGAATAAGCGCGATGTAGTTCACGGTGAAGCCGCTGAGCACTATAATAAGCGTTGTAATGAACACCGAGGACTGTATTACGGCAACGAGTATCGCCGAGCTGAAAATTGCTCTGAATGTAAGTATAACGACTATGAATATCGCAAAGACTGTGAGCATTGTAACGAAGTTGAGCTCCTTTTTGAAGCCGTCGTTCATTTCCTTGCCCATTACGGAGTCTCCTACGAAATAGTGTGTGCCTTCAAATCTTTCATCAGCCTCGTCAATGAGCTCGCCAATAGCGCTGAATGACTTATTGCCTTCTGATTCGTGCCTGAGAGATACTACCATGCGGTTGTATTCATTTCCGAGCATCTGACTTGTATTCTCGTCAACGAGCTCCTGTGCAGCTTTAAGCTGAGCAAGTTTCTCCTCGCTGTCGGGCACATTTTTGAGCATTGAGCTTGCAGTACTGAGAAATTCAGCAGTTGTCATAGTTTCCTTGCCGGACATTTTGAACATCATCTGCGCCTGAGACTCCTCAAAGCCGAACTGAGCCGCGATCTCTGCCGGAGTAAAGCTTACGCCGAGAGTATTTGAGTAGTCCTGAACGCTGTTGATGTCATCACGTTTTTCAAGCCATTCAATGTAGTTAGCAACAGTTTCCGGAGACTCATTATTCTTATAGAGAAGCACGGTCTGGTTGTCGTAGTCGAAGCACTCCTCGATGTAGGTCTGGTCGCTGTTGTCAAAGACCTTGAGGAAGCCCACCTTAACGTCGTCCTTATTTATATAGGCGAAGCCGACAACTATCAGCACAGCCGGAAGTATCACTGCTCCCAGCTTAGTAACGAGCTTCATAACGCCGGTCATAGGTATCTCAAGCGACTTCTTCCTGCTTTTCTCGATAATCTTGTCAAATGCCACAACAACTCCCGGCAGGAGAGTGAATATGCAGACAAGGCTCATAAACACGCCCTTTGCCAGTACAACGCCCATATCCTGACCTATCTTGAAATCCATAAATACAAGCGCCAGAAGTCCTACGATAGTCGTTACGGAGCTTCCCGATACGGGGGCTACCGAGTGTGCAAGAGCGTTTATCATTGCCTCCTCGTGGGAATCGTACTTCTTTTTTTCCTGAGCATAGCGGTTCATCAGCATTATGGAGTAGTCCATAGACAGACCGAGCTGAAGGAGTGCTCCCACGGAGAATGTCATGAACGATATTGAAGGCAGGAACGCATTTGTTCCCATATTAAGGGCAATTGCAACTCCTATACATCCCATGAAGATGAACGGTTCTGCCCACGAATCACATAGTATGAACAGTATCATGAATATAACGATAACCGCTATCAGGGCTATGACAGGCAGATCACCGATAAGAGAATCCGTCATAAGTGCGTTATCCACGACTGCACCGCTCACATAGGCATCGCCGTAGGTATCCTTTATTTTGTCGAGCACCTTGCGAGAGTTCTTGGAATATGTATCAGCTGAAACGGTCACCATGTATTTGGAGTGACCGTCCTTTTGATAGGTCTCGTCGTTCTGGATATAAACTACGGACTGCACGTTTTCAATTGCTTCAAGATCAGCCTTCATCTCAAGCTGCTTATTCTCATCAAGTCCGTCGAACATTACTGTTATCGCGGAGCTATCCCCGAATTCTTCGGACATTATCTCCATTCCCTTCCTGACCGATGAGTCATCCGGCAGGTACTTTGACATATCGTAGTTTATCTTGCAGTTGAATATTCCCACCGCGCACAGCACTACCGCTATTGCATAGACAACGAATATGATCTTCCTTTTGCGGACGATTATTTCTGACAGCTTTTTCAAGTTAGTTCCTTCTTTCAATAAATGTTGACATATTCATTATATCAACAATGTGTTGGTTTTGCAATAACAAGTTGCGAATATCGTGTCGTATAACCAACATAATATTGGAATTTGTTGTTATTAGTCCGTAATAATCAACTTACAAATTAAAATTACTGTGTTAGAATATAAGGAAGTGGATATGAAGCATAGCGATAACATCTTCGGATTCACAAAGCGCAGGTGGGAAGTAAGCGATGAAAGTTGGAAAAGGAGACTCAAGCCCAGTCACAGTCCGAGCGTGATAAAATCGCAGCAGGCAATCATTTTCGATATGAACGGTGCGTTCAATTACAACATCATGGAAGATGTTACAGATGAGGTATTATGATACAAAAAAGCGCCTCACATTATGTGAGGCGCTATGTAAGCTGTAAATAATTGATGACAGTACAGTGAGCGAAAGCAGATCAAGTCTTTCGTACAAAGTGAACGAGTAAAACGAGTGCCCCCGAGCTCACTGCAACGTCCTGCGATATGTTTCTGCGTATCAGATAATGGAATAAATAAACATCATAATATTTGCTGCGGAGATACGACGAATCATTTTCCGTTCCAGATAAATATCTGTATAAAGCATGATACCCATTCCAATCAGCAAAACCAGCATAGCACAATGCTCTTGCGAGTAACCGGAAATTGTCAAATAGACTATTTCATTTAACTGCATTAAGAAACCTGAGCTGCAGCAGCTTTAAGTGACCGCTTTTGCTCATACATTGATTCATCGGCACGCTTGAAAACATCATTGTAGCTGCCGTCTGTTAAAGCGTCATAAACGGCAAGACCGCTTGCTACTATCACAGAACCATTTTTCTGATTTTCACTGATTACTTTACGGAAAGACTCCAAAAGCACTTCCCGATTTGCATAGTCAATACCTTTTAGGATAGCGACAAATTCATCTCCGCCAATACGAAACACAGGACTATGGTCAAAATGTTGGCAGATGATACTGCACCCTCTTTTGATGTATTCATCGCCTGCTTCGTGTCCTAATGTATCATTGATTTCCTTCAGCCCATTCACATCAAAGACAACAACGCCGTATTCCGTCAATTCACTGTTTTCGATTGCAGTTTCCAGTTCAGCAAGCATTTCAAGATAAGCCAGCTTGTTTCTTACTCCGGTCAGCCCATCTTTGTATGCCTTCTGTTTTGCAAGTCCTATCGCCATATTATGCTCCACATCCTTGTCTTTGTAGACAAATGTGTGGATCAGGCAGGTTCCAAACAAGCAGCCCATCGAATAGAACGGCATAAGCGGAAAAATCATCTGAATTGTGATGAAAAAAGACATAATGATACCGGAAATACTGATCGTTCTGTAATGCGATCGGTTCAAACCTTCTGAACGAACCGCCATAATTGCAGAATAGACTGATGTGACAAGGAAAAGGATCATTTGCAGGAGCAATCCGATATATCTTGCCGGGAGCGGCACATACTCTTTATCTTCTCTGAATTTGAAAACAATAGGAATAAACAAATTCACCACCAGAGCGATGATCTCAAATAAAAATATCATACAGCCGCTTAACACAAGTATTTTGCCGGCTTTATCATTTTTACCGGAAAATGCTACTACGCCTCTTGTCCAGAAAAGAACAGATAATGCCATAAAAGTGAAAAATAGGCAAGTATCAGAATAAGTGAGGATCAGCCATCTCTGCTCATAAAAGAATCCCCACAATATATCCGAAAGGAAAAATGCAACCAACGCAAGCAGATATTGGCGGTATTTGAGGCGTAAACTGTTTTCTCTTGTTTTTTCAACCTTTCTAAACGCCTCTATATTTATGATGATAAGAACGATCAATGCAATGATCCCTATGCTAGCATAATACATGGAAGCCTCCTTTCATCGCATTTGTTTTTCGTGTTTTCAAAAAGCCGCTTCATTTCTTCCGTAATACTTATTTTTATCCTTGTCGCAAGCGTCCTTGACCTCAATAAATATCTGGCGGTAATTCTGATGTTTTTCAGGATCGAATGTCACAGAGCCCTTTGCAACAGAGAGTGTATTTTCCTTAATGTGTTCGTCATTATACTGTTTCAGTGCCGCTTCAAACTGCACAAAATGATCACTCATTTCCCAGCTTTGCGTTTTATCCATAATAACAATATACTCATCGCCAGTGATGTGATAAACATTTTCTTTGCCAAAGACGGATTTTAACATCACAGCGCACTCAAACATCAGCTTTTCTCCGGCTTCAAATCCAAAATGTGTATAGGTTTTCTTCAAACCGTTAATGTCAAAGAACGCCGCCGAAAATTCTGCATTGCCGGCTTCGATCTGCTCGTCAAGCTCTTTTATCTTGTTTCTGTATGCCGCCTTGTTTTTAACACCAGTAGTATCATCAATATATACTCCTGATTCAACATATCTCAGATAGGAGTGAAGTTTATTGTAGACTGATTCAATGCTTGTGTTTACCGCATCATATTCATCAATAGAGTGATGTGCGACTGTTTCACCATTTGCAAGCGTTTTCAAAACTTTGCTTTCAGATTCCGGCAGCATATCAAGTCTTTTGATCGAGCTCTGCATAATGATCTGGTCAAGCTGCTTGGTTTCAAGCTCAAGCTCAGACAGACGGCGGAGCATAGTCGAAAAACGTTTCCTGTTCTGCGACATAATTATAAACGACAGAACAATACCTATTGTCAAAGCTACCATAGTAATGATCACGGCAACTGCTGTGCGGGAATTAAGCACCCCGTCATACCAGTCAGCATCGAAGTCTACGCCGATAATTCCCACAACATTCCCTTCTGAATCATAAATAGGACTATACGCTGAATAGAATCTTCCCCATTCGTCAGCATGCGGTTTTTTATCGACCGACGGAACACCTTTTGCTGCTGCTTTAAGAGCATCTGTTGCTTCGATAGCCTCTCCGAAATCAGCCGGATGTTCTCTGTCCGGATCAATTGAAAAGGTGAATGTATCATTCGGACCTGGTTTTATCCCATATATATAATCCAGTTCTATATTCTCCTGAAAAGAACGGAGTATATTAAGAGTCCGGATATATTCCTCCTTACCTTTATCCTCAGCGGTCAGGTGCTTTATCACATCACCGTCTATCTGCGCCGCTGCCGCTTTTGAAACATCAAGCATTCGCTTTTCGACCTGACTGCGCAGGGTATGTTTTGACATTGTCATAAGTGTCACACCCATAAGGATATTGGTAATCAGCAAGAGAGCAAGTGCCAGTAAAAAATTACGCATACTTGTTCTTACTTTGGTATCTGTTTTTTCCATAATGCACCTCTTTTTCTGTCTTTGTTTATTAATTAAAATATAAAAAGCGCATTCAATAGGACATACTTAGCCTGCGAATACGCTTATCAATCTTCATAATCTTTTCGTTGATAGAAAAAAGTAAACTATACCCTGTCTGATTATACGGAATCGGCACGTTTTTTGTCAACACCTTTCGAGAAATATCACAAGAATTTCACAGATGAAATAAGACATAATTTATTATATCATATTTTCGTATCTGCTGTCAAGTTAAATAATAAGTATATGATCTGTCATTGCTGTTGCTTCTACTATTTCTACTCATTTTTGATTACTCGGCTTTCTGAGTATCCGCCCTATATCTGCCTTCAACTCTTTACTATTCTGCCATACTCGGATGTTATTTTACTTATGCTAAAGCTACAAAGTATGAATCCCGATACAATCATATCGGGATTTGTTATCCTACTCAATCTTTTACTGGAAGAACAGTACCACAGCAAAAAATCTCATTGTCGGATACATAGCATTTTCCACGATACTTACAGCATTTCTTGAATTCCGGAACAAGGTCAATAGTCTGACAGATGCGATTCTTGCCTTTGATATAATCGTGTACTATGTCTACCTTGCTGCTATACAGCACAGCGAAACACAGTCTGAACTTTACAGAAAGGAAATGGAGCTTGAGAAGGAAAAGCTGACATTGCTTGTTTCGCAGATAAAGCCCCATTATATCAACAATGCACTGCTGACTATCCGGGAATACTGCTACGATGATCCTGAAAAAGCAGCCGAGCTTATCGACCATTTTGCAATGTACTTACGCAATAATATAAACGGCTCCGACAGCGAGAAACTGATACTGCTTTCAAAGGAGATAGATGCAGTCAGAGAGTACCTTGCACTTGAATATGCGGACATCACCAAGAAGTTCAGAACCGAGTTTGACATTGATGCAGATTTTATGATACCTCCGCTGAGCGTGGAGCCTTTTGTAGAGAATGCCGTCAAGCATGGTATAGACCGCTATTCCGCCGATTCAGTTGTCCGTATTCACGCTTATGAGGATGACATAAACCGCTTTATCGAGATACTCGATAACGGCAGGGGCTTTGATCTGAACGAGGAAACGCTCGGCAAGGGCGGCATCGGATTCAAGAATGCAGCCGCCCGACTTGAAATGATATGCAACGGCAGACTCGATATCAGCCGTGAAAATAACTGGACAGCCGTTATCATAAAAATACCGAAGGAGTTAGGATATGAAAACGATCACCGTTGACGATGAGCAGATCGCTGTAAATTCGCTTCTGCGCATACTCCGCACTGTCGATCCGGACGGACAGCATGATGGCGTTATCCGTGCAGATGATTTTCTCAGCTACATAAATTCCAACCATGTGGATATCGCATTTGTAGACGTTGATCTGCATGAGGCAAACGGCATAGCGCTTACAAGGAAACTTGCAAAAACACACCCGAAGCTGAATATTGTCCTTTACACCGGACATCCTGAATTCAAGCCGGAGGCAATGGATCTGTTTGTCAGCGGATATCTTGTCAAGCCTGCCACTAAAGCGGCTCTGAAGGAGGTGCTTGCACATCTGAGATTTCCGGTCAGGGACGTCCGAGTGCAGTGCTTCGGTTTTTTTGAGGTCTTTGTGGGTGGAAAGCCTATGAAATTCGGGCGCAAGGATTCAAAGGAGGTCTTTGCTTATCTGGTTGACCGGCGCGGCGCAGCGGTCTCTGACGACACTATACGATATCTGCTCTGGTCCGAGGAGGACAATGAAAAAAAGCGCACTTATGTCTGAAACATCATCTATGATATTCGCAATGCTTTTTCTGCAGCCGGAATTGATGACATTATTATCAGTCAGCAGGGCTTTTACAGCCTGAATACAGAAAAGATCAGATGCGACTACTATGACTGGCTGAACGGAAAAAACGTCCCCGCTGCAAAGCTCCGCGAATACATGGAACAGTTCAGCTCATGGTCAGTAACGACAAAAAACGCGATATTTGCAGATTAAAATTTACAGTTTTTTTACATTTAAGGGTTAAAGTCCCTTTTCTCTGTGACAGTTTTGTGATTGGAATGTGTTACAATGGATGTGTACAAGTAATGTACGCATCCATTTTTATTAAGGACATCTCTAAGAGTCTGAGTTCCTTTCGAGGACTCTACATCCGGACATTAAGGGGGCATTATGAAATCTATAAAGTTTACCAGACGCAGGATATCGGCTGATCTGTTGGGCATTATTCTGACGGTGCTGATGTTAGTTATCATCTCAGCACAGTTTTCCCGGCGCTCACCAATATTTGACGACACCACATACGATGTGTCCTCCGGTTGGCTCACCGAGGACGAAAAGTCAGTCTCTATGAGCGAGCTTCCAGCGGGAAAGATCACCATAACACATTCTCTGTCTGAAATGGAGATAATCGACAAAAGTCTTTGCATAAAAAGCTCTGATACTTTTCTGGACGTTTCCGTTGACGGCAGGGAGGTATATCACTATGAGCCGATTCACCCGGACATCATTGGAAAGTCTTACGGAAACTATATCCACATTATACCGCTCCCGCCAAATGCAGATGAGCTCACAATGATGCTGACTCCTGTTTACGACGGAGACACGGCTGATCTGCGGTTTGTATCTATTGAGGATCCGCCAAAATTCATCTCCGATATCTACCGACAGGGACTTCCTGAATTTATTGCGTGCTTTATCATGATCGTGTTTGGTGTGATCATGATGCTGCTTGATATCACAGGATGAAACAGTATGTCGGGTCAGCCTATGGGTTTCCTTCCGTTTGGAGTTTTCTCTGTCATTATCGGGATATGGTCGATGAACGATACCTACATACTCCAGAGCCTGACAAACCGTCCGGAGCTGATAAAAATACTATGCTATCTGTGTATGATGATAATTGCATATCCTCCGGTATCTTTTGTAGCAAGCGCGGCAAAGCGCCGTGACAGCCGAATGCTTACTGCACTCCTTGTACTGGTAGCGTTGAACTTTATCACTACCGTCACACTTTCAGGGCTTGGCATGGTAGACCCGCATTATATGCTCATTTTCTCGCACATAAACATCATTATTGCAATGGGTATGACCATTTATCTTATGATACAGGCAGCCCGGAATAAAACTGTTGAGAAACAGTTCCTTCGCACGATACTGATCGGAATGTCAGCAGCACTGTTCGGCGTAAGCATAGACCTTTTGCGCTTCTGGTTGGCAAAGAACAGCGAATACGGCTCAAGTCCCTTCACAAGAGTAGGCGTTCTCATTTTTATCATTGCTGAGGGCAGCTATCTGCTGAAAGAGAAAAATCGTTTGCTGATCGAGCAGGGCAATGCAGAGCTGATGAAGAAGCTAGCCTATACCGATGCCCTGACAGGACTTTCAAACAGAACTGCCTACTATGAAAAAGGAGAAGAACTCAGAAAGGCTGAACAAAGCTCCACCATTGTCCTGCTGGACATCAACTGGCTGAAAACGGTAAATGATGAATACGGTCACGCTGAGGGCGACAGGCATATCGCTGCCGCAGCTAAGATCATCAGTGAAAGTTTATCAGAGCTTGGCATATGTTACCGTATAGGCAGCGATGAATTCGCAGCTATACTCGATACCGACGATGCTGCAAAAGTTGAACAGGCACTGAGCAATCTTGAACGCGCAGCAGAATCCTACAACTCGGCTGAAAATCCGCCTGTGTCATTACAGATAGCATACGGCTATGCTATGTATTTCCCTAAGAATATGTCGGTGGAGATAGCCGAGAATATGGCTGACAAGCGAATGTATGAGATGAAAAGGATCATGAAAGCTATACGCAAGTGATACGGAGGGCAGATATATGAAACGATATGCACATAGAGC
>ONAI01000063.1:0-835 GCA_900315755.1 uncultured Ruminococcus sp.
CTTGAGGATAAACTGCTGAAGCACAAGTGCGTCTGCGAGATCAACACCTGCCTTGCCGTCAACATCACTGTTAAGGTATCCCTGATAAGTGATACGTTCAGGGCTTGTACCGTTATAGCCGTACTTTACAGGATTGAGACTTGCCTGCATTACTATTACTACATCAGACATATTTATCTCGGAATCACCGTTTGAATCGCCTTGCTTTTCAGGAACAGTTCTGTCAATCGAAACCATTCCTATCTTATCATCTATCTTTACGATGACATTGTATCCGCCCTTGCTGTTTCTCTTCAGGATATTATAGTATCCATTATCAGCAAAAACGCTCCTGTTTCGAGGTGATACGAACCGCTCATATTTGCTGCCAAGCTTATTTACATTAAGGCAACAGAGTTCGCGGTAATTAGGAGTCAGCAATTCATTTCCTTCAATATCGCAGATACCATATCCCTCAGGACCTGTAACAATGTAAAGCTCTTCCTGCTTCACAACTGTATCATACTTGTTCACAAGCTTAGTGACCTTAGGTATATCTGAGAATGCTTCTTTAGCGAAGAACATATTAAATACAGTTATACCGTTCTGATCAACATCAACATACTGTACTTTTCCGCCTGCCGGAACAAATTCATTTCCTTTGATGTCTATAATACCTGGTACGTATTGATAATAACTGCCTGAGTCAGTCTCAACAGGGTTCGCTTTTTTATACGATGCGTAACCGTTGAAGAAGCTTCCTATCCAATAATACTCTCCTACCTGCTCATATACCACTTTATTATCTTTATAGTTATATACAACAGATCTGCAAAGTTCAGGCGACTGCGGGAAT
>ONAI01000063.1:904-12273 GCA_900315755.1 uncultured Ruminococcus sp.
TCAAGAACATAAAGGTCCTCAAGCTTGTCATTTATTACCTTGACATTGTCCGGTGTTTTGACTACAAAGAGATCGTCTGTAATGTAATTAACATTAATATAGGAAGGCTCAGCAATAACGCCCTTCTCTACTGTGAATATGCCGCAACGCATATTGCTGTCGAACATATTTACTTCGCAATATGAAAGATTATTGAAGTAGTCACTCATGACTCTGCCTTCGACACTATCCCATAATACGTTAAGTTCTTCATCGAGAACTGTTGTAGTCTGGCTTGTCGTATCATAGAACAGACCGTAAGTTTTGCCGTT
Source organism: uncultured Ruminococcus sp. (assembly GCA_900315755.1). Lineage (GTDB taxonomy): Bacteria > Bacillota > Clostridia > Oscillospirales > Ruminococcaceae > Ruminococcus. The sequence continues at coordinate 1,216 of ONAI01000063.1, forward strand.
TTTAGTATAGTAGTTTTGGAAATCGTTTGTTGCAGATTTAAGCTTCTTGACAACGTTACCGCTCTTATTGTAGAAATAGCAGCAGACTTCATCAACACTGTATGTGACAACATTATCGCCGAGTTTTCCGATAGAGTACACATCGTCACAGTGTGCCGAAATGTCAACGAGCCTGTCATCAGTGGTAAGCGCATATCTTACCGGATCATATCCGCCGAGGATGATATATCTAACATCATTTTGGTTTCTGCCGAATCTGAATGTAGTGCACTCTTCGGATGTTACACCGGGAACAATTACAGAAATGATATTCTTTCCGTTTTCATTATAAATATCAAGCTGATCTCCGTTAAATGAGACGAATCTCATAGGAGAACTCTTTTCGCCGCGGTAGTAGTAATCGCCGCCGAGATAATTGACCTTATCGGAATAATCAACTATTTTATTGCCTTCAAGGTCAATAACAGCAGTCTTGCCGTTCTTTACGAGAAGATTGTAGCCGCTTGATTTAAGGTGTCCGTCGCGGTCATAATATCCATCTATCTTGCTCATATAATCAATTGATTCTTTATCAAGTACCTTTGACTCAGATGTTACGTAGTATATCGAGCCATTATTCTTGATTGTTGCGCCGTGAGCATTATCAAAATAATAATCACGCGCAAACTTTGAAAGTGCCTTGTAATCGGCTTCGGCAGTATTCCAATTGCCGGAAGGATAATACTCATCAACACCGCAGATATGACTGTATATCGCTGATGTCATACGTCCCTTTGAATCAATGAAATAATCGCCCTTCTCAGTATCAACTGCAAAATGCTCGCCGTCTGAGCAGATATAGAAACCGATTATTCCATTTGTCGGCTCAATGATAACATTTCCCTTAGCGTCCATGAGTCCGGAATAGTTATCAGTAAAACCAGTAGGATCATTCGGTGAATAGGTGTTGTCATCGGATTCGTCGATCATGTAATAACCGCCGCCTATCCAATAGATATTCTTATATGTATCGGAGACGATCTTTCCATCGTTATCCATCAGCGCATATTCATCGCCAACTGATACAATGGTAGCTTCCTCCTCGGTACTGAATCGCAGCTGACGATCCATAAACGGATTTGAATAGCCCTCAGGTGAAGGACAGATGTAATTATAATTTCCCATAGTTGTGGAAATATAGCTGTATATTCCCCCCGCTGCACTGCTTGCATCAATGTTTTTTACCTGACCTTCACGGTCTACGACTATGAGTTCAGTGTTTGAATCAAGGAATTCAATATTCCCTGTCGTGAAATAAGTTTTGTCGAGCATCTGGATCGATTCATCATATTTAGGCTCTACGATCTCATTGACCTTGTACTCGACTGCATTTGCCGACATAGAACAACTCATCATGAGTGCTGCTGCCGATGTGAAAGCCGTAAGCTTTCGCACAGATTTTTTCATGTGACATCTCCATTCCCCGCAATGCGGATTATTTATTTTAACGGTTCAGCCGTTAAAAACTTATTTATGAATATCGCATTTTTCCGGAATATTATCCGGTGTGTACCAGCCTTTCTCCTTAACGGCACATTTTTCTCCGGCAATTCCGCCGCTCGTTTTACAGTATTCGTATTCTACAACATCCTCTGCCGGATGAAAGCTCTTCTCAGAGCCGTTTATACTGCTCATTATCCTGTTCCAGATAGCGGCTGGCGATACATAATCATATACTGATATATCTGATGTCTTATCATCCATTCCCACCCAGACAGCTGCTGTATACTGCGGCGTTGATCCGACAAACAGCTTCTCGGTATCTTGTCCGGCTGAGTTATTGACAGTCCCCGTCTTTCCTGCTGCTTCACATCCGTTTGAAAGCTTAGCTGCACCTGCGATCCCGTCCTCTTTCTCAACATTGTAATACAAAAGACGATTCATTATCCACGCCTGAGCCTCTGTGAGTATCTTCTCCCGTGCAGGAGTGCTCTCAACGATAACGTTTCCGCTGCCATCAGTAACTCTGGTATACAGTACAGGCTCGCAGTAGCTGCCTCCATTAGCAAATATACAGTAAGCAGCTGCAAGTCTTGTAAGCGGAACGCCCTGATCGAAGCATCCCATAACAGTGGTCTGCAAAGTGTTATCCTTATCGGTGAGCGTATCAAAATGAAACTCCTTTTTTAGTACATCAGCACACGCGGATGTTTTCATTTCCTCAGAAAGACGCACAGGAACAGTATTCTTAGACTGCCTGAGCGCATATGTGACAGTAACATCGCCCTCAAAGATACCGTTGTAATTATTAGGGTATGGTTCACCGTCACTGCCGATCATGACAGGCTGATCTGAAACTATCGAAGAAAAATTGATAATACCTTTCCTCAGTGCCGGAGCGTACACCGCCAATGGCTTGACAGTAGAACCGATATTGTGAAGACTCCTGTAAGCCCGGTTATAGACATTATTACCGTTATTTCCGCCTGCAAGTGCCACTGCGCTGCCGCTGTTATCCAGAACCGCACAGGCTGACTGCGAAAATCCTCCGCCGCTCTTTGAAAACGCTGATGCATCAGAATACACATCATCAACTATCTTCTGTATCTCAGGCAAGTAAGGTGATTCTATCTTAACGCCCTCAGAGTATAGCATACGAAATGCTTCGTCACGATCCACGCCTTTTTGCTTGACCATATCACGCACTATCTCTTCTGTCATCGCGTCAAAATACGCGGAATCTGGTATCCTTGAACAGTATGCTGCTTCGGAAGGAAGCTCCTTCTCATCTGAAGCTGCAATATCAGCAAGCTTTTTCCATTCATCATCTGTAAGCTTTTCGGCTTTCTTGCTGAAATAGAAGACCGCCGCCTCCCCTGCACCGATAATGTTCTCGCTGAAACGGTATCCATTCAGAGCTTCAAGTGTACTCTCAATACCGGCTTCCTCAAAGAACGCCTCAGCAGCATCAGGTATGCTTTTTAGCACATAGCCGCCTGCTGGAAGAGTTATCTCACTGCCATCGCCGCATACCACTTTCGGCATATGATAATCAGGAACGTAAGCTTCCGGACTTTCTGTACCCTTACCGCATGAAACCATGAACACGGCAGCTGACAGCAACATTGCTGCTATTCTCAGCTTCACTCCGAATCCCCCTTTTTCAGTACAAGACGGTAATACGCCGCGCCGAAATTGAACCAGAAGAACGGATTCACAGTAATGATACTGTCATTCACCATGCCCATGAGCATGAAGCCGCAGAGACCGGTATAAAGGCATAATCCGAACATATCAGTATCTTTTGCAGCGAAAAGAGTCTTTCCACCTTTGAATATAAATGTTACAAACAGTGCCAGCACTGCTATCAATGCCGGTATTCCGCAGGTAATGGCTATCTGCAAATACCAGTTATGCGGTTTGTCAGTGATTATCTTTGCTGTACCATGAGTTCTGTAAAGTCCGCAGACATCGTTCTGTACAAACTCGAACGGGAAATTTCCTGCTCCCCTGCCAATGATTATAGTCTTTTTGAGTATCGGCAGCGAATTCAGCCATATATAGCCGCGTCCGGTGAATGCATTGTAGTATTTCTCATAGGATGTGCCGTTAAAATGAGCGCTCGGCACTTCCGGAAGCAGTGCTGCGTTCTGAACGACCATTCTCATTCCCTTGGTAGTAACAGCAAAATCAATACTCTCCTTGTAGCCGAGATTCATGTGAAGAATACCTTCAAGGAGATACAGGTCTATCTTCTTTCCGTTTGTATTATCCCTAACTGAAACGCTGTTGTAATCATTCGTAACAATGTCAACATCAGTCGGACCTTCATTGGTGACATTCAGCTTTTCACCTGAGGCAACGGGAAGATGAATAAGATACTCTGCACCCTCTCCCCTGATCCTTATACTGTAATCCTCAAAGCTTATGCTATCCGGCACAAATGCAGTTTCCTTGCCGGAAAAAGCTCCTGAGTTGCTTGCTTTATCGCGTATTGTGCTGATGATATTAACGTCGGAAGCTGCTCCTGCAATGATTATGCCTGCTAAAATAATACATCCATATGAAGCTGCTTTTCTTGCCTCAAATTTCTTCTTTACTGCCAGAAAAGCTATAACAAACGTCGCTTCTATCACTGCTGTATAGAACGCAGCAGTGGAGTTTGACGATAGCACAGCAAACAAACACAATATCGATACTAACGATGTGCCAAGCATTTTTAAGCCCTTCGAGGCTGAAACATAGTAAAGCGAAACCGGAAAGATGATAGTACAGAATCCGCCAAGATAATTGGAATTGTAAAACATAAGCACCGATTCGCGGAAGGTGTTTCTTATTTTCAGGCTCTCGGCAGCTTCCCTGTATTCTGAAGGCGCTATAATGTATTTCATGAACGGAAGTTCAAGCAGCGGCTTATAAAAATATTCAAATGCTGCCAGCACCGAGATCACGCTTATTAGTACGAAAAATGCCTGTCTGTAAAAGCGCTCCTGTTTATCCTCATTTATGTAATTATAACCTGCCAAAAAAAGTATAGCATACGCACCGAGCGCTATTATTCCCTCATATTCTGTAACACTTCCCCAGAGCGTCACCTCACGTTCATGAGAAAATATTGCTGAGACAACAGCGAACAGCAGATACACTCCCATACATCCTGCCGGAAACAGTACTTTCCTGCTCAGTACCGGACTTTTCCTGTACGGCTCATCCGGAAAAATGCGTCCGCCTATGAAAGCAGATATACATCCGACAGCGATGAGCATTACAGCTAATTCCTTGCAGTATAGGAACCAATCCTGAGTTTTGCCTCCGTTACTGCTGAATATTTCAGCAGAACTGCCGCTGATATTCATGATATGCAGCCTTACTATAAAAGGAACTACAAACACCGCACAGATCAGCACTTTTGCGAATAATGCACGGTATTCAGGCTGCGCCATATTCTTTTTCATATTAACTCCAACCTATACATATTATATATATAATAATTATATCACTATATACATTCCAAATAAAGGGAATTTCAATTTTTCTGTGACATTTCCCACTTATTTTGTAGCATTGCACAACGATCAGTTGTCAGTTTGTGCAAATCGACGTATCCGCTTGAAAAATAAAAAAACCGGACAAAGAGAGACCACTCTGCCGGAATCGTGACATAAAACTACCGAGCCCAAAATTTCAGGCTCGGTAATCAACTATTTTTTTAATACAATCAGACTAATGTCAAGAACGAGCATTATTCAACAACTTTCCGATTACAGTTCGATACCGTTCAAACGAAGCAGATCACGCGCTGTATCAACTGAATCCACACCATTTTTGTTCTTTACCGGTGCAAATTCCTTGCTTCTGTCCACCTCATACGCTAGACAGTTATCCTGAAGCTTTACCATATCCAGTACGAGCGTTTCAAATTTATAGGCATTCGGCTCTTCCGGCACTACGATCCTGCCGGATTCGTCCATATATTTAATCTTCTTGAAAGCACGATGAAGCGGAAGCTTGACTGAAAGAGTCTTATTAAGCTTGTCCACACGGAACAGATAATTCAGTATCACTCCGTAATTATATGAAAGTGTACCATCAGCTTCGCGGCTGTTGAGCATCTCATCAGTCATCTCATAGTACTCAACGATAGACGGCTTGCCGTCTTCAAGGCACAATACGCCGACCTTCTCTTCCGGAGCTGCTTTCGCTACGACCTTTGCTCCCGACACCTTGCCGGAATCTATCACCGCACCGATAAAACAAGGATCTGCTATACGCTGCAAAACATTATCAACTGCAAATACGTTCAGCCACTCTATCTTGGCATCCTGAACAGCTTTGAGCATACCGGTCTTTGCCATTGAAGCGTACCAGCCGCCGTTTCCGTTCGGAGCGGTCAGTATTTTTCCATTATCAGCAAGCATAAGCTTACCGTTGGTATCTACTGTCGGAAGCTGTTCCTGTATAAAAAACCACACATTCTCGCTGCTGTAACCAAAATAATTATGCTTCTCGAAGAATTCCCTTGTCTCCTTGTTATTCTCAGCACTTGTCATAATGAAAAGAGGTATATAAGCCCCTGACATCCTTGTAACATCAAGAAGATTATTTATAAGGCACTCAAAAATATAGAGTTCACGTTCAACACCGATATTGAACATTCCCTTTGGATGATCAAATCCAAGTCTGCTTCCCTGTCCTCCGGCAAGCAATACAGCTCCGACTTTTCCCTCTTTGATCGCTTTGATGCCTATTTCAGTGTAACGGTCACTGCCACTTTGAATTTCACTGAGAGTTTTAGCAAACAACGGCTCAAACCTGCCGCGTTCCTCATTTGTTTCATCAGCACTTAACACTGAAAAATCAAGATCCTCGATCTGCTTCACCATTGAAAGCTGCTGCGCTTCCGGAAGATTTTTCATATGTGCTGCTATATGCTCCTGATGAAGCATCGTAAGTATCTCTGAAGTTTTGTGTTTCATTTTTCCCCTCTTATATACAGCTGCCCGGAAGAACTGCATATTTTCAGTGATCATTAAATATTAAATCTTCGGCAATATCCATTTTCTGTATCAGTAATGATCAATTACTATAATACACAGCAATAGTGTTATACAAATTTATTATAACCTTTTTCACCCGAAAAGTCAAGCAATAAATAAATTCATACAGACTTTTTCTTTTAAAATAATAAATGGCAGACAGTTCAACACTGCCTGCCGCTTACATTAACGCAATTTTACTTTATTTCCTGCATATCATACGCCATATCATACATATTGTAGCAGCCAAAGCCCTGATATGTATCAACAATACGCTGTGATGCTGTCTTAGCACCTTCAGCATCAGCACCTATAAGTATAGCAAGAAGACTGTTGCCATATATGGAAACAATATCTCCACGGCGCAGACACATCTTTATTATCAGGAAAGCTTCCTCAAGAGCTCCAGGCTCTATCGTTCCCTTATCAGGACTACTGAAAGTAAACTTAACAAGATACGCTGGCTTTTCCATACGATTTGTCAGACGCTTCACGAACCTGTAAAGATTAGTAAAGTTTGACTCATGCACGACAAATGCGCCCTTCTGATCATCAAGAGCAGCAACCTTCGCAAACATCTCGAATCCATCGTCCGAGCCTATTCTCTGAGAGGAAATTATGGCTGTAAGCTCCTTGACAAGAAGTTCATCAGACATAGGCAATACAATAATATCCGTTATTCCCTTGCTGAGAAGCTCTGACTTATTCTTTTCAGAGCCGTCAATTGTTGCAACAGCACACGGTATACCGCGTTTTTTGAACGTTTTCACAATATTATCTATCTCAGCCCCGGAATAATCCTGTGATACCAAAACACATTCAGTATCAGGCTTAACATCAGGTGACATAGTAAAGCTGTAAGAAAGATTTTCCGTTTCCGGAAGTGCTGCTTTAAGGCGATCACCATTATCGCTGAGAACTACTATATTATACATAAATTCACAACCTTTCTGAACTTGCTGCAATTGCAACGTTATATTAAGCTCCGAATACATCCAAACTTTATTTTTCTTATTATATAACATATTAAGAAAAAAATCAATGAATAAATGATGAATTTTTCATTTTTTGCCGGATTTTTAATAAAAATGTTATTCCTGAGCGAAAATCTCTTGACTTTTTGACGTATTATATAGGAAATTTCAGAATGTTAACCTTCTGCTCCCACGCCGTTATAGTTAAATGATATTCTAAACTGTTTTGACCAATAATAAAATTCTTAATTCACAATCACTTAAATTTGTCATTATAACGTTCAATGAGATCATATACTCCGTCCTCTGAAAGCACACCTCGTTTAAGATCCTGCGGTAGGAGTCCTGCCTCATCAGCAGCAAAATCACGTTTCCATGCGGCACTCCCATAGTATTCCGAAAGACTTCTGAGAGCATTATATCAGATACAACCATAATTGTCAATAATCAGTTACAGTCTTCTTAGCAATGAGGGGCTTCATTTCAAAGTCGGTGACAGATTTAAGGTTCTGGATAACGACGGGAATGCTGGTCTTGTTGAAGTCATTGGAGATATCAATATTCCCTACTTTGTATCTTTAAAATTCTTAAGTTCAATACGAAAACTACTCCGGCGGCAAGCCGGAGGAAGATATATTACTTGCTGAGCAGATGATACTTGCACAGGTCAGGCAGGAATACGAACAGCCTGAAGGAATAATGATACGTCCGAAAGCAAAACCGCTATATCCAGCCTTAGTGTAGTATAAGTTTATTGCACATTGATATGAATGCATGCTTTAATGTATTCTCTAATATGGGCTTGGTTTCACAGTTTTCTGAGCTCCTATCGTGATTGTGGCAGGTCCAATAATATGTTTCGCCACAAAGCTTTCTTTTATAACCTGTTCCACATCTATCTCGATACCTTCGTCCTGAGACTGAGAAAGTGCCTCGTCGTACTTATCCAGCACTGCCTGAGTCAGAGCCTCACGAGATCCCTTGGTAATGGGATGAAAGGTATCACGATACTTTGTTTCGCCGCTGCTGTTGGTGTAAGATGTAGAAGGCATGGAAACGAAAAGTCCCTTTTCGCCCTCGCACACCTTATAGAGGCTGCAAAGAAGCGGGACGTTAAATTCGGACGTCCTGCTAAGCCTCTGCCTGATAACTGGCAGGAAGTATTAGCTGAAGTTCACAGTGGAAAAATAAAGCCTGTAGAAGCTATAAGAGAACTTGGTATCTCTAGGTCATGCTACTACAGGCTTTATAATAAATAAGATTGTACAGCTTGCCCTTGCATGGGGTAAGCTGTTTTAACGTTTATACCACCTTTATGTCGTGTGAATTTCGTGTGAAAACGTGTAAAAAGCGCCTGTAAATTCTTCACACGCGACTGCATATTTGCAGTTATAACTGTTTTCTACAGGCTTTATCGTTCTGGCAGGGGCAGAAGGACTTGAACCAAATAGCTCAATGCTTTGATTTTGCCTATATTTCGGTAAAAAACAATCGTCAAATCATACTCGTGTGACTTTTGTGTGACTGCAATAATTATGCTACATCGCCCGTTTTCTTAGTGCGTGTATCTCTGATTACTCCGTACATATAATCATCGAACACCTTAAGACTATCTCGGATCCGCTGCTTAGGAGTCCTTATGTATACACTGTCAAGGACTTTTGAGTTAGCCCATCCTCCGAGCTTTTCAAGGACCTCCTTCTCAACTCCAAGCCCGTTCATAGTAGTTGCAAACTGGGCACGAAGGTCGTGGAAAGTCATTTTCAAGCCGTGTTTCTTGAGGAGTCGGTCATAACGACGTTTCAAGGCACCATAGTTATCGCTGATAATGAAGTCATCTTTATTTTTATGAGGTATTCGCTGGATGAGGTTGTAGATATAGTCGGGGATAGGTATATCTCGAGTAGACTGCTCTGTCTTGTTGCGGTTTTCAACTACATCATGTCCGTTAATACATACCCTCGCACGTCTGACATGTATGTATCTACTGCCATCTTCTTCATAGATATCACTATATTTAAGCCCACGAACTTCTGATATTCGCATTCCTCCACACCACACCGAGAGAAGGCACGGCAGTTCAACACTTGAACCTATTATCACATTAAGCACTTTATCAAGTGGAGGGAGCTCATCCTTCACCGTTTTCGGAGGCAACCTAAGTTTACGGATTGATGGAAGCTCAACCTCAAATAGCAATGCAACACTTCTGATAAGAGCATATGCAGATTTGATGGTCTTATAACTCATGCCTTGATCAGCATCTATGTTGATGGCTCTTTGAATGTCGATGGTCTTAAGGTCAGTGAGCGTGTATCCCTGTATAGCAAGTAATCGGTTTTTTGCAAGGGATTCATACCCGTAAAGTGTAGTAGGAGCAATAACATATCGTTTTGAGTCAATATAGGCGTTAATAGCTTCTCTAACTGATATCTTGGCTGGTTGGATATCAACATTTAGTTTCTTATAATCCTCAGCCATTTTCATAGCCTGCCATTCAGATTCAGCAGTAAATGACTTCACAATGCGCTTACCGTTTTCATCTTTCCCAACAATGAGTTGTACACGATAATTGCCAGAAGCAAGTTTTTTAGGTTTCATGTTTGACCACCTTTCTTAATAGAAGGGTGGTACAATGCTTACAGTCATTATACCACCTTCTGCTGAAAATGTAAAGAGGGGTACTTACAATGCCATCAGGTCGTTGAAGTCCATACCTGTGACATAGAGTAGGTTGTCCACTCTTCCAAGCGTTATGTTTTCTGCCGACTTATCGTACTCATGCAGCGTTCTCTCTCCGACTTGCAAATAAGATGCAAGCTCTGCATCACTGACATCTTTCAGTGCCTGCCAATAGCGAACCTTACACCAGATACGCTTGTATAGTGTAATTCTTTGAGTTTTCTTTGACATTTAATCACCTCCCTGTGAGCAGCCGCAAGGCTGCTCTTCATCATTCTTATCATTATCAAGTGCAAATTCAACAGTCTTGCCCTTGAGCGTTTTTATCACGTTCTCACCACGATAACGACTGTAAAATGGACCATTGTCGTAACAGTTACCTTGCTGAAGCGTATCTGCTTCATGCTTGTCGCAGATGAAGCGATCAGCATAACGGGCAAGATCATCACCCTTTGAACGATATCCACGGACTCTGCCACAGTTGCCGACTACCTTACCGAACGGAGTAGTCGGGTCAGGATAGGACTGAGAAGCGAGGAGCATTGTTACACCGTGTTTGCCACCCTTGCGGAGCAGAGTATTGACAGCACCTTTTTCGTGCAAGTATAGATCCTGAGCCTCATCAATTATGACTGTATATTTATCGTAAGGATGACACTGCTTAAAGCTGTAGAGACTTTCAAGCAGAATATCGATTATCTCTGAACCCTTACTTGAATACGGATATACCTGCGATGAAATTGAGGAGATGCTTATGGATACGAACCTGCTCCATGAGGCTCTTCGTGACGTGAAGTATATGTGCGGAGAAAGCCTGTATGAGAGTTGCTGCGGAGGTGCCTGGTAATGGGCAAGATAGGATATATTCGCGTCTCGACTGAGCATCA
>ONAI01000045.1 GCA_900315755.1 uncultured Ruminococcus sp.
GTTGCAAAGGATCATATCATCTCACAGAGCATCGAGGGCGGAGTCAAAGCCTCTGATGGCACTGAGATAACGCTTGTGATCTCGCAGGGAAAGAAGTCTCAGGACAACACTACTGTTCCGGATGTAAGCGGAAATACTCTCGATGAAGCGCGTGAGAAGCTTGCAAAGGCAGGCCTTACCGTTGAGAACGAAGGCGATAAGGGCAAGGTCACAAAGCAGAGTATTGCTGCCGGAAGCAAGGTGCCGTACGGAACAAGAGTGAAGATAACTGTTTCGGAAGACTAAAACATTTTCAGGAGAATTGATATGATAGATCTGAATTGCAATATGTTCAGGGAATCCTCGAAGTCACACGCACCAAAGCAGCTCTGGAAGCTGATAATGGCTTTTCTGGCGGTATTCCTTGTGATATACGTTGCCGAATCAATTATACCTGCGATCGTTTCGTCAAAGCCTATGGAAGAGGCTCTGCGCGATCAGGGATTTCTCGATTCCGATAAGGAGCTCACATTCAAGCAGTCGATGACCATTGCTACGGAAGTTGCGATGAAACCAAATGTCATGATACCGACACTGCTGAGTACGGGATTCGGTACGGTGATAAGCCTGTTCTACTGCCGGTTTTTTGAGATGCGTAAGGTAACGTCAATGGGCTGCCGCAAGCGCAGAGCAGCACTGCACTATGTCTCAGGACTTTTCATGGGAGCGGCAATGATGTCGGCGATAGTGCTTCTGACATTGCTTTTCGGTGCGAATAAACTCTCATACGTTAAGGATAGCAGCAAATTGCTCATACTTATGTATTTCGTGGGATTTCTGGTGCAGGGAATGAGCGAGGAATTCATCTTCCGCGGCTATCTTATGACCTCTGTCGGCGGAAGTCATTCGCCTTACCTTGCGATAGGGATAAGTTCGGTCGCATTCGGACTTGCTCATGCGGCAAATCCCGGAATATCGCCGCTCGCTATGACTAACCTCATACTTTACGGAGTTTTTGCGGCGGTCTATATGATCCATTTCGACAACATCTGGGGCGTTTGCGGAATACACTCGGTGTGGAATTTCACGCAGGGCAATCTCTACGGTATCAGCGTCAGCGGAAGCGGACAGTCCGAGTCGATATTCAGGACATCCCAGAACAGCTCACACGCCTTTCTTACCGGCGGTGAGTTCGGTATTGAGGGAAGTATCGCCACAACTATCGTACTTCTGACAGGTACGGCGATCGTACTTCTTATGCACAAAAAAAGACTTGAAGCAGAAAGCGCAGCTGAATAAGCTGCAAAAAAATAACCGGATCTCAAATCTGAGATCCGGTATTTTGTTTGTTAATAAGGGAAGCACCTTAACGGCACTTCTATATTGGATCAGTCAACGAGCGGGAAGCTGCCTGCGTTATTGTCAACAACAAAGTAAACCATGTTGTCCTCAGGCTTAACATAAACGTTAACTACCTTAGGAGACTTTACACCAGAAGCTGACTTAGCTTTCTTGATGAGATCCTGTGAAGTGATCTGAGCACCGAGGTATTCAACGTAAACGTTCTCGGAAGCAGCAGCCTTAGCAGTTGTTTTCTTTTCAGCAGCCTTCTTCGGAGCAGCAGTCTTCTTAGCAGCCGGCTTCTTAGCAGCTGTCTTCTTTTCAGCAGCAGGAGCAGCAGCCTTATCTTCAGCCTTAGCTTCTACGAGCTTTTTTGTTTCAGCCATGATATTGACCTCCTTAAAATTACTTCTTGTTAACTGCGTTCTTCAGAGCCTGACCAGCCTTGAAAGCCGGAGCCTTTGAAGCAGGAGCAGTCATCATTTTGCCTGTCTGAGGATTCTTAACCTGCTTAGCCTTTCTGTCGCGAACTTCAAATGTACCGAAGCCAACGATAGAAACCTTTTCACCCTTAGAAAGAGAGTCTGTGATAGCAGAAATAACTGCGTTAACAGCGATCTCGGCATTCTTCTTGGTGAATTCGGTCTTTTCAGCAACAACGCCGATAAGTTCAGTCTTTGTCATAATGATTTCCTCCATATATAAGAATTTACAATTGAATTATATACCCTTTGCACCGATTTGTCAAGGAAATGCGAAAAAAATGACAAAACGACCTATATCAGGCTATATACAGCGAGATTTTTATGGAAAATATCAATAAAAACGACTGCTCCGGCTGTTTTTGACCGGCGTAAAATAGGGAAGTAACGGCTTTGGTGCAATCAGATAACAGTAAGGGAATCGTTCTCGACTCCGATATTGATAGTGTCGCCGGCGGAAAGATCGCTGGAGATTATCTCCTTTGCAACGAGAGTTTCAAGACGGCTCTGGATGAATCTTCTGAGCGGACGTGCGCCGAAGTTAGGATCATAACCGCGCTCGATGATGTAGTTCTTTGCCTCATCGGAAACATTCAAGCGCAGGTGTTTGTCATCGAGACGCTTCTGGAGATCAGCGAGCATGAGATCGACTATCTTCATGATATTATTCTTTGTGAGCGGCTTGTAGAAGATTATCTCATCGAGACGGTTGAGGAATTCCGGACGGAACTGCTGCTTCAGCAGTGAATCAACGCTTTTTCTTGCATCATCGGTGATGTTGCCGTCGGAGTCGATACCGTCGAGGATGAAGTGCGAGCCGAGGTTTGATGTGAGGATGATGATAGTATTCTTGAAATCGACAGTGCGTCCCTGAGAATCGGTGATACGTCCGTCATCGAGGACTTGCAGAAGGACATTGAAAACGTCCGGATGCGCCTTTTCTACCTCGTCGAAGAGGACTACCGAGTAAGGCTTTCTGCGGACTGCTTCCGTAAGCTGACCGCCCTCGTCATAGCCGACATATCCGGGAGGCGCTCCGATAAGTCTGCTCACGCTGTGCTTTTCCATGTATTCGCTCATGTCGATACGGATTATATTTTTCTCGTCATCGAAGAGTATCTCGGAGAGTGCCTTTGCGAGTTCCGTCTTGCCGACGCCGGTAGGTCCGAGGAAGAGGAACGAGCCTATCGGACGGTTCGGGTCTTGTATGCCGGCGCGTGAACGCAGTATAGCCTCACTTACCTTTGTTACAGCCTCGTCCTGACCTATAACGCGCTTGTGCAGCAGCTTTTCAAGACCGAGTATCTTTTCCTTTTCGCCTTCCATAAGCTTCGATACCGGTATACCGGTCCAGCGGCAGACTATCTTTGCGACCTCTTCATCAGTTACCTTGTCTCGCAGCAGACGGTCGCCGGCGATGTCCTGTTCGGCTTTCTGTTCAAGCTCTGAGAGCTGTTTCTGAAGTGCGGGGAGTCTGCCGTATTTCAGCTCGGCAGCCTTGTTGAGGTCGTATTCACGCTCAGCCTTGTCGATCTCGCCGCCGAGACGCTCGATCTCTTCACGCAGCTTGCGTACTTCGGAGATGTCGGTCTTTTCGTTCTCCCACTTAGCCTTCATCGAATTGAATTTATCGCGGAGCTCCGAGAGTTCCTGCTGTATCTCAACGAGGTGTTCTTTTGAGATGCTGTCGTTTTCCTTTTTGAGAGCGGCTTCCTCGATCTCGAGCTGGATTATCTTGCGTGAGATCTCGTCCATTTCGGTAGGCATGGAGTCCATTTCTGTACGTATCGTAGCGCAGGCTTCGTCTATGAGGTCGATAGCCTTATCCGGCAGAAAACGGTCGGAGATGTAGCGGTTCGAGAGAACTGCTGCCGAAATGAGTGCGTTATCGTGTATTTTTACGCCGTGGAAAACCTCATAGCGTTCTTTGAGTCCGCGGAGGATAGAGATAGTGTCCTCGACAGTCGGCTCATCGACCATTACCGGCTGGAAACGTCTTTCGAGCGCCGGATCTTTTTCAATGTACTGGCGGTACTCGTTGAGGGTAGTTGCACCGATGCAGTGGAGCTCTCCTCTTGCAAGCATAGGTTTGAGGAGGTTTCCTGCGTCCATAGCGCCGTCGGTCTTGCCTGCACCGACTATGGTGTGGAGCTCATCAATGAAGAGGATTATCTGACCGTTGCTGTTCTTGATCTCGTTCAGCACGGCTTTGAGACGTTCCTCGAATTCGCCGCGGTACTTAGCACCGGCAACGAGTGCTCCGAGGTCGAGCGAGAATATCTTGCGGTCTTTGAGGGAATCCGGTACATCTCCGGCAACGATACGGAGTGCAAGTCCCTCAGCTATGGCGGTCTTTCCGACACCCGGCTCGCCTATGAGGACTGGGTTGTTCTTGGTTTTGCGTGAAAGTATGCGGATGACGTTTCTTATTTCGCTGTCACGTCCGATGACCGGATCGAGCTTGTTTCTCATGGCAAGTCCGACAAGCTCCTGACCGTATTTTGTGAGTACATCGTAGGTCTCTTCGGGATTCTCGCTTGTAACTCTTGTGTTGCCTCGGACAGACATAAGTGCATTGAGGAAAGCATCCTGAGAGATGTTAAAGGCTTTGAGGAGCGCATCGGTGTCCTTGTTCTTGCAGCCGAGGATAGCGAGGAAAACGTGCTCAACTGAGACGTATTCGTCCTTCATATTTTCTGCGATCTTTTCGGCGGTCATGAGCATACGGTCGGTATCGCCGGAAATGCCTACATTGCTGCTTCTGCCGCTGCCGGTGACCTTTGGCAGCGCACCGAGTTTCTTGTCGGTCTCAGCCTCGAACATATCGGTGTCGATGTTCATTTTTTTGAGAAGCTGCGGGATAAGACCGTTTTCCTGCTTGAGAAGTCCTGCGAGGATGTGCAGCGGTTCAACGATCTGGTTTGAGTTCATAACGGCGATATTCTGCGCTTTTATAATAGAAGCGACGGTTTGTTTTGTGTATTTTTCAGTATTCATAAAAAAGCCTCCTTATCAATAGCTGTGTGTGTATGTGTCGTAGGTACTACAATATGAATCTTTCGAGCATCGCGGTGTAATCCTTTGCGAGTTCGGGAGCATAGCGCTGGAAGTCATGCGGTGCAGCGAAGTAGGTCTGCACGGACCTGTCGAGGTCTTTGACGTAGCAGCTTATCGCCTCGCCGGTCTGTTCGGGGTCAAGAGAAGGGTTGATAAGTCTGCGTGAGAAGCAGCCGTCCGAGAGCTCGCAGAGGTAATCGTCCCTGCCGAGGGCGGCGAGCGCAGAGCTTTCAAGTCCGGCGCGGTAGGTGAAGAAGCTGTTGAACAGACCTTTCAGTACGCTGCTCTGTGTGCGGATCTGCACCCTGAGAGTTCCGATGTACTCTGAGGGTACTCGTTCGAGTTCGACCTTATAGTTGATAGTCGGGCGGTACTTGTATTCGAGGGCGGTGCGCAGCGTCATAAGGGAAGCGGAGCGCTGCTGCTGTATGTGGAAACTGCTGCTGACCAGCTCAGCGACCGAGCCGAAAATCTCGCGCATACGCATTTCCGGTGTGACGCAGGAAAGCTGCTCTGCGAGTATCTGGTTGATGAGGTTCGAGCGGCTTGTACCGCGTTTGTAAGCCTCGCGGTCGACGGCTTTGATGACATCGTCCATGAGGACGAGACTGTAAACGCTTTTTTTCAATGGGATCACCTCACTTGGATGGATAATTTCCTTTGAATTTATAATACCACACAAAATATAATTTGTCAAGCGGATTATATAATTTTGTTTGCAAATTTTTAATGGTAAAAAAATTCCTTCCTTGAGGAAGGAAGGCGGCGATTCAAACGGCAAAGCCGTTTAGCACTGTGAATCGCTGTGAAGTTAAGTTAAAATAAATGATTGAGAATAGAAAACATGAAAAAATTACAAATGAAAGGGGTTAGTTTTATTTGTTGACAAAACTATTTCTATGGCGTACGATGAACAAATATTCAGTATCAAGCACATGAGAGGGGAGGGTACTTGATACTGAACACCTATAACTCCATCGCTATATATATTATATTACGGAGATATGAATATTTCAATATACAAAAGAATACACAAATGCACAAAAGTGCATTTTTGAACAAATTTTTAAGAGATTTTGTGTTAACTTATTGTAAATAAGTAATATATATATTCTGATTTACAAATTATACACAATTCAAATTCAACCAACTTTGCACGTATTGCTTCCGGATGAGAGCGTGAATTCTCCCTTTGTGACATCGCCTAAACGTACTGTAAGTTTGCTGCCGGAAGAAGCCTCCGGTGTGAGGAGTATAACTCTGCGATAGTCCTCTTTGGGGGCGAAAGAAGCTTTCTGGTCGCCGTTGATGAGGAAGGATACCTGTGTACCCGATGAAACAGCTTCGGCGAACTCCACCACCGCATACGGGTAAGCTGAGCTTGTCGGTGCGGTGACAGCATTTCCGGCAGCGCAGAGGATGCCGTCCGTGTAATCGAAAGCGCCGGCAGCGTAGATAGCACTGTTGCTGTCCTTTTTGCCGCCTGTTATGAAGGAAGTACCGCCGCTGATGGTGATGGAGTCCTTCGATTTGAGACCGTTTGAACCGGCTGTGATACTGAGTGTGCCGCCGCTTATGGTGATATTGTCGTTGGCGTGTATACCGGATTTGTTGGAGGTTATATTGCAGACGCTGTTCTCGAAGATAACGTCATCATCGCTGGCGATGCCGTGAGCGTTTCCGGCATTGATATTGAGCGTTCCCTTGCCCTTGATCCTGATAGTATCGTTTGAGAAGATAACGCCGTCATAGGCTTTGTCCTTGACGCTGTCGGAGAGATTGTTCACTGAGCCCTCCTTGACCTTGACAGTACACTTCTTGGATTGGTTTATAAGTATCGCCGGACCATAGTTGCAGTTGATGTCAACGCCGTTGAGAACGAGAGTTACCTTGTCCTCGGTATCAGCGTCAACGTATATCTGACCGTCGCTGAGCTTGCCTGTAAATATGTAGTCGCCGGCACCGGTTATCTTTACGGTCGAGCCTGATACGCTTACATTATCGCCGGTGAAGGTCGTTGAGCTGCCGAGTTTCACCTCAGCGGTGTAGGTCTTGATCTCGTCGTCCTTGAGGTCGGATGAGGACGGAGTTGTAACAGGTTCGGGCTCGACTCCCTTGGAGCTGTTTCCTGAACCGGATGAAGAGCTGCTGCTGCCGGAGCTTCCGCTTCCGGATGAACTTCCGCTTCCGGATGAACTTCCGCTGCCTGAGGAAGAACTGCTTCCTGAGTTTGTTCCCGAACTTCCGCCGGAGCTGCTGCCGGATGATGAGCCGCTGTCCGGGCCGGACGAGGACTTGTTCTGAGATGAAGAATTGCTGCTGTTTCTGCCGGACGAACTGCCGCCTGAGTTTGAAGAGCCTCCGGACGCACTATTGCTTGTATCGGTCGTGTCAGCGGATGAGGTGCTTGTGGTAGTTGTAGTCTTGGAACTGTCGGACTTCGCAGAGGTAGTTCCGGTAGTTTTCTGCTTTGAGGAGTCCTTTGAGGTATCTGTGGATGAAACGTTCTCAGTCGAAACAGCGTCCTGAACTGCGCTGTCAGAACCGGAATCACTCTTTCCGCATGAGAAAGCTGATGCCATGAGCATCAGTGCGGACATAAATGCTATTGCCTTGCGGTATTTCATAATAAACATCTCCTTTAACCGATATAAAGACAGCGAGCCGCTTTTTTGCACAGCTATGACACTATGCGGCGGCTCGTTGCCTTTTTCATTCATACTACTCAGGATTCATATATCTTATCGTCGTATCTGAAGAACACGAGATTGATAGTCATATTGCCGTTGAGAGCGCGGAGTTCATCGAGGAAAGCCTTCTGGTTGATGTCTTCCTTGACCTCAACGCTGTAAATGAGTTCAAAAAGAGTACCGAAGTTTGTGGTCTTAACTCTTCTGAGCTTGTGGAACTGTGTATATTTGCTGAGGACAGGATCGAAAACGCCCTGATAATCGAGGTCTTCCGGTATAGTTATTTTTAATGTCATGTGATTTACTGCGCTTCTGCCGAAATCAGCTGCTGAGAGGACGTACATAACGATACCGAGCACAGCGAAGAAGCAAATACCGAAGCCTACATATCCTACACCGCAGGCAACTCCGGCTGCCATTGCGAAGAATATGAACGATATATCCTTCGGATCACCGGCGACGCTCCTGAATCTTACGAGACTGAATGCGCCTGCAACACTGAGTGCGCCGGCAAGTGAATTTATGGTGAGAAGTATTATACATACGATCGAAGGGAGCATTATCATGGTCATGACATAGCTCTGTGAATAGCCTTCCTTGCGGTGTGAGAGGATATATACCATTGAAATGAGGAAGCCTATCAGCAGTGCTGCACATAAGCAGATGAAGAAATCCTTGCCGGTTATCTTTTCGCTTACGGCAACGCCGTCCTCATATTTTGACAAAACATTTCCGAAGAATCCGTTTGGGAACATAAATCAAACACTCCTGTTCATTAAGATATTATTATTGATGATAGATATGCCGGATACGTAGATCTGCTTATGGTCTCCGATGTTTTCCTTTACGAAGTTCTGATAAGCCATTCCGTATTTAGAGAAGCTGGTCTTGTAGATACCGAGCTCTGAGAGCTTTCTTACAAGCCAGTCGGGCATAGCGTCCGAGACCTTGATCTCCATAAGTCTCTGATCCGCACCGATGATGTAATTGCCGTAGCTTTCGTTTCCGAGGGAGAGATCGAAGCGGCGTTCTGTGATCTTTCTGTCAAATGTAAGACGAAAATCGCTGTTATCCTTACCGAAGAAAGCCTCGCGCTGATAGCTTATGTACTGCTTCGGTTCGATAGGGTAGTTGCTGAGGAATACATCGAGCTCGCGGAAGACCTGCTGAGTGATATACTTTGAGGATTCCGGCTTTGAGCGGTCGGCAAAATATCTGTCGGACTCCTCAAGAGTCATGGAAACTCTTCTCTTGGTAACGATGCCGCCGATCTTTTTCTTGATCTCAAGAAAGACAGTATCATCGGGAGCAGCCGGTGAATAGTAGCTGCGGAGCCTTATCTTTTCCTTATAATAAGGTTTTGCGAGAGAGGTGCGGATGAGGTAGTCATCCGGGGTGTCGTAATAGATATTGTAGATGCCGTATTCTTTTCCGCCGACGCAGTATTTATCCGGATTCATGTAGATACTGATAACATCCATGAGAGCTTCATACTGTTCCATATTAAGTAGGAATTTGATCTCCTTGCGTGCAAACGTATTAATAGCCATAGTTTCCTCCGGTAAGTCTGTACTTCCGGAGATTCACGCTCCTTTCGTATCGTTTGACCATATTATACCTGCTGTTTCTTAAAATTATCTTAAAAGGGAAATAATATTTGTAAGATTTCACGTTACTATCACAGTATTATGATACTATTATTGGAAAATAAAGTCAAATGTATAGAAAAATAATCGCAATAATCGGTCAGAACTCAGCAAAAACACGGCGGGCTCATTTCTTACTATTATATATAGGGAACACCTCTTGCAGACAAAAAATATACAGTTTTTGGCTGATTTTAAGATTATTTTAAGAGAATGTTGCTATACTGATGCCATAGTAAAAAAGGCGCGAAGCCGAATCAACTTTAAGGAGTAATTGAAATGAAAAGATCTGCTATTAAAAAAGTTCTTGCAGGACTATCCTCAGCCTGCATGATAGCAACTGCGATCCCTTTTACAGCTGCTCAGGCAGCAGAAAAAAAGCCGAATTACGGTGATGCCAATTGCGACGGCGAGGTAAATATGTCTGATGCCGTTATGATAATGCAGGCTTGCCTTAATCCGTCAAAATACGATGTAACCGGTACAGATAACGACAGGATAACCGTTGAAGGCAAGCTGAACGGCGATGTTGACGGCAAGGACGGCATAAATCTTACCGATGCCCTGCTGATTCAGCAGTATTCTCTCAAGCTTATCGACAAGCTCCCGATCGAGGAGAATGTTGATCCGGTAACCGATAACGTCAAGATAATTCTCAGCGGCAGCAGCATAACAGTTGAAGGCGATACAAACGGTTATACTGCTGTTGAAGGCACAACTCTTACGATCAGTCACTCAGGCTCATATTATATAGAGGGCACTCTTGATGACGGTCAGATATGCGTTAATATCCCCGATGAGGCAGCAGATCCGGATACAGTTAAGCTGTTCCTCAACGGCGCAAGTATTACAGGCAAGAGCGCTCCTGCGATACTCGTTTCAAACTCTGAGAACACTTCCGTCAATATCGTGGACGGCACTGAAAATACTCTCTCGGACGGCGATACTGCTTATGTTGATGCAGCAGGTACTCCTACAAATGATGCTGTCATCGAGGCTAAAGACGACATCACTATCAAGGGCGGCGAGCTTGGTACAGGTGTCCTCAGCATAACTGCAAATACTCAGAAGGCTGTTTCATGCAATAACGACATCAAGATCAACGGCGGCGTTGTCAATATAAAAACTCTCAACTCAACTGATAAGACCGATGCTGTTGCTGCAAAGAAGTCGGTGACCGTAAAGAGCGGAACTCTCACTATCGACGCTGAGGGCGACGGTATCAAGTCCTCTAAGGACGCTGTAAGCATCACAGGCGGTACTGTTTCTATCAAGGCTGGAAACGATGCTGTTCAGGCTGAGACATCTATCGGCATCTCCGGCGGAGAGATCATCGCAGGCGGCGATCGCGGCTTCACAGCAGCTTCTGTGAACATCACAGGAGGAAAGGTCATTGCAACTGCTACCGATATACAGGCAGCAGCAGTTACTGCCGAAAATCAGGCAGTCATCCTCCTCAACTGTATAGATGACGCTGAGAATACCAAGGACGGTATGTGGAAAAAGGTCAACACCCTTGTTGTATCTACTATGGAAGGCAAGCTTGATTTCACAAAGAAGTACAAATACGTGCTTATGTCTGATCCTTCTATGAAGGTCGGAAATCAGGTGTCGGTCGAAAACGTCAACTATAAATCAACCGCTGTTCATAATGTAGGAGAGACTTCTGAATCTTACAGATTCATGCTGACAGAAAGCGTTAATACCTTCAACAATGTTGATCCTGTCGGCTATCTGCCTGTTCCTGATATACAGCCGGAGGAAAAGGATACCTACACCCTTGAATTCGGCAGTGAATTAAAGTCGGATGCTCCGGCTGATACAGCGACAGTCAGTAATGGTACAGTAACTATTACAAAACCGGGAAAATTTACAGTAACAGGCAGCAGTGCAACAGCACAGATAACTGTTGATGTTGACAAAACTGCCTATCCGGAGGGAAAGGTAGAACTCGTTCTCAATGATGTACAGCTTGCTAACCTTAACACAGCTCCGATATATGTCGCTTCGATAGGAGATGAGGTGCAGATAACTGCCAAAGCCGGTACTGTGAACACTATCTCGGACGGCACATCCCACACCCAGACCTACACTGATTCGGACGGCAATGTCAATACCGTTGAGGGCGCTGTATTTGCCCGCGATGACATAAAGTTCAAGGGCAGCGGTATTCTTGAGATAAGCGGCAATACTGACGATGCTATCGTTTGCAAGAACGACATAAAGATCTATAACGGCAATATCACTGTAACTGCTGTTGACGACGGTATCCGCGCCAAGGACAGCGTTACTATCGGCGATGATGTGAAGTCCGACGGTACTGCTGCTGATAACTCAGGTCTCAAGCTCACAGTAAAGACCTCTCAGGGCGACGGTATCAAAGCCACATCCACAGATACATCCGCAGACAAGTCCTACGGTGCTGTAACTGTAAACGGCGGTACGATAGACATTAATTCCTACGGCGACGGTATTCAGGCTGAACAGGAGTTCATAATGAACGGCGGCGACCTCAATATCTACACCTGCACAGGAAGTACATACACAGCTTCAGGCTCATCTTCAGGCTCGCAGGACGGCAATTCCAATAAAACTGACGTTTCCGCTAAGGGCATCAAGGCAGTAGGTCTTTACGATGCAGCCGGTACTACATGGCAGAGCAAGGGCAATATCACTATCAACGGCGGCAATATCACAGTTGATTCCTCCGATGACTGTATCCATTGCAGCGGCGATGCTGTCCTCAATGCAGGCAAGCTGAAGCTCGCTTCTGCCGATGATGCTGTACATTCAGATGCTTCGCTCTACATCGGCGGAAAAACAGCCGGAACTGACTACACAAGCCTTGAGGTCTATGTAACAGCCTGCTATGAGGGTATGGAAGCTGTTTACATCTATCAGAACAACGGCAACATCTACATCGTTTCAAGAGATGACGGCTATAATTCAGCCGGCGGCGCAGATTCCTCAGGCAATAACAATAACACCGGCTTCAATCAGGGAGGCTTCGGCGGATTCCCGGGAGGCGGCAGAATGAGCAGCAAATATGGTGAGATGCACCTCAACGGCGGTATCGTTTCCGTAAACACATCCTTCAATGACGCTGACGGCTTCGATTCCAACGGTCCTGTTATCTTCAACGGCGGCTACTACTTCGGAAACGGCGGCGATTCATTCGACAGCGGCGATGGCTATTCGATCACCTACAATGGCGGCTATGCATTCGGCGGTCTCGGCATGAACGGCGGTAAAGGCTACGATATGTCCACACAGATGGTATTCGCAGCAAGCGACGGAACAGTCCTTGCATCAAGTAAGACAGGTTCAAGACTGACCTACGCATACGGTGATTCAAACGTAACTGCTTATTCAAACGCAGAGGTCACAGGCGGCACTAACATCTCAACACTCGGTCAGCCGGCAGTATACGTCTCAGGCAAGGTATCAGGCGGTACAGCAATGACACGCGGACAGGGCAGCTCCACACAGCCCGGCAGACCGGGTTACGGCGGCTGAGTCTCACACATCCGGACAATAGAAAACATTGATATATAAAGATACAGCCGTCGGAAAGCGCTCCGGCGGCTGTATTTCTCAGCAGAGTGACACTGAGGTCATTCTGCTTTTTTATAATGGCAGCTCGATAGTAAAAACTGTACCTTTTCCGATGTCGCTTTCACAGCTGACATTGCCGTTATGGTACATAACTCCGTGCTTTACGATAGAAAGTCCGAGACCTGTTCCCTTGATCTTGCGCGAGCGGCTCTTGTCAACGCGGTAGAAGCGCTCGAAAACCCTTCCTATCGACTGCTGCGGTATTCCCATACCTGTATCGCTTACTGTTATAATAGCGCTTTTTGGCAGGTGAGCGATCTTTACAAGATAGCTTCCGCCCTCGTTATTGTACTTTATAGCGTTATCGCAGAGGTTTGTTATGACCTCATCGAGGATAGTGCGGTTTCCTTTGAATATAACGTGTTCGCCGGTTACATTGTAGCTGACATTTTTCTTTGAAGCCGTCGGTGCAAGGCGGTACATTATCTCGGCTGAGAGTTCAAAGAGATCAATGTCCTCAGTCTCGTCCGGAACTGAGTTCTCGTCGAGTTTTGAGAGCGATACGATGTCGTTTATCAGCTTCATAAGACGGTCGGCTTCATTGCGGATGCTGCTTCCGAACTGCGGAACATCCGGCTGCTTTACCATATTGTTCGCAAGCAGATCAGACATACCGTATATAGTAGTTAGCGGCGTTTTAAGCTCATGAGTTACATTTGAAGTGAATTCACGGCGCATAGTTTCAAGCTGCTGCTTTTCGGTAACGTCCATGATGAATACTACGATACCGTTGACTGTATATGCAGCTTTTGCAGGGCTTGCGATTATCCCTCTGTCGCCCTTATCGGTAGAAAGGACTATCTCTGAGTGCCGTCCGCCGGCTGCATTCTGTACGCATTTGCGGAATGCCTCGGAATTATTCAGGGCATAGATCGAACTTCCTACGCAGCTTTTTTTAACTCCGAGCAGATGAAGTGCGCCGCTGTTGCAGGCGAGAACGGTAAGCTTCTGATCGGCAACGATAAGACCCTCGCTCATGCTTTCGGTAATAAGGCTGAACTGCTCGCGGCTCTCGCGGAGTTCATACATCTGCTTTGCGACCATGCGGTTTTGTGTTCTTAGCTTGTCGAGAAGCGGAGTGAGTTCAGGGAATGAATCGTATACCTTCGGTGAATCGAGGTCTATTTCATTGATAGGACGTACTATCCAGCGCGATACAATGGTTGCTGTGACCATTGATATTGCCGTTGATGCCAGAAAGAATATCAGAAGTATCCTTACAACTCTTTCAAGCTGTGAAACGTATGATATATGAACATCCGAAATACGCACCACAGTTCCATCGGAGATCCTCATTGAATAATTGAGCAGTGAGCGGCTGATATTCAGCGACATATCTGAGGACGATGAACTGCCGTTTTCAATGGCGGCGATGAAATCCGGATCATCCGCCATACTCTCAGTCTCGTCCATGCTGTCATAGAGTATCGAGCCGTCATGCGCTATCCATGAGACGTGCATATCCTTGAAGTCGGTTTTTCTGAAATAGTTGATACCGCCGAATTCTGCACCTCTTGCTATTAATGTGGTCTCGGCGATCATTTCATCTCTGATACGCTTTGAGAAATAGCGGTTTACAACTACGGTCACTATGACTGTCGAGAAAAGGGCTGCAAAGCACGATAACAGGATTATGCTGCGGGCAATGCGCTTAGTCATTCATCGGATCACCTGCCTTATATCCGACACCTCTTGCTGTTTCGATGATGTCGCCGCATTTTCCGAGCTTCGAGCGCAGAGTTCTTATGTGAACATCAACGGTTCTGCTCTCGCCGGAAAAATCGTAGCCCCACACCTTGCTCAGGAGTTCATCGCGTGTAAAGACAGTACCCTTATTGCGTATCAGCATCAGCAGCAGCTCGTATTCCTTTTTGGTGAGAGACACCGCTTTACCTTCGGCATAGACCTCACGTCTGACCGGATATATCGTGATTCCGCCAAGAGTCATGGCATCTTCATTTCCGGGGTTGGAACGTCTCAGGAGTGCTTTGATCCTCGAAATGAGTTCCATAGTGCCGAACGGCTTTGCGATGTAGTCATCCGCACCTAAATCGAGACCTGTGACCTTGTCGTACTCAGTTCCCTTTGCGGTGAGCATTATAACCGGAAGCAGGGAAGTTTCGCTGCTGCTGCGGAGCTTTTTAAGAATACTCAGCCCGTCCTCTTCGGGGAGCATAATATCGAGCAGCAGCAGATCGGGAAGTTGCTTTGCCATAGCTGCATAAAATGCGGAAGGAGCTTCAAAGCCTTCGACCTCATAGCCGGCACTGTCAAGAGCATACAGTACAAAGCTTCTGATACCGGCATCGTCTTCGAGCAGATATATCATAAAAATCACCTCTCTGTACCTTATCTGGATTGAGTTGTGTTATCATTTTATTATAACACATAATAACCAAAATAGCAAGATGCACGAATGAAACTCAACGCTTTTAACTTATACCGTGAATAAAAGGAAATATGACAAAAAAATAAAGCGTATCGATTTAGAGTGCTTCCCTTAGCGGAATTTGTGGGCTACCGAGCCGTAAATTTACGGTACATATTCGGTATCCTACGAAACCGCCAAAGGGGGCTCCCCTTAGCGCGCTATCCTTAACGGAAAAATATTAAATTCTTGTGTAAACCGAGTGGTGATAAGCCACTCGGTTTCTCTTTTAGCGGGCTGTCTGTGCAAACGACTTGTTTTCGGACGGCTTTAGAATCGGCGCAGGCTCATGAATTGTCTGGAAGGTGTAGCGTATCAGTATCGTGTTACCACAAGTCCGCGAATATTTCTCAGGCTTCTCATAGACTTCGATGCGTGATATGAACGCTCTGAGCACTTCAAGAGTAACCTCTTTCAGTTCAATGTTAGCCTTCGCCTTTTCGATGAAATCAAGCACGTATTTCTCCTGTAAACTCATATTGTCGAGCTGATTCGAGAGTGTAGAAAGTTCTGCTTTCAGCTCGGACTGCTCCTTTTCGTAGCCTGCTGCGAGGCTGTCGTAGCGCTCAGGAGTTATCCTGCCTGTCACTCTATCTTCATATAGACAGCGTATAATGTTGTCAAGCTCCTTGTTACGTTTTTCCAGCTTTGATTTCTTCTGCTCCGACTCTTTTCGGAGTTTCTGAGCTTCCTTTTCACCGTTCAGCATTGCCATTTCATAGAACTGCTGTGGATGCTCACGTGCAAGTAACGTTATTTTTTTGAGTTCCGCGAGAACTACCGCATCCAGTTCCATCGCTTTTA
>ONAI01000080.1 GCA_900315755.1 uncultured Ruminococcus sp.
TTTTCCGGCTCGGTGATCTGCTTTTCATTCAATCAAGCAATATCAGTCTCGGGACCGCTTGTAGCGATAACGTCCTCTGACTCAAACTCTATTATCTCCATTTCGGGAGCTGTATATTTTTCCATTGCTATTCTCCTTTGGTATTATTAAACTCAGGCGTTCTTGTACTGATAAGCGGCATATGCATAATTTGCAGCAGCCTCCGCCATGCGCTTGTTCTTAACATCGGCATTGCTGTTTGAGAGCATACGGTAAGCCCATACAAGAGGACAGAACTGATATGTCTTGTCCCCTGCCTTGATGGTCTGGTCTTTACCCAGATCAAGGGGTGAGAGATCCTTTATCTCAAAATATGAGGGATAATCACTGCCGCCCTTTGTTCCTGCAACGGATGTGAGCTTGCCCGAGAGATCCTTTGTGCCTGCTGCCATGCCATTCACATAGACACGAACTGCCATTTTGCTGTCAAGGACCAGTGTGAACTTAGCATCCTCGTTATCAGGCTTATAAAGGGGATTGGAAGTGTAATACTGCTTTGTATTCTGTACGGTATACAGATCGTCGATATTCTTCTTGCTCTTAGCTATCGCACCTGTTGTATCAAGGCTGCTGAGATCGTTTGAAGCGCCGTTGAAATAATTCTCAGCCGCATAGCCGTAGGTAAGTGCTGAAGAATACATATTCAGCTCTGCATCGGAAGCTCCGGCAGCACTGCGTGTCTCTTCCAGCTCTTTCAGGTATGAGCGGATGTCATACCTTACCGTATCTATGAGCACATCGCCCTTGTAGAGCTCGGCAGTAATGAGCTCCTGCATATTGTTTGCAGTAAGGCTTGCGGTTGCGCAATATACTGTCTTGTCTCCCACAGTCTTGGCAGTAAGGGGAAGCGTCTTTCTGTCCTCTGCACACTCACCCGAGAGCTTGATGCTGTAATTGTCCTTGTTATCGGCTGTTGCAGCACCCACTACGAAGTTGAGTCCCAGATCATCGCTGAGGGAGAGAGAAACACCGTTTATCTCCGCATCGGCTGTCTCTGTGTCGATGAAATTCCCAACGTACATGGTCGAATACTCCGCTGCGTAGGATTCTGCCTCGCCTCTGATGAGCACATTGCGGCAATTGGCAAATGCAGAGAAACTGATGGATATTACGCTTTCGGGAATATTTACCATTTTTAGACCCGTACAGTTCATGAACGCATACATGCCTATGCTCTCTGTTCCGTTGGGAATAGTGAGCTTTGTCAAAGACGTACAGGCAGCAAATGCTCGTACCTCTATCTCCTTGACATTGTCGGGAATGTTTACATATTTCAATGCAGAACAGCCAACGAACATTGAGTTGCTGATTTTGGTAAGGCTCTCGGGAAGCTTTACATATTCCAGCTTATCACAGGTGAAAAATGCACTTCCGCCAATGCTCTCAACGCTGTCCGGAAAGGTCACTCTGGTAAGACGGCTGCATTCCCTGAAGGCATCAGGACCGATACTTTCAACTCCGTCATTTATAGTGATATCCTTCAGCGAAGAACAAGAGGTAAAAGCACTTGCACCGATGCTCTTTACGCTTCCTGGAACATAAACTCCGGTTAATGCGCGGCAGTTTGCGAATGCCATATCACCGATGCATACAACACTTTCGGGAATGGTGACGCTGCCTGTGCAGGCTGATCCGTCAATGATGATGTTATTTACGATAACCATCGGATCTTCTGCCTTTTTTGCATTCAGCCATGCTGTATCACGGAAAGCACTTTCGCCTATAGTAGTAACGCTTGCGGGGATAGTAACATCAGCCAGCTGAGCACAGCTTGAAAAGGCGTTGCCGCCGATGGACTCCACGCCGTCCGGAATAGTGATCTCAGTAATTCCGCAGCTTCCGAATGCGGTACTTCCTATTGTTTTAAGCCCTGCCGGCAGAACCACATCTGTAAGCGCTGTACAGCTGTTGAATGCGCTGTCTCCGATCTCTGTGACAGTATCGGGCAGAGTCACCTTTGTGATGCTCTCAATCTGTGCGAAAGCCCACGTACCTATCACCGTTACAGTCTTGCCGTCCAGTGTTTCGGGGACAGTCACCTCACTGTCTGAGCCTAACCACTTTGTGATAGTAACGGTATTGCCATCCTCATTCACCGTAAAATTATAGTCCTCTTCAACACTGCCCTCAGCATAAGCAGTTAAAGCAGATGATCCAAATGTCTTTATTACTGCTGACGCAGGAGAAGCACCCGCAACAATCAGCAGTGCAAGAAGTCCTGACGCTGTCTTTTTCCAGAAGTTTTTCATCTTTTTCCCTCCATATACACTTTCTCGTCCCTTCGGGACTCAGTGGACCAATATATGCTATTTTACCATATTATCAACAAAAAGTCAACTATTTCAGCACAAAAGACAACATTTTATGTTTTTCTATCCCCTTGATCCTGTCAGGTACTCAGATACTGTACGTCTTTAATTTACGGATACCCGTCAAACAGTGCAAAAAAATAAAGGGCTCCGCTCCGAACACTACAGTTACGGATACGAAGTCCCTTTTCAATTTCTTCTGCGTTCCAATACAGCGACAAGAAGTATCGGTACTGTCATCCCCCGCGAGCTGAGTCTTGTGTCGGGATAGTTTAAGATCAAAACCGTCCGCAAAACAAACTCCGTTTAATCAGCGTCGGGGTTCCTGTTAAAGTCGCCGAGAGCATGGTCACATTCGGCGAATACCTGACGGCAGTCGGTAAGAGTATCGCACATGAGTTTCAGAACATCGTAAATGCCCGAAATATTTTCCTTGACCTTCTTGGCGTCAGAGCGGAATACATCTGCGCCCCTGCCGATCCAGTTGTCGAGAAGGGTCCGTACTGTCTCATCATATGTTGAGTTGATCTCGTTGTATCTTTGCAGAATTGATTCCTTCTGTTCGATAAAAGCATCAAAAGCCTTTGTGTTAAGGAAAGTATACTCACCATTATTATCCATACAGTAACACCTCTTCCTGTGTTTATTTTCAGCGATCTGTCTATATTAAACGATAGATTCAAGGATAGACTGTATCTCGCCTGAAAAATCAGGTTTTTCAGGAACAGCTATTCTGTCGGTCATCCTGATAGTGACAGGAGATATCTCTACAGTTTTTATCGCAGGACAGTCATGATCAATTTTTGCCTTTTCAACATTGACAGCTATATTTTTCACAGGTGACACAGAAATGCTCTGAGGAACATCTATCTTTTTGCTGTCTGTTTTTACCTCGGCGATCTTCACCGCGGTAATTCCGCGAACGGATACATCGTTGATCTCAGCAGTTTTCCTTGTAACAGAACCCCCGGAATATGGTCTTATCTGCTGTATCTCTGCCGCAATCAGATCGTTTTCTTTCATCTTGATAGTAACAGGAGCATAATAGACTGCCGAATGCAGTTTCACTGTCGGGATATCAGCGTCAATGCTTACATTAACAGCAGGTATATCCGCATTTTTGGGTATATTCGGTACGGATACAGCCTCAGCGGACCTGCTTACGCTTATCTCCGCCGAGCGATATCCGATATTTATAACTGTATCGGGAATATCCACGGATATTTTCCGCACAGATACTTCTCCGAGGTCATGCATTGAGACTTCAGTCTCGGGAATATCAACGGATATCTTCCGCACAGATACTTCTCCGAAGTCATGCATTGAGACTTCAGTCTCGGGAATATCAACGGATATCTTCCGCACAGATACTTCTCCGAGATCGTGCATTGAAACTTTAGTCTCGGGAATATCCACGGATATCTTCCGCACAGATACTTCTCCGAGGTCGTGCATTGAAACTTTAGTCTCGGGAATATCCACGGATATCTTCCGCACAGATACTTCTCCGAGGTCGTGCATTGAGACTTCAGTCTCGGGAATATCAACAGTTTTTATCTGCACAGTAACATCAGATATATCATCTGCTTTTCCGATAAGCGGTACTTCAGCATTTATCTCAGGCATTCTGACCCCCACAGGCTCAATTGTAATGCTCTGTGGTCTTACTGCATTAACATAATAAAAAGTATAGACTGCTGAAACGATTGCAACGAGCTTTGAATAATTACTCGTATCATTCTTTTCGATCATGTGATATGCTATGCCGTCACGGTAAGCGTGAGCAGGATCATCATAACGCCGCAGCTTCGCACGGATCTATATTCATGCAGACGGATGTCTTTTGTACGCTCGTCATTTTTATGAACACGGTAATTCTTCATCAGCATAAAGCGTATCGCACCGAACACAAGATAGTACACACCCACCGAGCCGAGCCATGTGGATCGGTAATATACGCCCGATACTCCCTTGAATACGGCAAATATCAGGTTTGCTGTAAGCCCGGAATACAGCGATATTTCTGCACGAAAATCAGCGCTTTCCAAATAGAGAGCTGTGTACTTGTTTTTCCGCATCATTTTTTTGAACCACACAACGAAAGGGATCTTGTCATCCCTGACTGCTGTTCGGATATTTCTGTAGATTCGTCTTGCATTCATGACCGAGATCGCAAGTGCATAGGCGGACAACAGATAGGCGACTATAGAAATGGGATTCAGCGGCGATAAAAACACCAGTGCGATGATAACAAGCGGAGCTGCGATAATATCTATGAGTACGACTGCTTTCCCCGACGGGTGAAGCAGTTTTTGGTATGCAAAGTGTGGAGATCTCAAAGTATCACTCCCTTTGACTATTCTTGTTATCATTATACCAAAAATCCATTCGGCTTTCAAGACACATCAGCTCATTTTAATATTACTGAAACAAAACTCAAACTTTACTGCAACAAACGGACAGTATAATTCAGACATTGAAAACAAAACCTGCCATACTTTACGGAGGTAATTAAAATGGCAAAGATAGCAGATACAAATGAAAAGATCGCAAAGGCAGTGACCAAGGGCTACAAGGCGGTGGAGAATACCGTGGTAATAAAGAGAATCTTTATGAAAATATTGACCAACGAAGAAAAAGAAATATTCTTATTGTCTGTGCGACAATTTCATCGTCATAACAATAGTTGGATACGCAGTAAGTGCAGGCTTCGCAAGAGACGAAAACTGTGTATATACAATTCATCCCGAACCAGATGAAGCGGGGCTAGAACTTATATGGAACGTAAGCGTCAAATAAACGACGTATTCCTCAAAAAAGAAATCTGATGTATAATAAAGTCTAAGCAAGTCCAAAGACTAAATTAGAGTATCTAAAATAGTCTATGGAGTAAACCAGACTGAATTAGACACAGGGGAAATACGAAAATGAAGACAACGACAGCTATTACCACAGTCAAGCGAGATATACAGCTGCAGGAATGGAGTGAGCAGATCAAAGCACAGCAGGAAAGCGGTATGACCGTAACAGCATTCTGCGCTCAGAATGGTATCAGTCCCAAGACATATTACTATCATCTTCGCAAAGTTCGGGAGCACTTTATGGAATCCGAACCTGCAATAGTACCTGTATCTGTCCCAAGACCAAACTCAGATATTCGTATTGAGAAGAATGGCTTGCAAATATCACTTCCGGCAGATATCTCAGCAGATACTCTGCTTGCGTTAATAAATGAACTATGCTGAATGATCTGTCATTGGATAAACAGGTATACATCGTCACAGGATATACCGATTTGAGACGTTCGATAGACGGACTTGCAATGATAGTAAAAGCACAGTTACAGCTTGATCCGTATAGTACGGCATTGTTTTTGTTCTGTGGCAGACGCTGTGACCGCATTAAAGGACTTCTCTGGGAAGGTGACGGATTTCTGCTTTTGTATAAGCGGCTTGATAACGGGAGATTCCAATGGCCGCGCAATGAAACCGAAGCGTTACTTCTAACACCACAGCAGACACGCTGGCTGCTGGAAGGATTGAAAATAGAGCAGCCTAAAGCTATCCGTGAAGGGAAACCAAGCATATTGTATTAAGAAAAATCTTCGATATTTCTTGATCTTTCGGCAGTTTTATGGTATAATATATATATCATAAACGAAATGGAGGAACGCAGTATGTCTGAGCAGAATACAGTAAATAATGATATATCATTGGCTCAGGAAAATGCTGCGCTCCGTAATAAAGTTACAGTGCTTGAAGAACGGCTTTCTCTTATGCAGGAACAACTTGCATGGCTGAAAAAACAGGTATTCGGAAGAAAAACTGAGCAAACTTCTGTAATTATGGGAAGCGATATGCAGCTTTCATTCTTTCCTGTGACCGATGATAAAAACAGTCATGTTACTGATAAGACTATTACCGTCCCCGAGCATAAGCGAAAGAAAAAGCGTACTCATGATGAATGGATGAGCGAATTGCCGGTTGAAGAGGTATTACATAAAGAAGACGCTCCTAAATGTGATAAATGCGGCTCTGATATGACGTAGATCGGTGAGGATAAATACGATGAACTGATATACACTCCTGCTAAATTTCATATCCGCCGTCACATAGTAAAGGTATACAAGTGTATCAAGTGCGGTACAGTTCCTGAAGTAAGCACAGAACCATGCAATATCAGACGTGCTGAACATCCTGAGCTTATGATACCGGGAAGCTATTGTTCTCCTGAGCTCCTCGCTCATATTATTTATGAGAAGTTCGGCAAGGCAGTACCACTGCACAGGCAGGAGAAAGACTTCAAATCTAAAGGCATCCCATTACTTAAAGCAACTATGTCGAACTGGATATGCTATGCAGCTGAGAAGTGGTGTGCTCCAATAGTGCGGAATATGAAAGAAAAGCTGTTATCAGAAAAGATCATCCATGCTGATGAAACAGTATTTCAGGTGTTGCATGAAGAAGGCAGAAAAGCAACGACCGATTCAAGAATGTGGGTATACTGCAATGGAAAGATAAATGATCGCAGTAATATCATTTTTGATTATCACCCTACAAGAAAAAGTGAAAATGCAGTCAGATTCCTTGGAGAATTTGATAGTTTCCTTGTATGTGACGATTATGCAGCATACAATGCACTGCAAAAGGCAAAGAGATGCGGCTGTCTCACCCATGTCAGAAGATACTGGGTAAACGCACTGCCAAAAGAAAAATCAGCATACGAAACATCGGCA
>ONAI01000065.1 GCA_900315755.1 uncultured Ruminococcus sp.
ATACTTACTAACATAAAAATGAAAAACCGGAAGTTTGTATTACTTCCGGAATTTTTATACCATTGCGAAAAAAACGAAATAAAAGTCTTTGGAAAGGGGGCCGGGGAAGAACCTTTCCTCAGAAAGGTTTGCCCCGATAAGTTACTGATAAATCACCCATATATATAAAACTTATTTTCCGCCTTTGACGTTATACCAATAGAGTTCCATATAAGGTACGCCCTCGTCATACGCCGGACCGTTCAGATTATTTACATCTCCGACATATCCGCAGAATTGCAGTACCGCTGACGCATCAGTAGTATTAAGTCTTCCGTCACCGTTTATATCGGCGGCAACATACTGTCCGTCAGTCAGCCCGGAAGGCTCGTTTTTAGCAAGCTTCGCACACGCTTTCAGGACTTTTGTAGCATCGGACGGCGTATATCTTTTATTGCCGTCAATATCACCGAGAGCGCGGTCGGAAACGGCAATGCTGAAATCGCTTTTGCTTTTTGTCATTTCTACCAGACGTTCCTTGCCGTCATTCTGCTTCAGAGACGATGAACAGCAGAGTTCCTCATTCATTGATTTTGTCACGAAATTAATAGTGTGAGTGCCCTCGGAAATATCAGAAGGTATCCTGACATCAAATGTCAGGATCGGCAAGTTATTTGTGGAATCGTAGTAAGGAGTGAAGACCTTTCCGTTCTGAGAAGGATACTTAACAGTGAGAATGTTTTCGGCATCATCCTTTGAGATCGTTATAAAATCAGCACTCGGAAAGTCTTTATAAGGCGATCTTCCGTACTTTGTAACAGGATCATCAGCATCCTCTAAAATTATCTCAGCATCTCCAGGCTGTACAGAAGCTTTTAATTCATCAGTCGATTTGCTTTCATCAAGGTAGAATACTCCTAATGAAACACTCGAACCTTTCTTGAAGCGATCCGTATTCTTGTTGATATATAAGCGGTTTGTCTTGTATGGCAGCTGGTTTTTAAGTAACGTATAGGTCATAGAGAATGTCGGGGTATACTTTGAAGGGTCAATATCAGCAGCTGACACGTTAAAATATACAGCCGAATTATAAGCTAAGACAGCAGACATTGCAGCCGATACAAATCCTTTCATATTCTCAACTCCTTTAGATCAGTTCAGTCATGCGGAGAACCACTTCGGCTACACGCTTTGCAGCTATCTTCTCGAATTCATCGAATGACATCGCACCTTCATCATCGGCGTTGTCGGAAATGCAGCGCACATTCACGAACGGCATCTTATTGAGATAACAGCAATGACCTATCGCAGCACTCTCCATATCAACTGCATAAGGTGAAAATGCCTCAACTATCTTTGCTTTGAGCTCGCTGCTGGTTACGAAGCTCTGTCCGGAAACGATCCTTCCGCGGAAGGTCTTTATGCCATCCTCAGCGCATACCTTTTCTGCGATGTTCATCAGTCTTTCATCAGCCTTGAATATACCGCAGTACGGCGGATAGTCCACAAGGAAATGCTGATCGAGGTCATGTGCGAGGACTTCGCTTGCAACAACGATGTCGCAAACCTTTATATCGTTGTTCATGCCGCCAGCGATACCGGTATTTATAATGCAGTCGGGCGAGAAATTGTCGATAGCGACCTGAGTGCAGAGTGCAGCGTTTACAAGTGCGATACCGCAGCAGGCACTGATAAGAGTCTTTCCCTTGTATTCGTTTATGTAGAAATCAAATCCGGAAATGTTTTTTACATCACTTTTTCCGAGAATAGTACGGATGTCTGCAAGTTCTGACGGCATTGCTCCGATTATAAAGATCTTATTCATATTGTTCTCCTGAAAATAATTATTTTTATAATTATACTACATATAGTACAATAAATCAAGGTCTATTTTGTAAATTCGATATTTTATATTTGAAAAAAGCCATAAGGAATCCATGAACTCCTTATGGCTGTATATACTGTATCTCTTACTTTTCGAGTATTTCTTCTGCTGCCTTATCAAGCCAGTCGCCCTCGAAGAGCTCTACTGTACCCTGATCGCAGTGTTTAGCGAGATCGGTGCAGATCGGAAGCTTTGCAAGTACCGGAATATCGTACTGCTTAGCTATATCGTCAATGTGGCTCTCACCGTAGATGCTGTGACGCTTTCCGCAGTCCGGACATTCATAGTAGCTCATATTCTCGATGATACCAAGTATCGGGATATTCATAAGCTTTGCCATTTTTACTGCCTTCTCAACGATCATTGAAACGAGTTCCTGCGGAGAAGTTACTATAACGATGCCGTTTACCGGTATCGACTGAAATACTGTAAGCGGTACATCACCTGTTCCGGGAGGCATATCAACTACGAGGCAGTCAATGTCCTTCCAGATAACGTCTGTCCAGAACTGCTTAACTACTCCTGCAATGACAGGTCCTCTCCATACGACAGGGTCACTCTCGTTCTCAAGAAGAAGATTTACCGACATCACGTCGATACCCATTTTGCTCTTTGCAGGAATGATACCGAATTCGCAGGCATCTGCCTTCTGGTGGATACCAAATGCCTTTGGTACGGAAGGTCCTGTAATATCAGCATCGAGGATACCTACATTCTTGCCCATTCTCTGAAGAGATACTGCAAGAAGTGAAGATACCATAGTCTTTCCGACTCCGCCCTTGCCGCTTACAACTCCGATGACCTTTCCGATATTGCTCATTGCATTTGGTTTTTCGATAAGGCTCTGCGGCTCAGTCCTGCTTGAGCAGTCACTTCCGCAGGAAGAGCAGTCATGTGTACATTCGCTCATAAAAAAACACTCCTTGTGATATTAATTCTTGTAACTGACATAAGTCATTTTTTATTATACCCCATTTTCAGAAATTAGTCAAGTCCTCCTTATGTTTACTGATTTATGCCGTTTTTCCTTGACATTTTACTTATTTAGTGGTATAATTAAATCTGTATTTTTAATAACGAAAGGAATGGATAAATTTGTTACAGCTGAAACAGATAGTCAAGCACTACGGCTCCGGCGAAAATATGGTAACTGCGCTCAACGGCGTGGATATTACCTTCCGTGAAAACGAGTTCGTTGCGATACTCGGCCACTCCGGATGCGGTAAGACAACTTTGCTGAACATAATCGGCGGTCTCGATCACTATACCTCAGGCGACCTTATAATCAACGGCATCTCCACAAAAAAATACAAAGACAGAGACTGGGATGCTTACAGAAACCATTCTATCGGGTTCATTTTCCAGAGCTATAATCTCATCCCGCACCAGTCAGTCCTTGCAAACGTTGAACTGGCTCTTACTATTTCCGGCGTATCAAAGTCCGAACGCCGCAAACGCGCTAAGGAAGCCCTCGAAAAGGTAGGTCTCGGCAACCAGCTTCACAAGAGACCTAATCAGATGTCCGGCGGACAGATGCAGCGTGTGGCTATCGCCCGTGCCCTCATTAATAATCCGGATATTCTCCTCGCTGACGAGCCGACCGGCGCTCTCGACAGTGAAACAAGTATTCAGGTTATGGAGCTCCTCAAGGAAATAGCCAAGGATAAACTCGTTATCATGGTAACTCATAACCCTGAACTCGCTGAGCAGTACGCTACACGTATCGTCCGCATAAAGGACGGTCAGCTTACCTCTGACAGCAATGAATTCACTCCCGAAAAAGAAGATTCTCCTGTAAACGCCAAGAAAAAGCGTGTTTCGATGTCTTTCCTCACTGCTGTTTCGCTCTCGCTGAACAACCTCCTCACCAAAAAGGGACGTACTCTCCTGACCGCTTTTGCCGGCTCTATCGGTATTATCGGCATCGCACTGATACTCTCGCTCTCGACCGGTATCAATGAGTATATCGACGGCGTTCAGGAAGAAACCCTCGCCTCCTACCCTATCTCGATCGACCGTGAATCCACCGATACGACCGAGCTCTTCAAGACTATGTTCGGCGGCGGCGATGAGATAGTCCACGATGCCGAAGAGGAAAAGGATACTGTTTATGCCGGCACTGAAATGTACGACACCTTCAACAACCTCAATTCTTCCGCTAAACAGGTCAACAATATGGCTAAGTTCAAGAAGTTCGTTGACAATAACAATGAGATCAAGAACAAGTCTAACGCTGTATCTTACGGCTACGACGTTCAGATGCCTATTTTCAGCAAGGACGAAAACGGTG
The DNA here is from genome assembly GCA_900315755.1 of uncultured Ruminococcus sp. GTDB lineage: Bacteria > Bacillota > Clostridia > Oscillospirales > Ruminococcaceae > Ruminococcus. Next base: position 4,155 of record ONAI01000065.1, read on the forward strand.
TTATCGTAAAGTCCGACCTCAATGAGATCTACATGAACGCTATGGGCTACGATCAGGCGGCTCAGGAAACTGCTATGATCGGCACCAACAGCAGTATGATGAAAATGTGGTCGGTTGATATATGGGAGGAAATGCTCCCTGCTGATAACGGTAAAGGCATCAACCAGCTTATCTACGATAAGTACGACCTTGTAAAGGGCAGCTGGCCTGAAAAATACAACGAAGTCGTTGTTGTTCTCGATCAGCATAACCAGATACCTGATATGATCACTTACGCTCTCGGTCTCAAATCGACCGAAGGCTTCGGTGAGATAATCAAGGCTGCATTGCGCGGCGAGGTCATCAAGGACTACGGTAAGACCAAGTGGAGCTTTTCAGAGCTCATGGATAAGCAATACAAGCTCATACTCCCTTGCGAATACTACGAGCGCTCTTCAGACGGCAGAGGCTACACCGACCTCACTAAGAGCGAGACAGGTCTCGAACTCCTCTACAATAACGACAATATCGGTACTGAGCTGAAGATTGTCGGATTTATCAAGCGCAAGCCGGATGTCAAGGGAAATATGATACAGGGCTATATCGGCTATACAAAGGAACTTACCGACTATATCATCAATAAAAATAACGACTGTGATGTCATCCGCGAACAGCTTGCTGACAATACAACTGATGTCGTTACAGGAAAGAAGTTCAGAACTGATGACTACAAAGCCCCTGACAACACTGAAAAGGCTGAATCCGCAAAGAAGTACATCGAAGGTCTCAACACTGCCGGAAAGGCTGAGATCGCAAGATTTGTTATGAGCCAGCCTTCCCCTGAGGAATTGCAGGTCATGCTCGAAGACGCTATGAAGCCGGAAAACCGCGAACAGCTCTTCAAGGACATAGAATCCCTCACTTATGCTTACTCAAATGGCAGATCCTCCGCAGACAAAAATAACGATACCGGAGCTGTTGTAAAGGCTCTTCGCGGACTTACTGACGAGCAGTTTGAACAGTACGCACCTAACATACTCCAGAACATCCTGCCGATGATCTATGCTTCCCAGAAATCTTCTGAACTCAGCAGCATGAGCGAAGCTGAACTCGTTGAAAAGCTCTCGGAAACTGAAATATCAGATGATGTTTATGTTAAGATCTTTGATATATTCACTCCGGAGGAGATCTCAGATTTCACTTACTCCGATGCTCTCCAGAAGCTCGGCTATGCTGATTTTGAAGATCCGGCTCACATCCGTATCTATGCTAAGTCCTTCGAGGATAAGGACGCTATCGCTGATATTATCTCAGATTACAACGATTCCGTTGACGATGAAGCTGATGTTATTCACTATACCGACTTCGTGGCAATGCTCATGTCCTCTGTTACTAATATCATCACAGGTATCTCGTATCTGCTTATCGCATTCGTTGGTATCTCGCTCGTAGTATCATCTATCATGATCGGTATTATCACTTATATCTCGGTTCTCGAAAGAACCCGCGAGATCGGTATTCTCAGAGCTATCGGCGCTTCAAAGCACGATGTTTCCACTGTTTTCAATGCTGAAACTCTGCTTGTAGGTCTTACAGCCGGTATCATAGGCATACTCGTTTCGGTGCTGCTCACTATACCGATAAACCTCATCATCCACAGCGTTACAAGTCTTGATACACTCAGAGCTCACGTTCCGGTGACAGGTGCAGTCGTACTCATTCTTATCAGTATGTTCCTCACCTTCATCGCAGGTCTTATTCCTTCAAGACTTGCCGCAAAGAAAGACCCTGTCGTTGCGCTCCGTACGGAGTAAGGCAGGAGTTTATCAGTAACTTATCGGGGCAAACCTTTCTGAGGAAAGGTTCCCCCTAATCGGGTCCGTCCCCGCTGTCTGCTTTGCAGACATCTCCCCCCCCGTGGGGAGTCACCCCGAACCCCTTTCCAAAGACTTTTATTTCGTTTTTTTCGCAATGGTATAAAAAATTCCGGAAGTTATATAAACTTCCGGTTTTTTATTTTTATGTTAGTTCTTATACCATTGCAAAAAAACAAGTTGAAAGTTTTCGGGAGGGAGTTTGAGGAAACCCCCTTTCTCAAAAGGGGTTCCCTCAATAAATTACGGATAAATCTCTTATCTATACTTGTATACAGTTGCGGACTCGAAACCGTCAAGGAGAGCGGTCATTTTGCCGAACGCCATACCTGTGCCCTTTGCAACGCAGTTTATGGAGTCCTTGGCTATATTGCAGTTGATACCGAGTGTACGCTTAATGAGCTGCGGAAGACCTCCGAGAAGAGCGCCGCCGCCTGTCATGAGAAGTCCGTTATCGTATATATCACCGACCAGTTCCGGCGGAGCATCCTCAAGAACTTTACGCACTGCCTCCATGATAGCGAAGGTGTCATCCTCGATAGCCTCGAAGAGTTCGCGCTCGCTGAGGAGCACCTGTGCCGGAAGTCCCTTCATGAGACTTCTTCCCTTCACCATATACGTGATCTCGTCACTCGGATCATAGAGGTTGCAAAGCTCTATCTTTACCTTTTCGGCTGTACGCTCACCGATAAGGAGCTTGAACTTGTTCTGCATATACTTCATTATCGAGCGGTCGATAGCATTTCCGGCAGTCTTGATAGTATAGGAAGTTACAACGCCGTTCATAGACACGATAGCTACGTCAGTTGTACCGCCGCCGATGTCAACGATCATGTGTCCCTTAGCCTTGGTGATGTTCACTCCCGCACCGATCATAGCAGCGATAGGCTCTTGTATCAGGTAAACCTGACGCGAGCCCGCACTCTTGGCAGCGTCAACGACTGCACGGCTCTCGATGTCGGTAATGAACGAAGGTACGCATATTACGATACGCGGCTTCAGAAGCTGATGACCTGTTACCTTGATGATGAACTCACGTATCATACTGTGTGCAAGGTCGTCATCGGAGATAACGCCTTCGCTTACCGGACGCACTACTGCAATATAATCAGGATTTCTGCCTATCATCTCATAAGCTTCCTTACCAACGGCAAGTACGCGCTCTGTACGGGTATTGTAAGCAATGACCGAGGGTTCGCTCAGAACTACCCCCTTATTTCCCATTGTGATAACTATATTTGAAGTACCGAGATCAATACCGATGTCTGTATTAGCCATTTTGTTCTTCATCCTTTCTTTCTGCGATGCCGAGTATCTCAAGGATACCTGCACCGCTTTCCTTATTCTGAGGCGGATCCGGCAGACCTCCGCCGTTTTCGGTTACGAGCATATTCCTTAGGCAGGTATATCGCTTTGTGCGCCGGTCATTATCTACCATGCTGTTTATCTTTTCCTCAGAACCGATCAGTATCAGCAGACGCTTCGCCCTCGTTACTGCTGTATAGAGGAGATTGCGGTAATAAAGCTTCTCAAATCCGCCCATTACCGGGATTATTACCGCCTCGAACTCGCAGCCCTGACTTTTATGCACTGTGATAGCATAGGCAAGTTCAAGCTGTGAAAGCAGGTCAAACGGATAGTGTGCGATGCGTCCGTCGAATTCAACGACAGCAGTCATTGAAGCCGGGTTTATCTGCGTGATCGTACCTATATCGCCGTTATATATGCCTGTTCCCTGTTCGGAGCCTCTGCGCCATACGATGTCGTAATTATTTCTGGTCTGCATCACCTTGTCACCGGTGCGGAACGTAAAAAGCATACTCTTATACTCATGCTTACCAGCCGCCGGAGGATTTATCTCCTGCTGAAGCACCTTGTTCAGTTCGACAGAGCCGAGTACTCCCTTTCGTGAAGGCGTAAGCACCTGTATGTCCTCAGTCGGTGAATAATCATACGCCCGCGGCAGACGTGTCTTGACGAGTTCCGCTATCAGTGCAACTGCATTTGCAGGTTCGCTTCTTTTGAAGAAGAAGAAATCGTTGTCCTTGCGGGTGAGGTCGGGATACTGTCCGGAAACGATACGGTGAGCATTGGTTATGATGCAGCTTTTCTGCGCCTGCCTGAATATCTCTTTCAGCTCGATAGTTGGTACTATACCGCTTGAAATAAGGTCACCGAGGAGATTTCCTGCACCTACTGACGGCAGCTGATCGCTGTCGCCGACCATAATAAGCTTGCAGCCCAGACGTACAGCCCTCAGAAGCTTCTCAAACAGAAGCACGTCCACCATCGACATCTCGTCGATGACAAGCACATCACATTCAAGCGGATTTGTCTCATTATGGGCAAAGACAGTGCGTCCGCCGGAATCGTAAACGACTTCAAGAAGTCGGTGAATAGTCTTGGCTTCGCCGCCTGTCAGGTCGGACATCCTCTTTGCGGCGCGTCCGGTCGGAGCGGCAAGAAGTACATGACAGCCGCGCTTCTGGAATATCGAGATTATGGCATTGAGAGTTGTGGTCTTACCTGTACCCGGACCGCCTGTAAGTATCATAAGTCCGCGTGAAACAGCGCAGGTTATAGCCTTTCGCTGAAGCTTCTCATAGTGGATGCCGTGCTCTTCCTCCTCGATATTGATGAGGTTATCGTAATCGAAGTCCTCAGGCGAGGAGAAGTTTCTGAGAATATGTATGCGGTCGGCAATGAAGCTTTCCGCGATGAAATAGTCCGGAAGATAGACATATTCACGCTCGTTCTTTATGAATTCATAGAGTTCGTTGTCCTTAATGGCTGCGCCGTAGGACTCATAGAACTGCTGCTCTGTGATGCCGAGGGCATTTGAAGCCTTATCGAGAAGTGTGCTCAGCGGCAGACAGGAATGTCCGAGCGAGGTATTTGCGCGGAGGATATACTGCATACCTGCAATGACTCTTTTGTGGTCGCTGCGGCTGATGTGCAGGTCAAACGCTATCGGATCGGCTTTGCGGAAATCAAGGTCTATATCCTCACTGCAAAGGATATACGGATTGTGCTTTAGCATCTGCATGGAATCCGGACCGAATTTCCGGTAGGTACGCATTGCGAACTGCGATTTTATGTCGTATTGCTGCAAAAACGAGAGGATAGTCCGCAGGGCGAAGAGCTTCCTTGCTTCGTCCGCTATCTCCTGACACTTTGAGGGCGAGATGCCCTTTATTACTGTGAGCTTAATCGGATCGTTCTCCATGACGCTGAGTGTCTCGCTGCCGAAGACTTTTACTATCCTCTTGGCAAGTGCAGGTCCGATACCCTTAATAGCGCCGGAAGCGAGGTATTTTTCAATGTTCACAACGGTATCCGGAAGCTTGCGTTCGCAGTATTCTGCACGGAACTGAGTACCGAAGCGCTTGTGGGTAGTATAGCTGCCCTCAAGGATGAGACTTTCGCCCTCATCGACATCTCCCAGCTCGCCAACGACTGTTATAAGCTCTCCGCCGGCATCGAGATCAAGCACTACATAACCGTTTGATTCGTTCCTGAACAATACCGTTTCGACAGTGCCCTCGATATGGAGAACGTTCTGTTCCAAGTTTTTCACCTCTGTCCGCATAATAACTCATTATATATTATACTACTTTTCTCTCCCGATTGCAAACATTTCCGCCAATATTTTTTCAAGTTCCTCCGGACTTATCACAAGTGCTTCATTGAAATCGCGGCAGAAGCCCTCGCACTGGGCTTTGCACCGTTCATCCGAGGAATAGTCGATGAGGATTATCTTCTCAATAGGCGCACCTCCGTAGAGCATAACGTCTCTCAGATGTGAAAGCGACTTCGCAAGGACTTCCTCGTCACTGAATACTGGTACTACTGCCGTCAGAGGCGGTCGGCGCTCAGGAGTCTTCCTGCACAGATACAGGCAAAGGAACTCGACTGCCGTTATGACCGCGAGTATCACGAGTGAAATTATTATCGGCTTATCCATTTAACTGCTCCCTTCACTCTTTTCTGTATCATATGCAGCATATAACAGCTTGGTGAATACCCGGACAGACGTATCATCATGGCATAAAAATACCGAGCCCGGATATGTGTGATCCCCATATAGAAGTATTATGAAACTTACTGGGGGAAACCTTTCTGAAGAAAGATTCTCCCCCAGCCCCCTTTCCAAAGACTTTATTTGTTTTTTTCCGTAATGGTATAACATCCTTGCAAAAAAATGATCCGGAAGCATTTTTGACTTCCGGATATTTTTTATACCATTACGGAAAAAACTAAAGTTCAAAAATGTTACCACAGTAAATTTCCATAAATACTGCTATATAAGTACCACACTTATGTGCGCCTTTTTTGCGGGGAGCCCCCGCTGGCTTCCACGTTGGCGCTCGTGAACTCGCTCACTTTATCGCCATAGCCTACACGTACTCGCTAACACCACAAACAATGGGATTCTAAAGGGATGTTATCCCTTTAGCGGATTCCAAAGGCAGAGCCTTTGGTCGCCGCTTTCAGTTTTTAAGGCGGCGAAACTCTC
>ONAI01000024.1 GCA_900315755.1 uncultured Ruminococcus sp.
GTTGATCTTGTCCTCAAAGCCGTCAATGATGTCTTCGTTTTCGATGATGGTCTCACATTTTTCTGAGTCATATTCCTTGAGGTTATCGAGTGCCATGATGATGGTCTCGCGTGTCAGCTCAGCCATTTGTATTGCAGCGCCCTTGCAGGCTTCGACTGCTACGGCAGGTGTCTTGAGGAGACGTTCATCAAGACCGGTAAGGGTTCTCTTTGAAGTGAAATCAGTTTCTTTACCGTCACGTACAACGAACTTTGAAAGTGCCACAATCTGCTTTGTGAATGGCAGGAACATGATAGTTGTTGCAACATTGAAGATCGTATGCATAACTGCGATGCCGATGTATCCGACAGGCTTGCTGAGTATGCTGAGACCGACAACGTTCTGGAGTATCATTATGAACGGCAGCAGAACGATAGTACCTATTATCTTGATGAGTATGTGAGCCCAAGCAACGCGCTTTGCGTCCTTGTTTACGCCGAATGTTGAGAGAAGTGCGGTGACGCAGGTACCGATATTACATCCCATGATTATCGGGAGCGCCATGCTGTAAGTTAAAGCGCCGGATTTCGAGAAAGCCATGAGTATACCGATAGAACCGGCAGAGCTCTGGATTATACCTGTGAATACAGCTCCGACTATAACGCCGAGAAGCGGATTCTCGAAAGCTGTGAGAGTTTTCTGAAAATCAGGTGAATTTGCCAGTGGATCGACCGAATCAGACATAAGCGTCATACCAGTCATGAGGACGGCAAATCCGACGAGGATACGTCCGATATCTTTTTTCTTGTTCTTCTTGGCGAACATTATCATGATAACGCCGACAAGTGCGATAATAGGGGAGAAGGATTCCGGCTTCAGCATTTTTAGCCAGAAATCGAGGACGTTCCCGCTGCCGGTATCCTGAATGTCTCCGAGACAGAGTATCCATGCGGTAAAGGTAGTTCCTATGTTAGAGCCGAAGCAGACGGCAATGGTCTGTTCGAGCGTCATTATACCTGAGTTTACGAAGCCGACGAGCATTACCGTCATCGCTGATGAAGATTGTATCGCGATTGTAACGCCCATACCGAGGAGAATACTTTTTATCTTGTTTGAGGTCATCTTTTTTAGTGCGACCTCCAGCTTACCGCCGGTAAGTTTTTCGAGTCCTGTTGACATAACGTTCATACCGTAAAGGAAGAACGCAAGTCCTCCGAGCATAGTGAAGATGTTAAAAATCGAAAATTCGTTGTCCATTTTTGTCTCCTGAATTTTTTAATTATTCCCAACCTTTTATATCATCCAAATTATATTATATCTTAAATTCCGACATAGTCAATAGACTGCGGCGAATTTTAACCTTAATTTTACAAATTCTTTCCGAAATATCTGCTGATTCCGGCTTATAACAGCGTTGTTGGAATGCCTTTAAGATGTGCCGGAAAGCTTGGGTGATGCTGTATGATTATATTATACTACAATAATTGTATTTTGTCGAGTATGAGAAGGTATTTTTCGCCGCGCATCTTGCTATTTCAATAATAATGTGCTATAATTATTAGGTATTTTTAACGGATCGGGGGTGTCGATACGGAAAAACCGGCAGTTCTTTATATGGTCATACCGTGCTATAATGAGGAAGCTGTGCTTCCTGAAACTTCAAAGCGGATGCGCGAAAAGTATCGGCAGCTCATCGGAGAGGGGATAATATCCTCAAAAAGCCGCATAGTCTTTGTGAATGACGGTTCAAAGGATTCCACTTGGGAAATTATAAAAAAGCTTCACGCAGATGCTCCGGAGTATTTTTCCGGTATCGACCTCGCCCATAACAGTGGACATCAGAACGCTGTCCTTGCCGGACTTATGAGCGTTAAGGATATTTGCGATGCTGCCATATCTATGGATGCTGACCTTCAGGATGACATCAATGCTATTGATGAAATGATGCTTAAATTCTATGAGGGTAATCATGTGGTATACGGCGTGAGAAGCGCTCGTAAGACTGATTCGTTCTTCAAGAAGTTCACTGCGGAAAGCTTTTATAAATTCATGAAGCTGATGGGAGCGGATGTGGTGTATAATCATGCGGATTTTCGTCTGATGAGCAGGAGAGTGCTTGAGGAACTCTCAAATTACAAGGAAGTAAATCTCTTCCTTCGCGGAATGGTGCCTCTGATCGGCTTTAAGAGCTGCTCAGTCTACTATGAACGCAGCGAACGGTTCGCTGGCGAAAGCAAGTATCCGCTTAGAAAAATGCTGTCATTCGCGGTGAATGGCATAACATCGTTCAGCACCAAGCCTCTGAAATTCATAACTGCGCTCGGATTTATGATGTCGATAATGAGCGTTTGTGCGTTCATATGGGCGTTTGTGGCGAAATTCTGCGGATTTGCGGAACTCGGCTGGTCGAGTCTGCTTTGTTCGATATGGCTTATAGGCGGATTGCAGCTGTTCTGTCTCGGTATAATTGGCGAATACGTCGGCAAGATTTACGCTGAGGTCAAACACCGACCGCGGTTTATAGTAGCTGACTTCCTCAACGATCTTGGCGCGGAGTTCATTAATGACGAATCCGCGGATGAGAATAAATAAGCTGAGTTCACTATCCGGCAGATAGTTGACATTTTGCCGGATTAGTGCTATAATACCTATATCTATGTAATCATCAGAAAAGAGGACTGTTTTATATGGCAAAGGATAAAAAACTGGTCACTGCGATCACCTCTATGGACGAGGATTTCGCGCAGTGGTACACTGACATCTGCAAAAAAGCCGAACTCATCGAATATACCAGCGTTAAGGGCTGTATGGTAATTCGCCCTTACGGCTATGCTATCTGGGAGAACATTCAGCATATCCTTGATACTATGTTCAAGGAAACCGGTCACGAAAACGTTTGTATGCCGATGTTCATTCCTGAAAGCCTTCTTCAGAAGGAAAAGGATCACGTTGAGGGCTTTGCTCCGGAAGTTGCATGGGTAACTCACGGAGGAAATGAGAAGCTTGAGGACAGGCTCTGTGTTCGTCCGACCTCCGAGACTCTCTTCTGCGAGCATTATTCAAATATAGTTCATTCCTATCGTGATCTTCCTAAGCTCTATAATCAGTGGGTAAGCGTTGTTCGCTGGGAAAAGACCACGCGTCCTTTCCTCCGTTCAAGAGAGTTCCTCTGGCAGGAAGGTCATACTATCCATGCAACCGCTGACGAGGCTATCGAAGAGACAGAGCGTATGCTCAATCTCTATGCGAAGTTCTGCGAGGATTCGCTTGCAATGCCTGTTGTTAAGGGCAGAAAGACCGACAGTGATAAATTTGCCGGCGCTGAGGCTACATATGCTATCGAGGCTCTCATGCACGACGGTAAGGCTCTTCAGGCTGGTACTTCTCACTATTTCGGCGACGGTTTTGCAAGAGCTTTCGATATACAGTATACGGATAAGGATAATCAGAGGGTCTACCCTCATCAGACCAGCTGGGGCGTTACTACACGTCTTATCGGCGCAGTTATTATGACTCACGGCGATAACAGCGGTCTTGTACTTCCGCCGGCAGTTGCTCCGGTACAGGTAGTTATTGTGCCTGTTGCTCAGCATAAGGAGGGCGTTCTTGATAAGGCTAACGAACTGAAGGAGCGCCTTGCAAAGGCTGGAGTCCGCGTTAAGCTTGATGATAGTGAAAATTCACCGGGCTGGAAGTTCGCTGAATACGAAATGAAGGGCGTACCGCTCAGAGTTGAGATCGGTCCGCGCGATATTGAGGAAGGAAAATGCGTTGTTGCTTCGCGCTGGAACGGCGAAAAGACTGCTGTTGCTCTCGGTGACCTTGAGTCTGCTGTCGCTCAGAAGCTTCAGGAAGCACACGACGGTATGTACAATAAGGCTCTTGAAAATCAGAAAAAGCGTACATATGCCTGCACAACACTTGATGAGATCACAAAGGCTCTCGAAAACGGCGACGGCTTCGTAAAGGCTATGTGGTGCGGCGATGAGGCTTGCGAGGACGAGGTAAAGGAAAAGACCGGTGTCGGTTCAAGATGTATCCCGTTTGAACAGGAGAAACTCAGCGATAAGTGCGTATGCTGCGGTAAACCGGCTAAATGCATGGTGTTCTGGGGCAAGGCTTATTGATCGCTGTACAGGTCAGATCGTATAAAGACAAAAATCAAGCGTATCGCTGCGGCGATACGCTTTTTTGCAGCATCAGCTTAATCCTGACAAAACGACAAAAAAGCCATTGACACGGGAACGGCTTAGACGTATAATTATTGTGTACAACTATTTCAGGGGATATTTTAATGAAGAACTTTTTCCGCTCTATGGGCGTATTTTTACGTGCTCTGCCGCATTTCCTGCTGTTTGAAATGCTATACAAAACTATACTTCTTGCTGTTGGAGCACCTGTGCTTTCCGCACTCCTTGAACTGACAATGAAAATATCAAGGGTGAATTACCTCGATGATGAGAGCCTTCTTGTTTATCTGCATAGTCCTGTTACTATTTTTGTACTGCTTATAGTAGTCTATGTTTCCGGATTCTTTACGTTTATCGAGTTCTCGGCGCTTGCTGCCTGCTTTACCTGCTGTGCAAAGCACGAGAAGCTTACCATAGGAGGTATGATACTGACAGGACTGAAAAGCTTCAGAAAGGCTTTCCGGACTGCTTCTCCGCTGAAATTTGCGGTATTCATGCTGTTTATATCGCTCTCGGAATTCTCGCTTTCTTCAGGTGTGTTCATGTTTCCGCTTCTGCCGCTTCTGAAGAAGATATTTGCTGATGTAGGAGGCAATTCGGCTATTATAGCTTATATCCTTGCGGAAATGCTTTTCGTTTTTGCAATAGTACGCCGAAGCTACTCGCTGCATTATCTTGTGCTTACTGAGAAAAACTTCCCTGAGAGCATACGTTCAAGCTGCGAAAAGATACATCATAAACGTACCCGGATGGCAGGTGCGCTGCTTCTCTGGATACTGACTGTTCTTGCTGTAACTGTGGTAGTGATCTTTGGTATCAGCTATGTTATAGTTCTCTTTGTCAAGGGATTTACGCGTCCGGATTCAGCTTTCAGGACTTCGCTTGTGGTAATGCGTTACTCAATGAAGGTATTTACGGCTGTTTCGGCATTTTTCGCTGCTCCTGCTATTATATGCTGGCTTACCGGAAGATTCCTTGCTGATACCGAGAACGACGGTCAGCTTATCATTCCGGACCGTAACCGCAAAAAAATGAACAAGGCGCATAAGTCGGTACTCATTGCTGCGTTGTCTGTCGCTGCGGTGCTCATTAACGTCAGTTATTTCCGTGCCGTTTACAATGGGCGTATTCTGATAAATACCGGCATTTTTACACGTACTAACATCAGCGCTCACCGAGGGGCGTCCTCGGTCGCTCCCGAGAATACCCGCTATGCCTTTGAAGCTGCTCTTGAAAGTGATACCGATTTCATCGAACTGGATGTTCAGCTGACTAAAGACGGCAAGCTTGTGGTGTTCCATGATGATACGATAGAGCGTACTACCAACGGTTCGGGACGCATTTACGATCATACCTATGCTGAGCTGCTTGAGCTTTCTGCCGGCAGCTGGTATTCCAAGACCGGTGAATTTGATGATGCCAAAATAATGACGTTCGAGGAAGTCCTTGATCTTGTGGGAAAGAAGAAGCGACTGAACGTTGAGATCAAGGATACAGGTGATTCCGTTCGTGCGACAGAGAAAGCGGTTGAACTCATAGAAAAGCACAACATCACAACTACCTGCTATGTCAGCTCGTTTTCTTATCCGCTTCTGAGGATAGTGAAACGTCTGAATCCCAGGATAAAGACCGCGCTGATAGCTAATGTTGCTGTTTCGACCTCTTATTCGCGTCTGAAAGATATTGATGCGGTCAGCCTGAACTATCTGTTTATCAACCGCGGAACGGTAAATGCTGCACACCAGAACGGCAAACAGGTATTTGTCTGGACTGTTGACCGGCGTGACGATATTAAGCAGATGATAGCGCTCGGAGTTGATAATATCATAACCAACAAGCCTGATATTGCTGCGGAAGAAGTTTATTCCGACAGCGTGGGCGACACTATACTGAAACTGCTTGATATTGTATTTGCCTGATAGTGTACCTGCCCGGTATGTAAGGGACTTGCGGCCTAACGCAGAACAGCGTACAATTAAAAGTTGACTAAACTTATAATGGAGGAATTATGCCAAGATTTTTTGTTGAAACGATTGACGAAGAGAATATAATGCTTACAGGCAGCGATGCTCATCATGCCGGCTTTTCGCTCAGAATGAAAGCGGGAGAGGCACTTACAGTCTGCTGCGACGGTATCGACTATAACTGTGTGATACGCAGTATCACAGGAGATTCAGTGTATCTTGATCTTGTTGAGAAACACCGCTGTGCTGCTGAGCCGAATATAGAAGTCACACTGTTTCAGGCTGTTCCTAAGCTGGATAAGCTTGAATTCATCATTCGCAAAAGCGTTGAACTTGGTGCTGCACGTATAGTGCCGGTGCTTACAAGACGCTGTATCTCAAGACCTGATAAGAAGGATTTTTCTAAAAAGCTTGTAAGGCTCAACAAGATCGCAGAGGAAGCCGCAAAGCAGTCCGGACGCGGTATTATACCTACCGTTGAACCGATCGTTTCGTATCAGGAGGCTCTCGGCATGATGAAGCAGCTTGACCTCAATATCATTCTCTATGAGGAAAAGGGCGGAGTTCCTTTCGATAAAGTAGGATTTGACGGCGCTAAGACGGTGGGGCTCGTTATCGGAAGTGAGGGCGGTTTCGACAGGGAAGAGGTCGAGGCTGCTGCTGAACTTGATGCGGTTCAGGTATGGCTGGGAAACAGGATACTTCGTTGTGAAACTGCACCAATAACTGCTCTATCAATTTTGATGTTTTTAACAAATAATATGTAAGAGGTTGAAATTTTAAAAATTGTATGTTATAATATATTTAGTTTATCGCACACCGCTCGCAAGCGGCACGGTAACACACTATAACTTGCGAAGAAAAGAGGAAATAATATGAGCAAATTTTTAGTAGCGGTTTTAGCTGCCGGTGCTGCAGCTGCTGCAGGATACGTTGCAACACACTATTTTAAGAGCAAAGACGACGATTATGATGACGATGTGTACGATGACGAGTATGAATTCGGTGACGATAACATCGATTCTGAGGTCGACGAGGATGCTGCTGACGATGCTAAGGAAGCAGTCGAGGAAGCTGCTGAGGACGTTAAGGAAGCTGTTGAAGATGCTGCTGAAGACGTTAAGGATGCAGTTGAGGATCTCAAGGACTAAGTCTTGCATAAGGGAGAGCATAGCTCTCCCTCTTTTGTGAATTGTGTGAAGCTTGAACGAGGATTCTTTACTTTTTTTGTGGAAAGCTACAAAAAACATTCTTTGTGCTTGACATTTGCCGAAACTCTTGGTATAATATAAAAGCTGTCTGTCGTGGACATCTTGAATGTAATCCGAGGCGTAACTCAGTTTGGTAGAGTGCTTGGTTTGGGACCAAGATGCCGCAGGTTCGAGTCCTGTCGCCTCGACCACTCTTTTTTGAAAATGAAAAAAATTCAAAAAAGGTATTGACAAGTCCGACAGAATGTGGTATAATAATTAAGCGTTAAACGCTGGTGTAGCTCAGTTGGTAGAGCAGCTGATTTGTAATCAGCAGGTCGGGGGTTCGAGTCCGTCCACCAGCTCCATTTTTATCGGTTATGCCGATGATAATTGAATATGGGAGAGTTCCCGAGTGGCCAAAGGGGGCAGACTGTAAATCTGTTGCTTTTCAGCTTCGGTGGTCCGAATCCACCCTCTCCCACCAAATGTCCGATAGTTCAGGCTATCGGATTTTTTTGTGTCGAAAAGTATTGACAAATATCGTATTTTCGTGATATACTGAAGAGTAGCGGCTTCTTGAAGAGCTTAGCCGTTTCAATTGTTCATTAATTCTGAAATGGTGTTCTTCTTAAACTGCATTAATGATGATGAAAATACAATATAACTGCCGCTGATTTCAGGAGAAATAACTATGATAAGAGCAGAACTATCGTACACAAAAGCACATTTCAGAAAATTACTTTCACTAAATAAAAAAAATACCTTCAGGAAGATATACTGTGCAGCTTGTTTCGCTTTGGGATTGATCTTTATGTTCCTGTTTATCAGAATCGACAGTTCTGAGATAGCTTATCTCACTCTTGGATTGATCCTTCTTATATGCGGCGGTATTACTCTGCGCTGGACTGTAATGATGCTTCCGGCAAATCAACTGAAAAAATTTCAGCAATTATATCCGGATGGTACATGGCGCTTCATTTTCAACGAAGACAAAATACTCTGCGATTCAAAAAGCGTTATCCATTCAAGAAAATCAGAGTACGCTTATGCGGCTGTTGATTCCGCTTGCTTCAAGGACGATTTCTTTATGTTTAAATTATGCGGTAATTCCGCTGTGGCTATGTTCTTTTCAGATGACATCAAAGAAGGAAGTCCTGATCAGCTGAGAGAACTCCTGAGCCAGAAGCTTGGCGATAAATTCACTGTTATCGAACAGTAAAACTATGTTGAAAGCGGCTGTTGAGCCGTTTGAATATGAAAAGAAAGAATTGAAAAGAAAATTAATCGGAGGAATGTTTTAATGGTAAGAGAAGATTTAAGAAATATCGCGATCATTGCTCACGTTGACCACGGTAAGACCACTCTTGTTGATGAAATGCTCAAGCAGGGCGGCGTTTTCAGAGAAAATCAGAATGTCGCTGAGAGAGTTATGGATTCAAACGACATCGAGCGTGAAAGAGGTATCACTATCCTCGCTAAGAATACTTCCGTTATGTACAACGGTACTAAGATCAATATTATAGACACTCCCGGACACGCTGACTTCGGCGGTGAGGTTGAACGTGTTCTCGAAATGGTAGACGGCGTACTTCTTCTCGTTGACGCTGCTGAAGGTCCTATGCCGCAGACAAGATTCGTGCTTTCAAAGGCTCTTGAAATGGGACACAAGATCATAGTTGTCGTAAATAAAATAGATCGTCCTGACGCAAGACTTGATGAGATCGGTGATGAAGTCCTCGAACTCCTTCTTGATCTTGATGCTAATGAAGAACAGCTCGAATCTCCGCTTCTTTTCTGTTCGGGAAGAAGTGGTACAGCTTCTCTCAGTCAGTATGAAGCCGGTACTGACCTCAAACCGCTTTTCGATACTATCATCAACTATATTGAACCGCCTAAGGGCGAGGAGGAAGAGCCGCTTCAGATGCTCATTTCCTCTATCGACTATAACGAGTACGTGGGACGTATCGGTATCGGACGTATCGTCCGCGGAAATATTAAGGTGAATCAGCAGGTAACTGTCTGTGATTACACCGAATCAAAGAAGAATTACAACGCTAAGATAGTTTCGCTCCTTCAGATCGAGGGACTTAACCGTGTTCCGGTACAGGATGCTAAAATGGGAGATATTGTGTGGATCTCAGGTATTGAGAACATCACTATCGGGGATACTATCTGCGCTGTTGATACTCCTGAGCCGCTTCCTTTTGTTAAGATAAGCGAGCCTACTGTTGAAATGACATTTGCTGTAAACGACAGCCCGTTTGCAGGCAAGGAGGGTAAGTTTGTTACTTCCCGCCAGCTTCGTGAGAGACTCTTCCGCGAACTTCTCAAGGATGTTTCACTCAGAGTTACTGAGACAGAAAATACAGATGCTTTCCGCGTTGCCGGAAGAGGTGAGATGCACCTCTCTATCCTCATTGAGAATATGCGCCGTGAGGGCTATGAGCTTTCAGTTTCAACTCCCCGCGTACTCTTCAAGAAGGATGAGGAAACAGGTCAGACTCTTGAACCTATCGAGCGTCTCGTTATCGACGTTCCTGAGGACTGCGTAGGTTCTGTTATGGAGAAAATGGGAAGCCGCAAGGGCGAGCTCGTTGCTATGCATCCGCAGGGCAGCCGTATGCGTATTGAGTTCCTTGTGCCTGCAAGAGGTCTTTTCGGTTACAAGAGCGAATTCCTTACCGATACTAAGGGCGAAGGTATCATGAGCCACGTTTTCGACAGCTATCAGCCATTTAAGGGCGAGATCGAACGCAGAAACACCGGCTCACTCGTTTCATTCGAGACAGGTGAAGCTGTTACTTATGGCCTTTACAACGCTCAGGAACGCGGTCAGCTCTTCATCGGCTCAGGTACTCAGGTTTATGAGGGCATGATAGTAGGTGCTTCTCCTAAGGCAGAGGATCTCGTTGTAAATGTCTGCAAGAAGAAACACCTCACAAATACACGTGCAAGCGGCAGCGATGATGCTCTTCGTCTCGTTCCGCCAAGAATCCTCAGCCTTGAGGACTGCCTCGAATTCCTTGCTGATGATGAGCTTCTTGAGGTAACTCCTGAATCGCTCCGTATCAGAAAGCGTATCCTCAGTAATCAGCAGCGCGCTAAGATACGCGGAAATGCTGCAAAAAATCAGGGCTGATCGCTGTAAGCGTACGTTTTTGCGGAATGCTGAGCATGACTGATGCTTTGTCTGCTCATATGAAGTCGATAGCCGAAATGAAAAGAGGTTTAAAATGAGATCAAATAAGCTTTTTGCTGTAATTACCGCAGTTTCTATGATCGCTGCACTGACTTCATGTTCGGGAAGCGATTCATCGTCCGGAAGTAAAAACGATTCCTCTGCGGCTTCTGAGAGCACTTCATCTTCTGCGGAGAATACTTCAGCTTCAGATGAGAATCTGATCACAGCCGCTTATTCCACTGAGAATGAGACTGAGACAGAAACAAATGACGAGGTCCTTCAGGAAATAATAGACAAGGTTGAGGAACAGGAGGTCGCTGATAAGTATTTCGATGATCTCGGTTCAATAGGTGATCTTGTTGTTCTCGATGACGATGATCCGGAAAAGGAGCTTGGAGACTACTATGAGAGTTCAAACGGAGCTAAGCTCTATTTCGACAAGGATAAGATTCCAGCAGAGGTCATGCTTCTTTTTGAGAAGTATTTCAAATCGTATTCCGAACAGAACTATACTGAATATACAAGATGTCTTTATCCTTCGTACATCAAGGGAATGGATGATTTCCTCCAGAAGGATTACGGATATGGTCTGAAAACCTCTTTTGCCAAGCAGTGCAAGAATCTTATAGATTCAGCCGGCGGTGAGTTCGAGATAACACGTCTCAAGGTCGATTTACGTGAAAACAGTGATCCGGCTGAGTTTATGAAGCCTACTTCTGAGTGTTTCGGATATGATTTTTACGAAACGATCAAAGGCGAAGTAGATAAATTCTATGACTGCGATTTCTATGTTATCGTTCGTGAAGAGGATGGTCATGAAATGGCTATACTTAGTGAATATGAGATAGTTTTTGCCGAAAAAGACGGTAAGATATACACATTTGGTTAAGGAGTGATTTTTGTGGATTTCATTAAAAGAACTTTAGGCATTGCTGTAAGTGCTCTGCTGCTAACATCCTTTGCTTCATGCGGAAGCGGAAGCAGTTCCGGCTCTGAATCGGCTACTAAAAAGAATCTTGTTGGAGATATAGGCGGAAATGTGGATGAAAGCATCTATGGCGCTCATATGGTGCAGCATATGAAGGACAATGAATATGTTATCGATACTGAGGTCGATGCGCGTTTCGTTACTGATGATGAGGCTAAGCTGCTTGCTAAGTACATTGCTGCTATTGGTAATAAGGACGGCTCTCTCATGGAACAAGCTCTTTATCCGGCTGCACTGAAGTTCGTTATTGAGAAGAACAACTGCAAAACAGCTGGTGAATATGTTACCCTTCTTCACAACCAGCTTGGACAGTTTATGAACAAAGAGGGCGAAAAATATACTGATTATAGCTTCGATTACGTTGTTGCTGAGCAGTATGCGACAGATGAAGATATAGACTTCGGCAGATACGATGAGATAGTCTTCGATGCTGATCCGGATGCCAAGATAACCGACAGAAAGCGTCTCAGTGTTGACGCGATTGATAATCAGCAGGGTTCACGTTCGATCAATTACCGTATGGGCGGATATATTGACGTTTATATCTACACCATTAACGGTAAGCCTTACGTGCTTTCATAATAAAAAACAGCCATAAAGATGATTCTTTATGGCTGTTTTTGTTAACTGAAGTGTTACAGATCAATCCACTATCTCGAAATTTCCCTTTGGCATAACTATGCCGAGAGTAGTATCGCAATGCCTATGATAAGCACAACGATGCCACATATTGTCAAGATCGGTGATCTTTTTCTGGTATTTTCCATTTCAGTAGTGTCTTCAATGGACTGTATCCTGAACACACTGGGAGAGTCTGGATTGACTTGTATCTCAACCGTTTCTCCGACATTGAATTTTACTATGCTTTTAGTAAGTATAGTGTAGTAATGTCCGGTGATAAGAACACCGTCTACCGTGTATTCTGCGTAGATCTGTATGGATTCATAGGGATTGCAGCTTTTCCCTTTGATAAGCTTCAGCTTTGTGATGACGGCATCGTAGATCTCATAGCTGCGGAAAACTATCTTGTTGTAATATACATTAAGTCCGCCTAAAGCTGTTAAGACTATGCCGACAAGTATCAGCGCAAGACCAAGTGCGTATGGATTCATAATATACCTCAATTATTCCAAACATAAAGGATGTACCTTCAGCCCGTTTGGCGGTTGAAGGTATCATCCTTTGCTTTTTATACGTTATTGTGTTTTCCCAACAACTTGGAAATTCTCTTTTGAAATAATTATACCGTGAGCATATTTGTCGATTGGTCTTATGATACCTACAATATGCACCTTTGTTTTATCAGCCGAGAACTACCTCAACACAATTATTTCTTTTCATCAGAAAATTCTATTGTGTTAACATAGCTTACTAAAGTGTTCTGACTGTCATAACCTTCAAAATGAAGCAGTATTCCTGTTTCTGAATCAATGTACATCTTAAATGTGTTAATATTTAATTTTGCACCATAATCAGGCTCTGTTTTTCCTTCAAGTGTTATGATATCTCTGCCAATATATTCACTTTTGCCAGTAATACTCCAGTTTTCTTTATTGGCTAAAAAGCCGAACACCATTTCCTGTGGAAAAATGCTGACTGTTGAAGCATAATGAAGATTGGTTGGGTTCATACGATAACAATAAGTTGGAATACCATCAGTAGTTGTTATTCTTGCCTTATCATTATCATAATTGCCGGTTTCCATAGTTTTAGTAAACTGGAGCGGCTTGAGTGATTTTTCATCTGTAAGCTTATTAATTACTTCAATAGAATTGTCGTGTACAGATATTTCTTCATCAAAACTCGGAGTAGTAACTCGTTGATAATCCACATTGTCTATCATATCAACATTGTAAACTATGGTGCATTCTTCACCATTCAACAAGTTGGTTTCAATTCTTCCATTAGCATAATTATAGTAATCAACAGAATTGAGCATCTTATGATAGCAGGAATCCTTATCAATTATATCAAGTTTTTTCAAACTAACAATATTCGGTTCTGTTTTTTTATTTTCAAAGCTATACTCAGATGTATCAATTATATTTGCACTATTAGCTTTGAACTCTGGAACAGTTACTGTTTCAAGAGTTACCGGATCAGCGCTGCTTTCGATTTTTTCCGCATTATAAGAAAAACTATACGTTGAAACCGTTAAGACAGCAATTGTACTTAGTGAGAGTAATAATACTGATTTTTTCATAAAGAGCTTTCCTTTACGCCGGATTTTAGCCGAGAACTACCTCAACCTCGTGAACGCCGCCATCGCATACCGGAACAACGTTTCCTTCGATAGCCTTGCCGTCAAGAGTAAGAGACTTAACGCCCTTGCATACGTGGTTCGGGTTCTTTACAGTGATGTTGTATGTAGCACCGCGGAATTTACGTGTAGCAGTGAAGCCGTCCCATTCGTGAGGGATAGAAGGATCAACCTTGAGACCGTCAAATACAGGCTGAACACCGATGATATACTGAGATATAGCAACCATATTCCATGCAGCTGTACCTGTGAGCCATGAGTTCTTGCCCTGACCGAAGTTCTTTGCATCCTTACCGCCGATCATCTGACCGTATACATAAGGCTCTGTCTTGTGTATATCAGATGTTTCTTCTGTGAATGCAGGAGCTATCTTGCTGTAATACTCAAATGCCTTGTCACCGCGGCCAACGTAAGCCTCAGCGCAGATGATCCAAGCATTGTTATGTGTGAAGATACCTGCATTCTCCTTATATCCGCCCGGATATGTGGAGATCTCGCCGTACTGTACATAATATTTTGTGAAAGCAGGGTTATTGAGAACAAGACCGAATTCGCAGTTGAGGTATTTATCAATTGAATTCAGTGTCTTGATGTCTGCACCCTGATCCTTACCGATCTCAGACATAACTGCGAAGCCCTGTGGTTCGATGAAGATCTTACCTTCCTCGCACTCCTTAGAGCCCATTTTCTCGCCGTTTGCATCGTAAGCACGGATGAACCAGTCGCCGTCGAATGCAGACTTCATTACGTTTTCCTTCATCTTGTCGATCTCAGCCTGAGCCTTAGCAGCTTCGTCAGCCTTGCCGATGTGCTTGAGGATTCCAACGTAAGCAGGACCTGTGTATGTGAAGAGTGTTGCAACGAAAGCAGACTCAGCTATCTTAGAGTAGCCGCCCTCTGCTGCGAACTTAGGATTGGTGTAGGTCTGGAAGGACTCACCAGGTGTATCAGAGAAGCATGAAAGGTTGATACAATCGTTCCAGTCAGCGCGCATTGCAAGCGGGAGATTATGAGGTCCGAGATTATTTACGATGTGATAGAAAGAAACATCGAGATGTTCGAGCATTGTGTGCTTGCCGTTCGGATCGTCATCGAATGGAACGTTAGCATCAAGGATGCCCCAGTCGCCTGTTTCCTTGATATAAGCAGCAACAGAAAGGATCATCCAGAGCGGATCGTCTGAGAAGTCTCCGCCGATGTCTGCATTGCCCTTCTTTGTGAGAGGCTGATACTGGTGATAGCATCCGCCGTCTGAAAGCTGAGTTGAAGCGATGTCGATAAGTCTTTCTCTTGCGCGCTCTGGGATCTGGTGTACAAATCCGAGAATATCCTGGTTAGAATCACGGAAGCCCATACCTCTGCCGATACCGCTCTCGAAGTATGAAGCGGAACGTGAAAGGTTGAATGTTACCATACACTGATACTGGTTCCAGATATTTACCATTCTGTTTACCTTGTCATCAGGAGTATCAACCTTGAAGATAGAAAGGAGGCTATCCCATGTATTGCGGAGTTCTTCAAGACCTGCTGCAACCTTTTCAGGAGTGTTGTATTTCTCGATCATTGCATAAGCCTTTTCCTTGTTGAGGACCCATTTCTCTCTTGTAAGGAGGTTAGCAGGCTTTTCAGCAGCAAACTTCTTATCCTGAGGATTCTCAGCATAGCCGAGGATGTAGATAAGAGTCTTTGTCTCACCTGGTGCAAGAGTTATCTTCTTATAGTGTGAAGCAACAGGTGACCAGCCGTCTGCAAATGAGTTGGAAGGCTTATCTGCCTTGACTGTTTCAGGGTTATCCCAGCCGTTGTAGATACTGCCGAGGAATGAATCACGGTCTGTATCATAGCCGTCGATCTCATCGTTTACTGTATAGAAAGCGTAGTGATTACGTCTGTCTCTGTATTCTGTTACATGGTAAATAGTTGAGCCTTCGATCTCTACTCTACCTGTGGAGAAGTTTCTCTGGAAGTTTGTACAGTCATCCTGTGCATCCCAGAGACACCACTCTACAACTGAGAAGATAGAGAAGTTCTTAGCTTCATTGCTTTCGTTTGTAAGAACTACCTGCTGAACTTCACCATCGTAGTTCTGAGGAACGAAGAATGTTACCTCTGCCTTGAGGCCGTTCTTCTTACCTGTGATAACTGTATAGCCCATACCGTGACGGCACTCATAAGCATCGAGCTCTGTCTTTACAGGCGACCAGCCTGGGTTCCAGACAGTACCATTATCGTTGATATAGAAATAACGTCCGCCCATATCTATCGGAACATTGTTGTAGCGATAACGTGTGATTCTGCGGAGACGAGCGTCCTTATAGAAGCAGTAGCCGCCGGCAGTGTTTGAGATGAGCGAGAAGAAGCCCTGGTTTCCGAGGTAGTTTATCCACGGGTAAGGGGTTCTTGGTGAGTTGATGACATATTCCTTATTAGCGTCGTCAAAGTATCCGAACTTCATAATAATTTCTCCTTTGATTTTAACGTTAAATGTGGTTAAAATACACCACTTTAAAGACATTATATCACATTTTAATAATTATTACAATAGAAAACACAAAATTTGCCATGTATTATTTTGCAGCTGAATTTTGTGCATTTTTACCTTAATTGGCTAAAATATGAATAAAGTGTGTACGGATAAAGTGTACTAAGACATAAAAACCCCCGGAGGATACGATCTCCGGGGGAGTAGCTGCATGATTATGAATTCATGCCGATCTCGATTGCCTTATAGTTATTCGGGATAAGGGCTGCCTTTTTCGGTGGAACTACCTTTTCGATAGCCTTCTTCATTGTATCAAGTGAGCAGATGCTGGTCTCCTTGAGGAGTTTTCCGAGGAGAATGATGTTAGAACCGCCCTTGAGAGCGTTATCGTCAGCAAGCTGCTGTGAAGGGATGCCGAAGAGACTGATGTCAGTTCTGTCGGTATTTGGTTCGATGAGAGTGCTGTCGAAGAATACCTTACCGCCGGGACGTACTGCCTTTACGAATTTATCAAATGAAGGCTGGTTCATAGCGATGAGGAGATCAGGAGTAAGTACAAGCGGTGAACCGATAGGCTCATCGGAAATACAAACTGAACAGTTACAGGTACCGCCTCTCATTTCAGGACCATAGGATGGGAGCCATGAAAGCTCCTTGTTGTCCATGAGTCCGCAGTAAGCGAGGATCTTTCCGGCGAAGAGGATTCCCTGTCCACCGAAGCCTGCGAGAAGTATCTCAGTAGTAGCCATTATTCATTACCTCCCTGAACGTTCTCGAATACGCCGTTCTCAACGTCCTTATAAACGCCGAGCGGGTAATATGGGATCATTTCGTCTCTGAGACGCTTGATAGCATCAAGAGGAGCAAGTCCCCAGTTGGTAGGACAAGTTGAAAGTACCTCTACGATAGAGAAGCCTCTGCCAGCCTTCTGGTTCTCGAAAGCCTTTCTGATAGCCTTCTTTGCAGCCTTGATATGCGGTACGCTGTCGACTGCTACACGCTCTGCATAAGCTGTACCTGTGAGTGTTGAGAGCATCTCGCATACTCTTACAGGGAAGCCTGCAAGCTGAGGATCACGTCCGAAAGGAGTTGTCTGTGTAACCTGTCCCGGAATAGTTGTAGGAGCCATCTGGCCGCCTGTCATACCGTAGATAGTGTTATTGATGAAGATAACAACGATATTTTCGCCTCTTGTAGCTGAATGAACTGTTTCAGCAGTACCGATAGCAGCGAGGTCACCGTCGCCCTGATATGTAAATACGAACTTATCCGGATTTGTTCTCTTAACGCCTGTTGCAACAGCCGGAGCACGTCCGTGAGCAGCCTCGATCATATCGCAGTTGAAGTAATCGTAAGCCATAACGGAGCATCCAACAGGACAAACACCGATAGTATCGCCCTCGATACCCATTTCATCGATCACCTCACAGAGTATTCTGTGAACGATACCGTGAGTACAGCCGGGGCAGTAATGTGTAGGAATATCAATAAGTGACTTTGGTCTTTCAAAAACAACAGCCATTACTTAGCACCTCCGAGTTTCTTGATCTCTTCCAGCACCTCAACAGGTGTCGGGATAACGCCGCCGGTTCTGCCGTAGAAGTGAACAGGCTTTGAGCAGTTGATAGCAAGCTTGATGTCTTCTATCATCTGTCCCATTGACATTTCTACGCTGAGGAGACATTTAGCGTTTTTAGCAGCCTCGTTGATCTCCTTTACAGGGAATGGCCAAAGTGTCTTAGGACGGAAGAGACCAGCCTTGATACCAAGCTCTCTTGCAGAGTTTACAGCTGATTTTACGACTCTTGCTGTTGCACCGAATGCACAGAGAAGAATGTCGCAGTCCTCAGTGAGGTAGAGTTCAGCGTCTGTTTCAGTTTCCTTGATGATCTCATATCTCTTGTATCTGTCAACGATAGACTTTTCAAGAGCATCCGGCTGGAGATAGAGTGAGTTCACGATGTGGTGTTCTCTCTGGTTCTTATGGCCGTTTGTAGCCCAGCCGCTCTTATCGTAAGCATCAGGGTTGATCTCCGGGAAGGATACAGGCTCCATCATCTGACCGAGAAGACCGTCAGCGAGGATCATAGCCGGCATACGGTACTTATCAGCGCGGTCGAAAGCCTTTACAACGCAGTCTACCATTTCCTGAACTGATGCAGGAGCGTATACGATGAGCTGGAAGTCGCCGTGACCGAGAGCCTTTGTAGCCTGCCAGTAGTCAGCCTGTGATGGCTGGATACCGCCGAGACCGGGACCGCCTCTTTCAACGTTGATGATTACAGCAGGAAGATCTGAGCCTGCGATATATGAAACGCCCTCGCTCTTGAGTGAGATTCCGGGTGAAGAAGATGATGTCATAGCACGAACGCCTGTTGAAGCAGCGCCAAGTACCATATTGATAGCAGCAACTTCAGATTCTGCCTGAAGGAACACGCCGCCTGCCTTATGCATACGCTTAGCCATATAAGCAGCAAGTTCTGTCTGAGGAGTGATCGGGTAACCGAAGAAGCATTTGCAGCCTGCACGGATTGCAGCCTCAGCGAGAGCTTCATTACCCTTCATAAGATTTCTTTCCAAAGCTAAACAGCTCCTTTCAACATAAATTAATTATTTTTCGATGATAATAGCACAATCAGGGCACATTGTTGCACACATAGCACAGCTTATGCAAGCATCCTGATCGGTACATTCAGCATAGAAATATCCCTTTTTGTTACGCTTCTCTTTCTGGAGAGCGACTATTTTCTTGGGACAAGCCTCAGTACAAAGACCGCAGCCCTTGCAGCGCTCGGTGATAACAGTCATTTTAGCCATACACTTTTCGCTCCTTTCAAATAATTCACAATTCACAATTCATAATTCATAATTAATGGAAGCATACTTGCATGACCATCCGGCTGACCGGAATAATTATGCATTATGCATTATGAATTATGCATTTATAACTTAACACGCAAAAGCGTATTATAGCTTAGTCAACGTCCCACGGTGATCTTACGTAGGTGTTTACAGCGAGCACATCGCTGCCGGCGGCAGGATCCGCGCATTTCTTCGGATATACGGTATATTTTACCGGCAGACCGGTGCGCTTGGATGTTTCTTCTGCAAACGGACGCGATTCCTCAATGATAGCGGCAGTAGTTTCTCTGCCGAGGTTTGTATTGTTGACGATAGCGTCATGTTTCATGTGAGCAGCTTCCTCTATCTCATACATCAGGGTTATGACCTCATCGGGAGTATGAGTGAGGTATCTGCGCTGATTTATGACATACAGCATTTCAATATCATTTCTGAAGCCGCTCAGAGCCTCGGCGTATCTTCCGAGAGCGGTAGCGCCTGCGTCGTCGCCGCCGACATCTATGATAAGGTAATCCTCTGTCATGGCGAGTTCAACGACATCGAACTGTATTGAAGGAATATCGAGGTTACTGTTTGCGAAATCAGGAGCAACAAGCTTGATGCCCATTTCGCTGAACATTTCCTTGAAATCAGCAGTACGGAAGTAAGGGTTTACAATGTCGAGATCGACTATTGCAACGTTCTTTCCCTCTTTTGCGGCATTGACCGCGAGATTGACGGAAAGGGTAGTTTTACCGCTTCCATAGTGACCGGTAACGATAGTAATTTTTTTCATAATGTCCTTTCGGTTTATAGCGGCAGAAGCCGCAAAAGTTCCATAACTTATATTATACCACTTTAATGCATCGAATGCAATAGGAATTTTCAGCTAAAGCGCAGCCAATAAGTTTGCAAGCACTAACTCATTGGCTAAAAAAATCCCCGCGACAATTGTCGTGGGGATGAAGTCTGCTATTATTCAGCGTCTTCTGAATCAGCGTTCTTTTCGATGTAAGCAACGATGTCGCCGACTGTCTTGATCTCTTCAACAGCTTCATCAGGGATAGAGATGTCGAATTCGTCCTCAATAGTAGTGATGAGATCAACAACATCGAGTGAATCAGCACCGAGGTCATCCTGAATATTTGCTTCGTTTGTTACCTCTTCAGCGTCAACGCCGAGCTGTTCAGCAATAATATCCTTGAGTTTTTCAAAAATCATAAATCTTTCCTCCTTAAACAGTTCGATCGGACTTTTGTCCTACTAAAAAACGGTCATTCAATGAATGCTCCGATTTTTCTAAATTTAGTATAACGTTCTTTAAGCAAAACGTCAATATCTATTTGGCATTTTTCCGGAATTTTATGTGACAAATATTCTTTAATATTCTCTGAAATTTTGTCTAAATCGTTATGTGCGCCGCCGAGAGGCTCTTCGATTATCGTTTCTGCGACTCCGAGCTGCACCATATCTTCGGCTGTAATACGCATAACCCCGCTTGCTTCTTCAGCGCGTGAGGCATCTTTCCAAAGGATACTCGCAAATCCCTGCGGTGAGAGTATGGAGTACTCAGCGTTCTCAAGCATTGCGAGTTCATCGCAGACTCCGAGCGCCAGAGCGCCGCCGCTTCCGCCTTCGCCGAGGACGATCGAGATGACGGGAGTCCTGAGCGTCATAAATTCCGCAATATTCTTGGCGATAGCCTCACCCTGTCCTCTTTCTTCAGCAGCAACGCCGCAGAAAGCGCCGGGAGTATCTATGAAGCAAATAACAGGTCTGTGGAATTTCTCAGCCTGCTTGGCAAGTCTGAGTGCTTTGCGGTAGCCTTCCGGATGAGGCATCGCAAAATTACACGCCTTATTCTCGTTAAGGTCTCTGCCCTTGACTTCTGCTATTATAGTAACAGGTCGGTTATCAAGTCTTGCGATACCGCCGATAATAGCCTTATCGTCGCCGCAGAGCCTGTCGCCGTGCATTTCATAAAAATCCGTGAAGATAAGCGGGATATAGTCTCTGATAGTAGGCCTTCCCTTGGTATGGATTATCTGAAGGCGTTCCCACGCAGTTTTTTTCTCTTCCATGTTCATGCCTCCTTTTTGTCGTATCCGTGAAGCTTCAGAAGATGTGAGAGAACGCTTCTCATTTTTCTGCGTTCCACTATCATATCCACGAAGCCCTTATCGTGCATGAATTCAGCAAGCTGGAAGTCCTCAGGCAGTCTCTGACGGATAGTACCTTCGATAACTCTTCTGCCGGCAAATCCGATAAGTACCTTCGGTTCGGCAATTATAATATCTCCGAGCGAAGCAAAGCTTGCTGTAACGCCTCCGGTAGTAGGATCGGTCATTACGGTTATATAAAGTCCGCCTGCATCGCTGTGAAGCTTGACAGCGCCTGATGTCTTAGCCATCTGCATAAGGGAAACTATGCCTTCCTGCATACGTGCGCCGCCGGATGCTGTGAACATGACTACCGGCAAACAGTTCTCAGTTGCATATTCAAACGCTCTTGCGATCTTTTCGCCTACAACGCTGCCCATACTGCCCATCATGTATCTTGAATCCATGATACCGATAACAACAGGTGAGCCTTTGATAGTTGCAGTGCCGGTAACAACTGCGTCATTGAGTTCAGTTGCCTCGCGCAGTTCCTCCTGTTTTATTTCGTAATCAGGGAAGTCGATAGGGTTAAGGCTTTTCATATCCTTATCAAATTCCTTGAAGCTTTCCTTGTCAACTGTTATCGAGATACGTTCTCTTGCGGAAAGTCTGCCGTGATAGTTGCACTTCGGACATACTCTGTGAAGCTCCTCATATCTCGATAGCGGGCTTGTATCCTGACACCTCGGGCATTTGAACATAGGAGGCTTATAGTCATCATCGCTTCCGTTGAAGCGCTTTTTTACAACATCAAAAAAATCTTCAAACATTTTATTTCACCACTCTTTTGTAATGCGGGATTATTTCTTTACTTTACGTCCGTCCATATATCGGTTCAGGAAGCCGATATCGTAAGAGCCGTTCCTGAATTCGGGGCGTGTTATCATTTCAAGCTGGAAATCAATATTGGTATCAACGCCCTCTACGATGAACTCGGAAAGAGCCCATTTCATTTTTCTGATAGCATCATCGCGGTCTGAGCCGTGAGCGATAAGCTTGCTTATCATAGAATCGTAGAAAGGGGTTATGGTGTAGCCCTGATAAACAGCTCCGTCGATTCTGATACCGGGGCCGCCAGGCATATACAGAGCAGTGATAGTACCCGGTGAAGGTCTGAAATCGAGGTTGGGATTCTCGGCATTGATACGGCATTCGATAGCGTGACCGCGGAGCTTTATGTCGTCCTGCGAAACGCTGAGCGGGAGACCTGCGGCTATCTCTATCTGAGCCTTAACGAGATCGAAACCGGTAACTTCTTCTGTGATAGGGTGCTCGACCTGTATACGGGTATTCATCTCCATGAAGTAGAAGTTATGCTCTTCGTCAACGAGGAACTCGATAGTACCGGCGTTGCAGTAATTGCACTGTTTTGCGGCAGTTACGGCAGCTGCGCCCATTGCTTTTCTTAATTCAGCATCCACGATAGGGCTTGGACACTCCTCTATGACCTTCTGATTGCGGCGCTGCATCGAGCAGTCACGCTCGCCGAGATAGATGTAATGTCCCTGAGAATCTGCAATTATCTGTATCTCAACATGGTGTGGATTTATGAGGAATTTTTCAATATAAACAGCGCTGTCACCGAAGAATTTTTCGGCTTCCTGCTGAGCAGCAGTCATCTGTGCTTCGAGTTCTGACGGGAGATCAACACGGCGTATACCGCGTCCGCCTCCTCCGGCAGAAGCCTTTACGAGTATCGGGTATCCGGCTTTTTCGGCTATTTTTCTTGCTTCCTCTATTGAAGCAACAGCGCCCTTTGAACCGGGGATAACAGGAACTCCGGCAGCAGCCATCGTTTCCTTTGCAGCAGCTTTATTTCCCAGCATTTCGATGGATTCCGGTGAAGGACCTATAAATACTATGCCGTATTCCCTGCATTTCCTTGCAAATTCAGCGTTCTCGGAAAGGAAGCCGAATCCCGGATGTATAGCTTCCGCGCCGGTATTCAGAGCAGCCTGTATGACAGCGTCCATATTGAGATAGCTGTCCTTTGTGGCAGGCGGACCTATGCACACAGCCTCGTCTGCTATCTGGGCGTGGAGAGAATTTTTATCAGCAGTTGAATATACTGCAACACATCTTACTCCAAGTTCGCGGCAGGCTCTTATAATACGCACTGCTATCTCGCCTCTGTTGGCGATAAGTATTTTCTTGAACATTATATTCTGTTTCTCCTTAATAGGATTATTTATGGATCACAGCAAAATCCACTATTATATATGCAACAGCAAGCACGGAAACTATAAACATCCACGGCTTGAGTTTCAGGTCTTCCTCGCGGAAAACGCCTTTTTTGTTTCCGGGAACATAGTAGATAGTTTCCTCTGTTCCGACAGGGACACCGCCTTTTACAGCCTCATAGCTGTCGATCTGAAGTGTCTCGCCCTCAAAATAGAATTCATATACCGGGAACAGATTTCCGGTAACAGTTTTATTGGCTATTACCACGCCGGTCAGCGCAGCACCTTGTTTCTTGTATTTAAGCTTGGTGATAATTACTTCAGCGATCCATATAATACCAAGTATGAATACTATGCTGAGAATATGAGTTTTTATGAAACCGATCATACGATTCAACCCCTTTATTTGTCGCCGTCGGCAACCACAAAAGTTATCTCGCAGGATACAGCCTTTTCTCCGCCTACTGACGCAAGAGCCTTTCCTGTTCCGACAGGTCCGCGCTGACGGATTATCTCAACTTCGAGATCGAGCACATCGCCCGGAACTACCTGTCTGCGGAATTTTGCCTTGTCGATGCCTCCGAACAGACCTATCTTGCCTTTGAATTCGGGTTTTGAGAGCATACAGACAGCGCCTGCCTGTGCAAGCATCTCGACCATAAGTACGCCCGGAGTTACCGGATAGCCCGGGAAGTGTCCCTTGAACCAGAAGTCCTCTTCCTTAATGTACTTTCTTGCGTGTACCTTAACGCCGACTTCCATATCAACTATCTCGTCGATGAGAAGGAACGGATCGCGGTGCGGGATGACTTCCATTATCTGTTCTTTGTTCATAAGTATATCAGCCATGATGTGTCCTCCTGTATTACTTGATGACCATTATTGGCTGATCGTATTCAACAGCCTGACCGTCGGAAACGAGTATCTTATCAACGATACCGTCATAATCGGACTGTATCTCGTTCATAAGCTTCATGGATTCGATTATCATGATGACATCGCCCTTCTTGACTTCATCGCCTACTCTTACGAATGGCGGCTTATCAGGTGAAGGAGCAGCATAGAATGTGCCTACGATAGGCGATTTCACGAGCTTTCCGCTGATCTCTGCGGCAGTTGAAGCCTCAGAAGGGGAGAGAGTCTCAACGGCTGAAGGTGCGCTTGTCTGTGCGCTTACAGCAGCTGCTGCCGGAGCAGCGAAAACCGGAGCGGCTTTCTTTCCCTTTATGGTTATAGTCTTATCGCCGTCTGCGATAGTGAGCTCTGAAAGTTCTTTTTTATTGATTATGTCGGCAAGCTTCTCGATAGTCTCGATACCTACCATTCCGAAAATATCGCTCATTTCATTACCTCCTTAGTCGGATACCTTTTTAAAGCAGAGAGTAGCATTATGACCGCCGAATCCGAGCGAATTTGAAAGTGCAGCCTTAACTTCCTGATTTATGTTTTCCTTGACACAGTAATCAAGATCGCATTCTTCATCAGGCACTTTGTATCCTAATGTTTTGTGTATGAAGCCTTCCTGTATTGATTTAGCGCATATGATAGCTTCAACAGCACCTGCTGCTCCGAGAAGGTGTCCTATCATTGATTTTGTGGAATTTATCTTTACCTTATCCGCATATTCACCGAAAGCAAGCTTTATAGCAGCTGTCTCATACTTGTCGTTGAGACCTGTTGAAGTTCCGTGGGCGTTGATGTAGTCAATATCAGCAGGAGTTAGACCGGCTTCTTCAATTGCGAGCGACATACCCTTTCCGGCAGCCTCGCCGGTCGGCATAGGAGATGTCATATGATATCCGTCACAGGTTGCGCCGTAGCCTGCGATCTCTGCGTATATCTTAGCGCCTCTTGCTTTTGCGTGTTCATATTCTTCGAGGATGATGATACCGCTTCCTTCACCGAGGACGAATCCGTTTCTTTCCTTATCGAACGGGATAGAAGCTCTTTCGAGGTCATCGGACTTTGTGAGAGCCTTCATATTAGAAAAGCCGCCGTAAGTAAATTCAACGTTTGTGCTTTCTGTACCGCCGGCAACAGCAGCATCGAGATAGCCGTCCTTGATCTTGCGGAAAGCCTCACCTATTGTGTGAGTACCGGTAGCACAGGCAGTAGAAATATCGAAATTAGCTCCGCGGAAGCCTGTTTTCATGGAGATAGTTCCGGCAGCCATATTGCTTATCATCATCGGTATGTAGAATACCGAGATCCTTGACGGACCTTTTTCAAGGTATTTTTCATACTCTGAAAGTGTAAGGTCTATGCCGCCGATACCGCTTCCGACTAAAACGCCTACTCTGTAAGGATCGAGGTCGGAAAAATCGGTGCCTGCGTCTTCGAGAGCCTCGTGAGCGGCAACAACAGCGAATTTTGTGAATCTGTCCATACGTTTGGATTCTTTTTTGTCGAAGCAGCCTTTGATGTCGAAATAAGCGGCCTCATCGAAATCGCGGACTATGCCTGCAATCTTAACGCCTGTATTTGAGGTATCGAACTTATCAATATAAGAGAAGCCGATCTTGTTAGCCTTAATGCCTTCCCAGAATTTATCTGTGCCAGTACCGAGGGGCGTTACTGCGCCCATACCTGTTATAACAACTCTTCTGCTCATAAAAAATCCTTTCAAAATCCTTTTTCAATAATTAGTATATCATTAGCAACTTTTTAGTGCTGAATCAGTGTCACATAGAAAGTCCGCCGGAGATCTCTATTACCTGTCCTGTAACATAGGAGCAATCCTCGGAAACGAGGAATGATACAACAGATGCGATCTCCTCAGGTTCGCCGTAGCGCTTCATTGCAACTGCTTCGAGCATTTTTGCTTTTACTTCATCGGAAAGAACGTCTGTCATAGGTGTTCTTATAAGTCCCGGTGCAACGGCATTGCAGACGATGTTCTTCTTGCCGTATTCCTTTGCGATGGTCTTGGTCATACCGATGATAGCAGCCTTTGAAGCGGAATAGTTGATCTGTCCGGGGTTGCCGTAAAGACCTGCAACAGATGATACATTGACGATGCGTCCGTATTTCTGCTTCATCATTACCGGACAGGTCTGCTTGAGCATATTGAAGATGCTCTTCTGATTTACTGCGATAACTGCATCATAATCCTCTTCAGCCATACGTGCAAGAAGCTTATCCTTTGTGATTCCTGCGTTATTGACAAGAGCTTCTATACTGCCCATAGTCTCCTTCACTGCTTTTACCATAGCCTCGCAGTCTTCCATTTTTGAAACGTCCGCAGCGAATATCTCAGCCTTTACTCCGAGAGCGCGGCATTCCTCAGCAACTGCTTCTGCCTTTTCTTTATCTCCCTCACTGGGGTAGTGGTTGATAGCAACATCGAAGCCGTCCTTAGCGAGTCTTCTGGCGATACAAGCGCCGATACCCTGTGAAGCTCCGGTTATAAGTGCAACTGACATATTGTTACCTCCTGTATTTGACGATTATACGTTTCATTTATTCATAAGCTTTTCTGCGCCTGCCATAATATCATTGATGATCTCCTTACATGGCTTGATGTCGTTTATCATACCTGATATAGCGCCGCAGAGGAACGATCCGCTCTCAACATCGCCGTCAACGACAGCTCTTCTGAGTGCGCCGACTGTTAGTTTCTC
>ONAI01000070.1 GCA_900315755.1 uncultured Ruminococcus sp.
ACGCTGGAGAAGGAGGGCGTCATTTACGCGCTCGACCTCGCCCGCGATCCGGTGGCGACGCCGGAGACGCTGGCGCAGCTGGAGAAGATCGAACTTTTGCCGGAGGCGGCGGAGCGTCAACGGGGATAGAGCTTGCAGTGGGCAGACCGGTGGACATAGCTATCAATCATGACCCGGATGCAATACTCATGCACAAGACTAATCATCCATACACTACACACTACTGCGAGTCTGTCTGGGATGTAGAGACGGAGAAGATATGTCAGGGACATCCTGTCGGTCTGATGTGGCTCAGTCCGGACTGCAAGCATTTCAGCCGGGCAAAGGGCGGAAAGCCAAGAGACAAGAATATCAGAGGGCTTGCATGGATAGCAGTCCGCTGGGCGGCAACAGTCAGGCCGAGGGTCATAATACTTGAAAATGTCCCGGAGTTCGTGACATGGGGACCTCTCACAGCAGAGGGATTTCCGGAAAAGAATAAGATAGGCAAAACATTCAGAAGCTTTGTGAATGCTCTGAAAATGCGCGGCTACGAAGTGCAGTGGAATGAGCTGAGAGCTCTATTATATCAGCGATATAGGCCTCAGGATGCTCGAACCGAGGGAGCTGTACAATGCACAGGGATTTCCGCCGGACTACATTATAGACCATGATTACAATGGCAATACATATCCGAGGACAAAGCAGATAGCACGGTGCGGAAATGCAGTTCCGCCGCCCTTTGCGGAGGCACTTGTAAGAGCAAACCTTCCGGAGATGTGCGGAGCTAAAATACATACCATGAGAGAACTCAGGGAGGTAATATGAGTATATTAAAACCTGAAAACCGTACTGACTGGCTTGCACAGCGAAAGCATGGCATAGGCGGCAGTGATGCCGGAACGGTCCTCGGAGTGAATAAATACAAAAGCAATATCGAGCTCTGGGAGGAAAAGACCGGACAGCGTGAGCCGGAGGATATATCGGACAAGCCTGCTGTGAAGTTTGGGAAGTTCGCAGAGGAGCATCTCAGGGAGCTGTTCCGGCAGGACTACCCAGATTATCAGGTAGACTATCATGAGTTCTGGATGTATCAGAATGACAAATATCCCTTTATCTATGCGACCCTTGACGGAGAGCTGACAGCTCCGGACGGCCGCAGAGGTATCCTTGAGATAAAAACAACAACGATACAGAATAAGCTACAGTGGGACGAATGGGAAGACAGGATCCCCGAAAGTTACTACGCACAGGTCCTTCATCAGCTTGCAGCTACAGGCTGGGACTTCGCCGTGCTTAAAGCATACATCCGCTACTACAAGGACGGCGAGCTGAGAGTGGCTATAAGGCATTACCGTATAGAGCGGAAAGATGTCGAAGGGGATATGCATTACCTTATCGACCGAGAAGCTGAGTTCTGGAACAGCGTGATAAATAAAACGATGCCGGCACTGATACTGCCGGAGATATAGGAGGATAAACAATGTCAATGGAATTAAAACTTGTGACTGCGGAGGTCAGTATTCCGCAGGCGATAGAAAATCTCGAACAGCTCAAAGCTGAGATAGCTCCGAAAATGGAGCACTACCGCACTCTTGTTGTCACCGAGGACAGCATAAAGGAGGCCAAAAAGGACAAAGCGGCGCTGAACAAGCTCCGTGAGGCTATCAGCGACCAGAGAATAGCCGTGAAGAAGCAGTGCCTTGCACCCTATGAACAGCTTGAAAGGCAGTGCAAAGAGCTTGATGCCCTCATAGTCGCTCCTATAGCGGTAATAGATACTCAGGTAAAGGCCTTTGAGGAACGTGAGAAGAAGGCTAAGTATGACGAACTGAAGGAGTATTTCGACAGTATCAATGATGTGTCATTCCTACGGTTCGATGATGTGCTGAATCCGAAATACGGGAACAAGTCCCTGAGCACAGATTCACTGAAAGCGGAGCTGTACGAGGCAGTAAAGAGGACGGCAGAGGATTATGAGGAGATAACCGCTCTTTACAGCGATTCTCCGCTGCTGACAGCTATCCAGAACAAGTATGTTGAGACAAGGGAAAAGAGTACTGCGCTCGCTTATGCAGCGGTCATCGTGAAGCAGTATGAGAAGGAACAGAAACGCAGGAAGCAGGAGAGCGCTCAGAATGAGCCTGTAAGTCCTCCGGAGCCTGAGAGTGTAACTTCACAGCCTGCACCGCCGGAGCCTGTCAGCGCTGAACCTGACGAGCCTGAGCCGGTGATAACAGGTACATTCAGAGTCACAGGCACAAAAACACAGATAATCGCCCTCAGGGACTTCATGAAGTCTCAGGGAATAAAATATGAAATTGTAAAGGAGTAATTTATCATGGCAGTCAATAATTCACTTGCAGCAAAGGAGCAGACTAATCTGCCGTTTTCCGTGAAGATACAGTCTAAGGGGTATCAGACCCTTATCAATAACACTCTCAGGGACAGAAATACAGCTAACCGCTTTATAGCTTCGATAATGTCTACAGTCAGCGCAAATCCTGAGCTCCAGAAATGTGATGCCGGAACAGTTCTTTCGGCAGCCCTCCTCGGAGAAGGCCTGAAACTTTCACCGTCTCCTCAGCTCGGACAGTATTACCTTGTTCCATTCAAGGACAGAAAAAACAAGCGCACAGTGGCTCAGTTCCAGCTCGGATACAAGGGCTACATACAGCTCGCTATCCGTAGCGGACAGTATAAAAAGCTCAACGTACTGCCGATAAAACAGGGGGAACTCATCAGCTTTGACCCTCTCAATGAGGATATTCAGGTGCAGCTAATCGAGGACGAGACAGAGCGTGAGAATGCTTTGACAGTTGGCTATTATGCAATGTTCGAGTATATCAACGGATTCAAAAAGGCTATCTATTGGAGCCGTGAGAAAATGGAATCTCATGCAGAGAAATACAGTGCCGGATATGCAAGCGATAAGCGGAACAATACCTCATGGACGTTCTGGAGCAAGGATTTTGACGGCATGGCCTGCAAGACAATGCTCCGTCAGCTCATCAGCAAGTGGGGTATCATGAGTATCGAAATGCAGAAGGCTCTTGAAAACGACAGCGCAGTTATCAGCGAAAACGGAAATATAGACTTTATTGACTCTCCTTCTGATTCACCTGTGGAGCCTGTGGGCGATACAGGGAAAGTGATCGATGCGACTGAGTCGGAGCAGGAAGCTCCGGACGACTTCGCTTCAATAATGGAGGGCTGACATGGTACTGTTCACGATACCGGGAGAACCCAAAGGCAAAGGCCGCCCGAAGTTCTCCCAGCAGGGGAACTTTGTCCGGACATATACTCCGGAGGTCACAGCAAGCTATGAGAATCTTGTCCGGCTGGAATATCAGAGGCAGTGCGGTATATTCATCGGGAAGGATATTCCGTTGATAATGGACATCCGTGCATATTTTGGCATACCCAAGTCAGCAAGTAAAGTAAAAAGGAATGCAATGCTCTCTGGAGACATCCGCCCCACAAAAAAGCCGGACATGGACAATATCGTCAAGATAATCGCAGACAGCCTGAACAGCTTCGCCTATCACGACGACTCTCAGATAGTGTCCTGCACTGTCGAGAAATACTACTCTGACCGGCCGAGGGTGGATGTATATATTTATCCTAAGAAAGGGGAAGAAAGGGGAAAATCATGAATAAAGTCATTATTACAGGCAGACTCACCGCCGACCCGGAGCTAAGGCAGACTCAGAGCGGCATATCATCCTGCCGCTTCACGGTGGCAGTCAACAGAAAATATGCAGATAAGGACACCGGCGAACGGCAGGCGGATTTTATCACCTGTGTTGCATGGAGACAGACCGCAGAGTTCGTCAGCAGATATTTCAGCAAGGGCAAAATGATAGCTCTGGAGGGAAGTTTGCGGACAGGTTCCTATCAGGACAGGAACCACTCTGATGTTACCCACTATACCACAGAGGTGTATGTTGATGCTGTTGAGTTCTGCGGCGACAAGAGCGGTAACAGCGGAGGAAACAGCAGACCGGCTCAGAACAGCACTGCGGATAACATGAGCTACGGTGATCTCAGCGACTTTGAGGAGATTCTTTCAGACGGAGATGTGCCGTTCTGATGGAGGGACATATGGAAGAAAGTAAGTATTTAGCATTTTTAAAGTCGAAAATGGCAATTGCGAGAGATACGGGATTTGAGGTCGAACCTCAATCCCTTAACTCTGCCCTGCTGCCGCATCAGAAAGATATAGTCACCTGGGCGATAAGGGGCGGCAGACGTGCTATATTTGCAAAATTTGGACTGGGTAAAACCGTTATGGAAGTTGAGTTCTGCAAGCAGGTCATTGCCCATGAAGGCGGTAAAGCTCTCATAATCCTTCCGCTCGGAGTAAAGCAGGAATTTACAAGAGATACAGTCAATATTCTCGGTTACGAAGCTCCGCAGTATGTGAGGACAATGGAAGAGGTAAAAGCAGCAGAAGGTGATATCCTAATCACAAACTATGAGAGAGTTCGTGACGGTGATATTGATGTCAGGTACTTCACAGCAACATCGCTCGATGAAGCAGCCGTGCTCAGGAGCTTCGGAAGTAAGACTTATCAGGAGTTCTTGACAAAGTTCAATGGTGTTCCGTATAAGCTCGTGGCGACTGCCACACCGGACCCTAACAAATACAAAGAGCTGATACATTATGCAGGTTATCTTGAGATAATGGACACTGGGCAAGCTTTGACACGGTTTTTTCAGCGTGACAGCACGAAAGCAAATAATCTGACCCTATACCCTCACAAAGAGGAAGAATTCTGGCTGTGGGTCAGCTCATGGGCTGTATTTGTATCAAAGCCATCAGATGTGAACGCGGATTACTCAGATGAAGGATATGATCTGCCGCCGCTGAAAATCAACTATCACAGGCTTGATACAGTTCGTGAAGAGTTTGAGACGGACAAGTGGGGACAGGCTATGCTGTTCAGCGAAGCTACAAACAGCCTTGCTGACGAGAGTAAGATCAAGCGTGAGAGTATCGTTCAGAGAGTTGCAAAGGCAAAGGAGATAATCGAAGCAAATCCAAATGACAGCTTTATTCTGTGGCATGACCTTGAAGAGGAACGCCATGAAATAAAGAGGCAGATACCTGAAGCAGTAGCTATCTGGGGAAGTATGGACTATGATCTCAGAGAACAGAAGGTCATTGATTTTTCTGAGGGGAAAATAAAACTTTTCGCTACAAAAAAGATACTTTCCGGAAGTGGATGCAACTTCCAGAGGTACTGCCACAGAGCTATATTTATAGGCATTGACTATAAATTCAACGACTTCATTCAGGCAGTACACCGTATATATCGTTTCTTACAGCCTGAAGAGGTCATTATTGATATCATCTACATGGACGAAGAAGATGAAATAAAAAATCAGCTCCTTGAAAAATGGAGGCGATTTGATTATCAGGCCGAAAAAATGGCACAGATCATCCGCAAGAACGGACTTTCGACTGTTGAAAGTATTTCCGAAAAAATGAAGAGAAGTATAGGATGTGATAGAGTGGTAGTAGAGGGAAAGAATTTCAAGTACATTAACAATGACTGTATTCTTGAGATTGAAAAAATGGAAGAAAACAGCGTTGATGAGATAGTAACTTCTATCCCGTTCGGCAATCATTACGAATATACACCAAGCTATAACGACCTCGGACATAATGAAGATAATGATAGGTTTTTCGAGCAGATGGATTATCTCACCCCTAACCTGCTAAGGGTTCTGAGGCCGGGAAGAGTAGCAGCGATACACGTCAAGGACCGTATACTTTTCGGTAATGCCACAGGAGACGGGATGCCCACAGTAGACCCGTTCAGCGATCTTACAGTGATGCACTACATGAAGCATGGATTTCGCTATATGGGACGTATAACGATAACAACAGACGTTGTGAGGGAGAATAATCAGACCTATCGTCTCGGCTGGACAGAACAGTGCAAGGACGGCTCGAAAATGGGTATAGGCTGCCCGGAGTATGTTCTTCTGTTCCGCAAACTTCCGACGAATACAGGCAAGGCTTACGCTGATATCCCTGTGAAAAAATCCAAGCAGGAATACAGCCGTGGCCGTTGGCAGATAGATGCTCATGCTTATTGGAGGAGCTCAGGGGACAGGCTTATCAGCAAAGAAGAGCTCATGAGAGCTCCTGTGAGCCGTTTACAGGAGATGTATAGCAGATATTCCAGACAGCATATATACAGCTATGAGGAGCATATTGCACTTGCAGAGAAGCTCGATAGTGAAAATAAGCTCCCGGCAACGTTCATGGTGATCGCTCCTGCATCCTGGAACGACAAAGTATGGGATGATATTCTCAGGATGCGTACCTTGAATGCAGAACAGCGCAGAAGAGACCTTCAGCTTCATGTATGCCCCTTGCAGCTCGATATCGTTGAAAGGCTGATAGACAGGTACAGCAATAAAGGTGATGTAATTCTCGACCCATTCGGAGGTATCGGCACAGTGCCGCTGACAGCTATGAAAATGGGACGGTATGGCATGGCTGTGGAGCTTAACCCGGACTATTTCCGTGACGGTGTAGGTTACTGTAAGGCGGAGGAAGAAACGGATGAACTTCCGACACTGTTTGACCTGATCGACGAGACTTCTGCGTGAGGTGACATCATGGCAGAGAGAAGAATGTTCGCAAAATCAATAATTAATTCTGGAAAATTTTTAAAAATGCCGCCAACGTCAAGGCTACTATACTATGACCTTGGTATGGCAGCAGATGATGACGGAGTAGTCGAAGCATATTCTGTTATGACACAAACTAAAGCGACAGAAGACGATTTAAGAGTGCTTGTTGCTAAAGGGTATGTCCGCATCCTTAATGAAGATCTTGTATCATTGATATGTGATTGGCAGACTAACAATACAATACGGAGCGATAGATATCATCCAAGTATTTATGCTGAGCTGATACAGCAACCAATTGACAACCAACTGACAACCAACTGGCAACCAAGTGACAACCAAATGGAAACCGAGGTTAGGTTAGGTAAGGATAGGTTAGGTAAGGATAGGTTAGGTAAGGATAGGATAGAGGATTCCAAAGGGGGAGAAAACTCTCCCCCTGCACCTACTCCTTCAAAAAGATTTGTCAAGCCAACAGTTGAGCAAGTCCGTGATTACTGTCAGGAACGGAAAAACGGAGTTAATCCTGAGAAATTCGTTGACTATTACGACAGCAACGGCTGGAAGGTGGGAAAGAATCCCATGAAAGACTGGAAAGCGGCTGTCAGGACATGGGAAAAGAATAGATTTAATGATCAGGGCGATATTGCTCAGAAGAATCCGGACATTGACAAGTATAATTGCATTATTAATAAATTTTGAAAGGAGCAGGACTATGAAAGCACGAACTGATTGTACAGCCTGCCGGAAACGGATATACAAAGAGGCTGAGACAGCGTATCTGAAACAAGAGTACAAGTTCTTTGAGGATGCCGCATATAGTATGGCAGTATTCGCAACGATAGTTGCTCTAAGTGTTCATCACCGCCGAGGACGTTCAAAAGCGTACATCAGAAGTTTCTTTGATGAAATGTGTTTTATATTCGATATGCCGCCTGTAAGGGGCAAGGAAATCAGAATGACCGATATGCAGAAGGTCCTTGAAGAAAAGTACGGTATTGACTTCGGCAGAATAAAACTTCATCTGGAAAGTGAAAAAGAATTTATAAGCGGAATTCAGAAAGGAAAAAGATAATGGATTTACACGAATTAGCGGTAGAAACCGCAGAGAAACAGGCGACATCTGAGGCAGAGGCTTTTGAGAAGGCTATGAGTTGTATTGTGCCGGCAGAGTTCAAGGTCAATGACGAGATTGAGCAGGCATTCAGAGCCGGGCTTACAGCACATAAGAGCTGTGACGATCTCCGCATAGAGCAGATCGCTGCACATTATGGATTCACTTCTCAGGCGGATATGTTGACCGAGGAATGTGCTGAGTATATGGTGGCTCTGAACAAGCTGAGAAGAGGAAAGCCTGATGCTTATGACAACATCAAGGAAGAGGTAGCAGATGTGCTTATAGTAGCACGACAGCTGAGGTATCTCTTAGGCTATGAGGACATAGACAGGATCATCAACGAGAAGCTCGACAGGCAGATGCGGAGGATAGCTGATGAAAACACAGACTGAAATAAAAGCTTTAGACAGGCTGAAAGTTATTAATACAGGCTATGACGGTGGATGTGGTGAGATATACTTTCCGGCACAACGTGAACCTATGGCGGTCGTGTGGAGCTTCGGCGGTGGCTGGGAACACGTTTCGGTCAGCTATCGCCGGAGAACACCGACTTGGGACGAAATGTGCAAGGTCAAGGATATGTTCTGGAACGATGAAGAAACAGTCGTGTAGTATCATCCGAAGAAGAGTGAGTACAAGAATCTGCATCCGTACTGCCTGCATTTATGGCGCAAGTGCGGAGAGGACTTCGAGCTGCCGCCGAGGGAGTATGTATGAAACGGTGCTATGATAATTACTGGAAAGGCAAGTTTCAGAATTACAATCACTGCGGCACATCGGTTAAGGGCAAGGACGATTATGAATACTTCTGCCCTTATGACGGCAATCTTTACAAGATATGCGGCTATGTTGGAACGTGCGGCGGCATTGTTGTGCCGGAAGAACTAAAAGACAGGCAACTATCACTATTTGAGGAGGAATAAAAATGGCAGAACTTAAACCGTGTCCG
>ONAI01000066.1 GCA_900315755.1 uncultured Ruminococcus sp.
AAGTGCCAAAGCCTGATTTTTAGAAAAAAGAAAACCCACAAACGGCTATTTTAAGCCATCTGTGGGATTGCGTAATGGTGACCCGTACGGGAATTGAACCCATGATTCCGCCGTGAAAGGGCGATGTCTTAACCTCTTGACCAACGGGCCTTAGTTGGTAGCGGCAGTAGGATTTGAACCAACGACCAATCGGGTATGAACCGAGTACTCTAGCCAACTGAGCTATGCCGCCATTGATGAGTCGTAGGACACACCTGCGACTTAATTATTATATATCAAATTGCAAAAAAAGTCAAGCACAAAATCAAAAATAAGTCAAAAACGTGAAGTTGTATCATGCCAGCAATATTTTTGCAGACATAATTGGTTAAAACGTACAATCGGGGCGAGCTTTCTTAAATAATGTAACATATAAGATATAATAACACTAAATAAGTCACTGAACAGCAAATGAATACAATAATTTTTATGCTCCAACTACCTCTTGTA
This sequence comes from uncultured Ruminococcus sp., assembly GCA_900315755.1. Lineage (GTDB taxonomy): Bacteria > Bacillota > Clostridia > Oscillospirales > Ruminococcaceae > Ruminococcus. Next base: position 490 of record ONAI01000066.1, read on the forward strand.
AAATCAGCAAAAGTATTACAAAATGTAATACACATAAATCCTATAGTAAGTTCAATACAAGTGGTGAAATATAGTTAACCGGCACAAAAACATAGTTTTTTCTGAAACTTATTCACATTCTCTTGACAAAAAAATCTGCATATAATATACTAATAGTAAGCATAATCACAGATAATTCTTAATAGGGGGAATGATTATGAAAAGAAAAGGACTAAAAGGCTTCACTCTTATCGAGATCATCGTTGTTATTGCAATTCTCGCTATATTGATGGCAATTCTCATACCATCAGCTATCGGCTATGTAAGAAAAGCAAGAAAGACACATGATATGTCAAGCGGAAAGCATATCGCTACTGAGGTTGCAAGTCTGCTCTCAAACAAAGACGATGCAAACAAGTCATTTTATCACTCTTCAGCGCAAACAAAGTCACCGCAATGGTACAAGACCGATCCGGTGACAGGTGATAACTACTATCTTATACCGGTAGCAGTAGTAAACGGCGGTCCCGGATGTTCAGGTAATTACTTTAACTGGACTCCTTACGAAAGCGAATATCAGGACTTTGCCGATCTGCTCAACGCGGAAATGATGGATTCAGACGGTGACGTTGACATTGAAATCAAATATCAGCCTAAAGACGCTGCAAAAGAATTAAACCGCTGGTTTATCTGTTACCGACAGGATAAGCTTTCAGAGATAGAGATCTGGGTCGGCGATGGAAGCAGTCAAAGCTGGGGCAAGGGCGAACCTATGTATCGAGTATATCCTAAGCCGGCTTATTGATAAAATGCACAAAAATTGCCTATTACAGTTGATACCAAATGTAAACTTTCTGTGATTTCATTGACATCATCCTATACCTATGGTATACTATAATTAGTTCAATTGATTATTGACTAATGAACAGATGAAGGGATGATGAAGTATGAAAAAGAAAAAACTGAAAGGCTTTACTCTTATCGAGATAATTGTTGTTATCGCGATCCTCGGCATACTTATGGCTATTCTTGTTCCTTCATTCATTGGTTACCTTAGAAGAGCAAAAAGAACTTCGGACATTGCCTCAGCAAAAGAGATACACAACAATGTTAACCACATAATTACAGAAAACAAACCTATCACATGGTACAGCAGTTCAAGAAAAGCCAATGTTAAGACCAACGCGATGCAGTCATTCTATTCAAAAAGCGGTTCCAGCTATAAGAATATTGCAAGAGGCGGCAATTCAAAATTCAACAAGATAGACGAAAATGGTAAGCCTTATACTATAATGCCGGTCGCTGTTCTTGATGCTACTACTGATTCCAAGTGGAAAAATATAGATCAGGAACAGATACCTTTCGTTGAGGAGCTTAACGCTCAGATGTGCGGAAGTTCCGGCACTATTGAGATACCGATAAAGTATGAGCCTAAGGACGATAAAGAAGGTCTCGACAGATGGTTCATCTGCTATCGTGTAGACGATCCTTCACGCATAGAGATATGGGTAGGAGTAAAATACGGCAGAAACAGCGGCGATACCGGCGGAAGCGGTACACCTATGTATAGAGTTTATCCAAACGCTGTTTACTGATAATGTAAAATTGCAAATAAAAATGATCGCGGTCAGACTTTGCAGTCTGACCGCTTTGTTTTAGTCTTTATCGCGCTGAGGGAATATCGCAGCTGCACTTAGTCCGAATGCAAGTGCAGCTGTAATGCCGCCGGCAGCAGCTGTAAATCCTCCGGTGAATATACCTGCCGCACCGTCTTCACTAATTGCTTTGCGTACCCCTTCGGCAAGAAGATGTCCGAAGCCTGTGAGCGGAACTGTTGCTCCTGCTCCTGCAAAATCTATCAACGGCTGATAGACTCCAAGTGCAGAAAGTATGACTCCGGTCACAACATACCCTGTAAGTATCCTTGCAGGTGTATAGTTTGTTCTGTCGATAAGAAGCTGCCCCACCGCACAGAGTGCTCCACCCACCGCGAATGCTTTTAATATTTCCGTGAACATTTTATGCTCCTTTCATCATCATATCTCAAGACCAAAGCTTATCGAGAGCGCTGTATTCACTTTATTCATAGAACGCAGGTCAAGTTCACCCATTTTGTCCTTGAGACGTTTTTTGTCTATTGTACGTATTTGCTCAAGCAAAACGATGCTGTCCTTTGCAAGCCCGCACTTATCAGCCTGCACCTCTATATGCGTCGGGAGGTGACTCTTATCACGCTGACTTGTAATTGCTGCTGCGATAACTGTCGGACTATGCTTGTTTCCAACATCATTCTGAACAATAAGTACAGGTCTTACGCCGCCCTGCTCCGAGCCAACTACTGGACTGAGATCGGCATAATATATTTCTCCTCTTTTTACCGGCATTGTCATTATCTCCTGAATTGTATTTTTTCTTTGCTGATAGTATTATTGACCTTTCGGCTTAGTTTATACAACTTCAGTTTATTATATGCTGTTCAGAGGATATTGCTATCAGGAAGGCAAAGCAAAATCAGGACGCAAAAGGGAGTTCCATCTGCGTCCTGATAAAATATCATTACTGAATTTTTTCCGCAAGTTCCGGAAATATGCTTATGCTGCGCTTTAGTATGCCATTCATCATTGCAAGAGCTATACCGTAATTGGTAAACGGCACATTCTGATCCTCAGCAGACTTTCTGCGATAAGTCATCTCGCGCTCTCCGAGCATACATCCGCCGCAATGTATAACAAGTGATATTCCGGACAAATCTTCCGGAAATTCGCGCCCTGAACTAAGACGGATATTGAGTTCTTTTCCGGTAGTCTTTTTCAGCAGAGCCGGCAGCTTGACGCTGCCTATATCTCCGCACTGACGATGATGTGTACACCCCTCAGAAATGAGTATGGTATCCCCGTCTTTAAGGTGAGGTATAGCCGCAGCTCCTGCTACCGATGTTTCAAGGAACCCTTTATATTTTGCCATGAGTATTGAGAAAGAAGTAAGCGGAACATCCTCAGGAACTATTCTGCTTACCATTGCAAATGCCTGACTGTCTGTTACTACCATTTTCGGCTTATCCGCAAGTCCCTTCAGTGTTGCTTCAAGCTGATGTTCTTTTGTGAATACTGCCATTGCATCAGCATCGAGAACATCGCGCAAAGTCTGCACCTGCGGAAGTATCATACGTCCCTTCGGCGCTGAAGCGTCTATCGGTGTCACGAGTACAACAATATCCTGAGGACTAATCAGATCAGCTATTATATGACGCGGCTCGCGGTCTGTTTTTGCAAGAGCGGCGATCATTTCCTTCAATTCATATATGTTATTTCCCTCAACAGCACTGACTGCGATCTCATTGGAAGCACAATCAGTTTTCATCGCAATATCAGACTTGTTGTAAGCTACGATATACGGAATATCCTTCTCCTTGAATATACCGATAAGCTGATGCTCTGTTTCAGAGAGGCCGGCAGCGGAATCGACTATTAGTACCGCAATATCGGTACGATTAAGTATCTGCTTTGTTTTTCTTACTCTCAGTTCACCGAGTTTTCCCTCATCGTCGAAACCGGGAGTATCTATGATAACAACAGGTCCGAGAGGCAGCAGCTCCATTGCCTTGGTAACAGGATCAGTAGTTGTTCCCTTAACATCAGAAACCACCGATAATTCCTGTCCCGTAACAGCGTTTACTACGCTCGATTTGCCTGCATTTCGCTTTCCGAAAAAGCCTATATGTATTCTTTCGCTGGATGGTATATCATTAAGACTCATGCTAACACCTCTTTGGAATTATTACCGTGTAATAAGCATGACCGGACAGTGGTCGCTTCCAAGTACATCGGTAAGTATCTGTGAATCCTCGACTTTATCCATAAATCTGTCGGACACCACAAAATAGTCTATACGCCATCCGGCATTGTTCTTTCTTGCGTTGAACCTGTATGACCACCATGAATAAACACCGGATGTATCCGGATAAAGTTTACGGAAAGTATCTGTAAAACCAGCTGCAAGAAGCTCAGTGAATTTACCGCGTTCCTGATCGGAAAAGCCGGCATTTCCTACGTTGGTCTTATAGTTCTTGAGGTCTATCTCATTATGAGCCACATTCAGATCGCCGCAGTAGACTACCGGCTTTTTCTTATCAAGTTCACTGAGATAAGCACGCATATCGTCTTCAAACTCCATGCGGTAATCAATACGCTTCAAACCGTCCTGAGCGTTCGGAACATAGCAGCATACGAAGTAAAAATCTTCATATTCACAGGTGATAACACGTCCCTCATCCATGTGAGTTCCGTTGATGCCGTAAGTAACGTTCAAGGGCTCTGCCTTAGTGAATACAGCCGTACCTGAATAACCCTTCTTGACTGCACTGTGGAAGTATACATGATAGCCTTCCGGAGCAAAATCAGCCTGATCCGGCTGCATTTTTGTTTCCTGCAAACAGAAAATATCCGCATCTGCGCTTGCAAAAAATTCACCGAAGCCCTTTTGCAGACACGCTCTGAATCCATTAACATTCCAAGATATAAATTTCATATCAGAATCTCCTAAAACATGATACATCAATTATAACACATCTCCGGAAATATTACAAGACTTCATATTGCTCAGGCACTATTACGGGCGGCTTCAGTCAGATGACCTTACGCCGCCCTTAACATTATCAGACTTTTGATGTTATATGCACAAGGTGTGATATAGTCGGTATCGTTTCGCCCTGCTGGAGAGTCATCGGCGACATAAGTGCACCTGTTGCGGCAAAGAGAATGTTACTGATATTTCCGCGTTCGAGCATTGGAAGAAAATATCCTGCGAGTACACTTGCACTGCATCCGCATCCTGAACCGCCGCAGTGAGTATCCTGTTCATCAGAATCGAATATCATAACACCACAGTCCTTATGCTGCTTGGAGATGTCGATATTCTCCTTTTGCAGAAGTTCAACGATAAGCTTACTCCCGACTGTACCAAGATCGCCGGTTATGATATAGTCATAATCATCGGGAACTGTATTTGTAGCAGCAAGATAGCGTCTTATAGTTTCGGCGGCAGCGGGAGCCATAGCGCTTCCCATATTATTTACATCGTTCACGCCCATATCAGTTATCTTACCGATACATCCACCCACTATACCGCATTTTTTCGCATATTTAGTGAGTATCACCGCTCCGGCAGCAGTGCAGGTCCATTGTGATGTGGGGGTTCGCTGTCCACCATAGGAAAGCGGAAAACGGAACTGTCTTTCCGCCGTAGAAAAGTGTGATGAGGTCACAGCCGCGGTACGCTTTGCCGTACCCGAATCTATCATCATGGATGTTACAAGAAGCCCCTCTGCCATAGTCGAGCAAGCACCATACAATCCGAGAAACGGTATCTCAAGTTCTCGCAGACCATAGGTCGAGCCGGTACATTGATTTATTAAGTCGCCGGCACATATAACGTCTATTTCCTCTTTGGTCAGACTGCACTTCCTGACCGCAAGACTCACCGCTTCAAGCTGAAAACGGCTCTCCGCCTTTTCCCATGTTTTCATGCCAAAATGGCTGTCCTCTATGACCTCATCGAAACATCCTCCAAGCGGACCTTTGCCCTCCTTGTCACCGACTGCCGCTGCATAGCTTTCAATATAAGCCGGCGAGGAAAGTCTGTATACACCTCTTTCAATTAATTCTGCCATAATATCACCTCTGTTTTATTATACCGACATCAAAAAGAATTATACAGTGTCATAATTTCATATAAAACCTCATATTTTGTAAAGTAAGACAAGTAAACAAGCCTTTTCTAAGGCGATAAGAGGTGATATTATGGGACTTACAGAAAAAGAAGCTGCCGCAAGGCTGAAACAGGAAGGTGAAAATATTCTGAGCGAGAGCAGGAAAACAGGTCCTGCAAGGATATTTATAGGACAATTCCGCGATGTTATGGTGATGATACTTCTTGCTGCGACCGTTGTATCTGTACTCCTCGGCGAGATCTCAGACGCTGTTACTATAATCATGATAGTACTGCTGAACGCTATACTCGGATTCATTCAGGAGTACCGCACTGAACATACTCTTGAAGCCCTGCGGTCAATGACATCTCCTACTGCGAAGTGTTACAGAGACGGCAGATTATCAGTCATTGAAGCTTCAACGCTTGTAACTGAGGACGTTATCGAGATCGAAGCCGGCGACCGTATCCCGGCTGACTGTGTGATACTCCGTTCAGCAGGTTTCTTCGCAGACGAATCTATCCTTACAGGCGAATCAGAGGCAGTCGGAAAAACAGTCGGACTTATAAATGATACTGATAATTCACTCAACAAATCCAATATCGTTTACTGCGGAACATCTGCAACGAAAGGCAGCTGTACCGCAAAAGTCATCGCAACAGGAAAGCGTACCCAGATGGGAAAAATATCTGAAATGCTCACTGACATAGACAGAGAAATGACACCTCTCCAGAAACGTCTTGCTGAGCTCGGCAAAGCAGTTGCGATCATATGTATAGTTGTATGTGCATTGGTTTTCGGAGCAGGTGTTCTGCGCGGTGAGGACGTATTTGATATGCTCATGACAGGTATAACCATTGCCATTGCGGCTATACCTGAAGGACTTCCTGCAACTGTCACAATAGCGCTTGCACTTGCAGTAAATCGTATGATGAAGCATAAAGCGCTCGTGAACAAGCTCCACAGTGTAGAAACTCTCGGCTGCACATCCGTAATATGCTCAGACAAGACCGGTACAATAACTGAAAACAAGATGACTGTCACTGAGCTTTCGACCTCTGCCTACTGCTATTATTTCAGCGGTATGGGTTATCGTATGAAAGGCAGTATCACACGCGGAAGCGATAACGCTCCTGTTAATGTATCACGGGAAAAAACTCTGTCGGAAGCGCTGCTCTGCGGAGTTATATGTTCAACTGCTTCTATATCAGCAAGCGACAGAAAAAAGAGCAGCTCCGCACTTCGCGGAGAGTGGCAGGTCACAGGAGACCCTACCGAAATAGCACTTCTTATAGCAGCATCAAAAGGAAACATCACAGGCGATACCGTAAAGACAAAGTACCGCAGACTTGAAGAGTATCCTTTCGACAGCGAAACGCGGTTCATGGCTGTTCACTGCACCTCTCCGAATGGAAAGAAGCTGTATTTCAAAGGTGCTGCGGAAGTTCTGCTGCCGCGATGTTCTCACTTTATGGATTCAAGCGGAGAAATACAGGTGCTGAATCAGGAAATGAGAACAAGTCTTACCGAGAGAGTGATAGAAATGTCAGACAGGGCACTAAGAGTTCTTGCTCTTGCTGAGTGCAACTCTGAAAGCTTCGAGCCGCAGCGCAGCGGACTTACTTTTCTCGGTCTTGCAGGAATGATAGATCCGCCGCGTGAAGAAGCAAAGGAAGCTATCCGCAAGTGTGCTGCCGCTTCAGTAAAAACAGTAATGATAACCGGCGACCATAAGAATACTGCCGTAGCTGTTGCAAAAAAAGCCGGTCTGATGCGGGGCGGCAAGGCTGTTACCGGCGCAGAGCTCGATGCTATGAGCGATGAGGTACTCGACCGGAATATTGACAAATACACCGTATTTGCAAGAGTAGAGCCGGTACACAAACTGCGTATCGTGAGAAGCTTCAAACGGCGCGGTGAGATAGTCACCATGACAGGCGACGGAGTAAACGATGCTCCGGCAATAAAAGAAGCTGATGTAGGAGTTGCAATGGGAATTTCCGGAACAGATGTAACAAAGCAGGCTGCGGATGTGATACTCCTTGATGATAATCTTGCAACGCTGGTCGGGGCAGTCGAACAGGGACGCTGCGTATATGCAAATATACGCAAGTTTGTACGCTATCTGCTTTCCTGTAATATCGGCGAGGTCCTGACTATGTTCCTTGGTATCATCATGGGAATGCCTATCATACTCCTGCCTGTTCAGATACTGCTTGTAAACCTTGTAACTGACGGTCTCCCTGCAATAGCCCTCGGACTTGAACCGCCGGAAAGTGACATAATGCATCGTGCGCCGAGAAGGTCTGATGAAGGCTTTTTTTCCGGCGGACTTATGTGGAAGATAATTTTCCGCGGCATATTCATAGGACTTTCGACCCTCGCATCCTTCAGCATAGTAATGCATATGGGCGGAACTATCGAAGCCGGACGCACAGCTGCTCTCATAACACTGGTAGTATCTCAGCTGATACACGTATTTGAGTGTAAGTCTGAGAGCAGATCCATATTCCGGATAGACCCTTTCAGCAATGTAAAGCTGCTTCTTGCAGCCATTGTATCAGCAGCAGCACTTGCAGCAGCAATAATGCTTCCGCAGCTCAGGGTAGTCTTTGAAACAGTATCTCTTACATCCGATCAGCTTCTTACTGCACTTGCACTCAGCGCAGCAGTACCTATCCTTAACGGACTGTTCTCATGGAAAAAGTGACATAGAAAAAACACCGCACAAAGCCAATAAATGGTCTTGTGCGGTGTTGCTTTATTATATGATATAGAACCATGTTTCATCCTGTTCAAAATCAGGCTGATGAGAGCTTTTATTTGAGTGGTAATTATAACGCAGCTCCTGATTCTTGATGCTTACGCGAGCGCCGTCCGGAATTGACTTGGTGATGAAAGAGTTACCGCCAACAACAACGTCCTTGCCGACGACTGTTTCTCCGCCGAGTATCGAAGCACCTGAATAGATAGTAACGTTATCCAGTATAGTCGGATGGCGCTTCTTATTTTTAAGCTGCTGACCACCGCGTGTTGAGAGCGCACCGAGAGTAACTCCCTGATAGATCTTAACATTGTCACCGATGACCGTAGTTTCACCAATAACTATGCCTGTACCGTGATCTATAAAGAAATACTTACCGATAGAAGCACCGGGGTGTATATCAATACCAGTCTCACTGTGAGCATACTCAGTCATTATACGAGGAATAAGCGGAACGCCAAGCAGAAACAGCTCATGTGCAATACGGTTTACAAGGATCGCAAAAAGCCCAGGATAAGAAAAAACTATTTCGTCCTTACTGAAAGCAGCAGGGTCTCCTTCATAAGCAGCTTCAACATCGGTCTCAATGAATTCACGTATCCTCGGAAGCTTTTCTGTAAACTGAAGTGTAACATTCTGTGCCTTATCATATAGTTCGGTATCAGAATCTGAGGAATACTCCGGCAGATAACGGTAAACTGTTGCTATCTGCTTTGTGAGGTTATATACAACGTCCTCCAGCAGCATCGTAACGCTGTTGCGGAGAGTATATGCTCTGTAACTGCTGTTTCTGAAATAACCGGCAAAGATTATTTTTTTCAGTTTTGTAACTATGTCAATGACCGAATCCTTATCAGGATGATCGTAAGCCTTAACTTCATCAATAGTTTTCTCGCCTGTATAGCTTGATATAATATCCTCTGCTATTGAACCGAGGCGCTTTTCAAAATCTTTATTCATATGATCTCTCCTTCAGGATCTTATACAAATATTATATACCGATTAAGTAGGAATGTCAAGCGCAGTGCCTGCGCTCCCTTCCACGTTGACGCTTGTTTCACGCGCTCACTTTATCGCCGC